>JAYWEP010000306.1:0-15147 GCA_043779205.1 Chthoniobacter sp. | reverse complement strand
TTCCGCAGCAGCCGCTCTTTCACGTCCGCCCACTCGCGGAACTCAGCCTCGCCTTTCGCCACCCGCCCGGCCCGCGCCGCGAGCACCTCGCCATGCCAGTCGGGCGAAGGCACGCTTTCGGGCGAATGACAAAGATCATCCCAAAGCTCCTCCATCACGCGGAGCTTGGCGGGACGGCTCATCTCGCTCAGGGGTAAAGTCGTCGCGGTGCTCATGGGCCGAAGCTACCGGGCCAGCCCCCGTTTCGCAAGGCTGTCCACCGAGCTTTTAAGCCCTCGGTGCCAGGTTGAGGCACTTGGAGTTCCGCCCCGCGCGCTGCCTGGAAGAAAGCGAAGGCCCGCGAGAGCCTGCTCATTGGCGCGGGCGTGGCCGGGCAGTTCAGCGAGCGCACCAGCGCCTATGTGTACTACGACGGCTAGGATCGCCCGCACCAACTACGACAGCCACAGCGTCAGCGTCGGCTTCCGGCTGGCGTTCTAAAAGGGTGGCGCGCGGTCTCGCCGGATTCGCTACGCCGCGTCCTTGTCCTGCTTTTTGCGAATGAGCGGCGGCTTCTTCCCTTCGACGACGGCGCGGTTGATGGTCACGTCCGAAATGTCTTCGCGGCTCGGGATTTCGTACATGAGATCGAGCATGATGCGCTCGAGCATGGAGCGGAGGGCGCGGGCGCCCGTGCCTTTGGTCGCGGCCTGCTCGGCGAGGGCGCGGAGGGCGTCCTTGGTCACGTTGAGGTTCACGCCTTCGAGCGCGAGGAGCTTGGTGAACTGCTTGATCATCGCGTTCTTCGTGTCCGTGAGGATCATCACCAGCTCGTCCTCGGAGAGCTGGTCGAGCGCGGTGACGACGGGGAGACGGCCCACGAATTCCGGGATCATGCCGAAGGCGAGGAGGTCTTCCGGCTCGGTGAAACGGATGGCTTCGCTCGCGGGAATCTCAGCCGCGTTGGCCTCCCCTGCAGTGACTCCGAAGCCGAGTACTTTTTTGCCAATCCGCTTTTGAATCATCTTCTCCAGCCCGACGAACGCGCCGCCGCAGATGAAGAGAATCTTGTCGGTGCTGACCTGGATGTATTCCTGATGCGGGTGCTTGCGCCCGCCCTGGGGCGGGACGTTGCAGGTGGTGCCTTCGAGGATTTTCAGGAGCGCCTGCTGCACGCCTTCGCCGCTCACGTCGCGGGTGATGGAGACGTTGTCGGTCTTGCGCCCGATCTTGTCGATTTCGTCGATGTAAACGATGCCGATTTCGGCGCGCTTCACGTCGTAGTCGCTGGCCTGGAGCAGGCGGAGGATGATGTTCTCCACGTCTTCGCCGACGTAGCCGGCCTCGGTCAGCGTGGTGGCGTCGGCGATGGTAAAGGGCACGTCGATGATGCGCGCGAGGGTGCGGGCGAGGAGCGTTTTGCCGCTGCCGGTCGGGCCGATGAGGAGGACGTTGGCCTTGTCGATTTCCACGTCGCCGAGCGGGTCCATCTGCACCGCGCCGCTGCCCGCCGCGCCGTTGTGCAGGATGCGCTTGTAATGATTATGCACCGCGACGCTGAGGGTCTTTTTCGCGCGATCCTGGCCGATGACGAACTGGTCGAGCTGCCGCCGGATTTCCATCGGCTTGGGCACGCGGAGCGTCGTGGAGTGCCGCTTGGCGTCGTCGTTCAGCTCTTTATCGAGAATGCCTTTGCAGACATTGATGCAGCTATCGCAGATATAAACGCCGGGGCCGGCGATGAGCTTGCGGACTTCCGCATGGCTCTTGCCGCAGAAGCTGCACATCGTGAGGTTACTCGCTCTGGCCATGTCGTCGGGGGTCTGTTTAGCCTTCGATCTTGTCGGCGACGGGTGTGCCTTCCAGCAGACCCTTCTCCGCGCCGGGCAGTTCCTTGCGCGATTTCACGACCTCGTCCACGAGGCCGTATTCCTTGGCCTCCGCGGCGCTCATGTAGTAGTCGCGATCGGAGTCGGCCTTGACCTGCTCATCGGTCTTGCCGGTGTGCTGCGCGAGGATGTGGATGAGCCGCTTCTTCAGCTTGAACATGAACTCCACCGTGCGCTCGACATCGCTCGCCGTGCCCGAAGCGCCGCCGCTGACCTGATGGATCATGATGTCGGAATTCGGCAGCGCATAGCGTTTGCCCTTCGTGCCAGCCGCGAGCAGCACCGCACCCATGCTGGCCGCCATGCCGATGCAATAGGTGTTCACCGCGCAGGTCATAAACTGCATCGTGTCGTAAATCGCGAGGCCCGCGGTGACCGAGCCGCCGGGCGAATTGATGTAAATGCTCACGTCCTTTTTCCCGTCGTCCATTTGGAGAAAAAGAAGCTGCGCGATGACGGCATTCGCGACGTGGTCGTCGATCGCCGTGCCGAGAAAGATGATCCGATCTTTCAACAGCCGGGAATAGATGTCGTAGGACTGCTCACGATTGCCGCTCCGTTCGATGACGAAGGGCATGGGGTAGTAGTTATTCTGCGGGGCGGCGATGCGGCGGTCGGGCTGGATGATCATGAAAAAAGGGTGGCTGGCTGGCTGCGTTACGCTCCGGCGGGAATGGTCGTGACGCTAGCTGTGGAGGCCAGAAAATCAAGAACCTTGGCCGTCAGAATCTCCTCGGTGATTTGATCGAGGGCGTTGCGTTTTTCGAGTTCCTTCAGAAGCTTCGGCGCTTTCATTTCGTAGCGCTCGGCGAGCTGGGCGATGCGGTGGTTGAACTCGTGCTGGGTCGGTTTGATGCCTTCGATCTCCGCGATGCGAAGCAAAATGAACGTGCCTTTCAACTGCTCCCGCGCGTTCTGCGCGGCGGTGCCGAGGATCTGCTGCTCGTTCTCCTTGAGCACTTCGTCGGCGACCCCGCGCGACTGGTTCTCGCGCACGATGTCGGAGAGGAGGCGGCGCGTCTGCGTGCGCACCATGTCCACGGGCAGCTCGCACTCCACCTGCGAGAGAAGCTGGGTCATGATCGCGTTGCGCTTGCCCGCCTCGGCATCGGCGACTTTCTGGCGGCCGAGTTCCTCGCGGGCCATCTGGCGCACTTCCGCGAGCGTCTTGCCCGTCGCCACGGTTTCGGCGAAAGCGTCGTTCAACTCCGGCAGCACCTTGGTTTTGATTTCCTTGAGCGTGACGACGTACTGGATCTTCTGCCCAGCCATTCCCTCGACCGGGAAGTCCGCCGGCACCTCGATCTCAAACGTCCGCACCTCGCCCGGCTTCGCACCCTCGAGCGCCGCGCAGTAGCCGGGGAAAAACGCTTCGGGCGTCATCCGGATCCAGAAATCGTCATTGCCCGAGAGCGGCTTGCCCGACTTCGGAAAAAGCTCGTGCACCGGCTTGCCGTCGATGGTTCCGCGATAGTCCACGACCACGTAATCCTCCATCTGCGCGCCGCGCTCTTCCGTGATGTCCGCAAAGTCCGCCGCCTGGTCGCGCAGATTCTCCAGCGACTCGTCGATCTCCGCCTCCGTCACCTCGGTCGATTTCATCGGCACCACCAGCCCCTTGTAGGACGGCAGCTCGAAATCGGGATGCGTGACCAGCGTCGCCGTGAACTTCATCGACTTGTCCTCCGCCAGCTCCACGTCCTCGATTTGCGCCAGCGAAAGCACGCGGATTTTATTCTCCGAGATCGCCTCGCGGCACGATTCCGAGAGGAGCTTCTTCTCCAGCTCCTCGCGGATTTGCTTTTTGAATTTCTTTTCGATCACCGACTTCGGCGCCTTCCCCGCGCGGTAGCCGGGGATCTTCGCAAACTTCGTGTAGTCGCCCGTCACCGCGTCCCAGACTTTGCCGACCTTCTCGGCCTCCAGTTCGATGCGGAGGGTGGTGATGCAGTTGGGCAGGTTTTCGACGACGACATTCATGGCGGTATGGGTGGGGCGGAGGAGGTGTTTTTGGAAAAGGGCCGGAAAGATAGCGGCTCGCGCGGAAATGCAAACGAGGAAATCCGCCAATCCCAAAACCACCGCCCTCTCAAGTGGGGAAGCGGCGCGCTACCGCCGCCGCCGGCGCCCGATGACGCCGAGCGCACCCACGAGCAGCAGCGCGGCGCTGCCCGGCTCGGGCGCGAGCGCGGGAGCGCCGAATTTGTCCGGCCCGCCGGCGAGCGGCAACCCGTCGCCGAACGTGACCTCCACGCCGTCCGCGATGTTCAGCGCCGCCAGCGTCTGGCTGGCGTGGATGTTCACCGTCGCGTTCGCATTGAGCACCGAGGTGCCGGTGCCGAGGGCGCTGTTCAAATTGGTCACGCCGTCGTTCGCATTCAGCGTGGCGTAGGTCTGCGGCCCGGTGAGGTTGAGCGTGCCGGTGCCGGCCTTGGTCAGCGCGCCATTGGTGATCGTGATCGGCGCGGCGGCGGTGCCGATGGTCAGCGTGCCCGCGACGGTGAAGGTGCGCACGCCGCCGCCGAGGTCCACGGTCGCGCTGGAAACCGTCGGGTTTTGCCGGGCAAAGCTGCCCGTCCCCGTGGAGGTCACGTTGCCATTGAGGGTCACGATGCTGCCCACCCCGCTGACGATGATGTCGTTTGCACCGAACGAATTGAAACTGAGCATATTGGCCGTCGAACTGGCGGTGACGCTCACCGTTCCCTGGAAGTTCGTCCCGTTGCCCGACCGCGTGGCCAGGCCGCCGCCATTGAGGGTGATGTTGTTCGGAACCGCCGTGTTGACGCCGCCGAATCAGCCGCCGGCATTGACGGTCACCGTGCCCGAGCCGACGCCGCTGGTGGTGCCGTTGCCAAAGGAGAGGACGCCGCCGTTGACGATCCAGTTGCTCGAAAGCGTGGTTTGATTCGCGGTCATCCGCAGGATGCCGGCACCGGTCTTGGTGATCGTCCCGCTGCCGGTCACCGAGTTTGCGGTGCCGGTGATCAGGCCGTCCGCGGAGGCGGTTCCGGTCACGGAGAGGGTGCCCCCCGTTGGCCGTGGGGGAGAGGGTTCCGGTGAAAGTCTGGTCCCCGGTGTTCGTCATCTCCAGCGTGCCGCCGTCGAGCGCGATGCTCTGGGTGGCGCCGCCGAGGGAGGCGGTGGCATTCGCCGACACTTTGCCGGCCTGGATGATGAGGCCCGCGACGGATGCGCTGCTCGATCCGCTGGCCAGCGTCAAGGCACCCGCTCCCTTCGTCGTCAGCGCCCCGGTGCCGTTGATGCCGGCAATGCTCAAGTCGGTGTCGGTCTGGATGGTCGCGCCGCCGCTTCCGATGCTGACCGTCGCGCCCTGGACCTGCGCCACGGTGGTCGTTTTCAAAGTCGCCCCGCCGCTGATGGTGATCGCGCCAGTGCCGAGCGCATTGGTCGCCTGCGTTTCGACGGTGCCGCCGGTGATCGTCGGCGCGGTGAAAGAATTGGCGCTCGTGAGCACGAGCGCGCCCGCGTTGGATTTTGTGAATGTACTCGTGATCGCCCCCGCGCCGCCGATCGTGCAAGTGCCCGACGCATGGCTGACCGTCATGCAGCCCGCGGTCACGCCGGGCGCGGGAACGTCGATGGTCGCCGAGCCATCCTGCGAAAACGTGGTGCGGTCGTTTGTGGCGAACGCGGCGGGCGTGGCCCTGTCGAGCCAGTAGTTGCCGCCGCCGGTTGTGAGTGACCCGTTGGGCGCTCCGCCGACGGCATGGGTGAGATTATAGACGAGATTTTTCCCGAGCAGCGTCGGGGTGAACCTCACGTTGTCGAGCGTGAAGCCGCTGTCCGGTGCGCCTGGGCCGTTGTCATCGGCCCACAAAACAAACATCGTCGCGCCGCTGGCCCAGTTGCCGAGACTGAGCGAACCGCTGAGCACCGCCGCTGGCGCGTTGTCGGCGAGGTTGAACGCCGCTGGAAACGAATCGCAGTGGAGTGCGAACGGCGCGTCCCGCCAATTCCCATTATTACAAAAACGTCACATTGCCGTTGGACCGTCAAGGTTCGGTCATCCGGGAGGCCCGAGGCTCCGGACCCGAATCCCGTCCCGCAGCCCCCCAGACGGTGCCGCAGGCGCACAGCGGGTTCGCTTTCGTGCCGTCGTGCCTGTCGGGTGCCAATCGGGCTGCGGCTAGCTCCGCCGCCGACGACCCAGCAAGCCGAGCGCACCGACGAGCAGCAGACCCATCGAGCCGGGCTCGGGCACGAGCGCGGGAGCGCCGAACTTTTCCGCCCCGCCGACGAACGGCAACCCATCGCCGAAAGTGACTTCCACGCCATCGGCGATGTTCAGCGCGGCCAGGGTCTGGCTGGCGTGGATGTGCGTCGTGGCGTCCGCATTGATCGTCGAGCTGCCGGTGCCGACTGCGCTGTTCACGTTGGTCGTCCCGGCGCTGGTCGTGAGCACCGCATAGGTTTGCGCGCCGGACAGGGTCGTGATCCCCAAACCGACCTTGGTCAGGGTGAACGCGCCAGCGATGGCACCGGTCACATTAAGCGTGCCCGCGCCGCCGATGCGGGTATCGGCTGTCATGGTCACAGCCCCGCCGACCGTGCCCGTGCCCGCACCCGCCACCAGCGCCCCATTACCGCCGACACCCGTTCCGCTCACGCTGATGGCTTCCGCACCGATGCTCGCCTGCACATCCAGCGTGGCCCCGCTCGCGATGGTGGTGCCCGCGGCCGCCGTCCCGAGGGCCGTGGCATTAACCGCGACAAGGGTGCCGATGCTGACCGTGGTAACTCCGGTATAAGTATTCGCGCCACTGAGAGTCAGCGTCCCATTGCCCGTCTTGGTCAGGCCGCCGTCGGTGGCGTTATCGCCGCCGATGGTGCTGTGGACGAGCGCCTGGCCGATGGTGATGTTGTTCACGCCTGTGTCAATGATCGCGCCGCCGTTGCGCACGTTTGCCGTCGTCAGGCCGGTCATGAACGTCGTGCTCGCAGCATCAGCTTTCAGCGTGCCGCCGTTGAAGTTGAAGGTGCTTGTGCCTGCGCCTGCGCTCACCGCTGTCGCAGCGAGCGTGCCACCATTGAGATTCACCGTTCCAGCGGAACCCGTTTGAAGGTTGCTGTTGTTTGCCAGTAGCAGTCCGGCTTGGGCATCAAAGACACCCGTGCCGCTGATGTTAAGTGTGCCTGTGCCTGCGCCGCCGACGTATCCCAGACCCTTGAGAGTCGCCGTTCCAGCGCTCAGGTTGTAGGTGCCCGTGCCAGTGTTGAAGTTGCGCCCCCCAATGACAAAGGTTCCGTTTGCCGTGTCGTTGTCAGTGAACGTGCCGCCGGTCTGGTTGACTGTGCCGATGCCAAGGTCTCCAGTCGCCGTGAAGGCTGACCCTACATAAAGTCCGCCGTTGGTGCCAATAGTCACCAAGGCCGTGTCCTGGATGTTCAGGATGCCAGTCGCCGCAACCGTGGTGCTTCCCGTGTCGCCCACGTTGAAGTCGCCATTCGACGTGTAGGAGCCGGTGCCGAGCACCGTCCAGATCCCGTTGTCGCCTGCCGCCACACCAGGGCCGCCAAAGTTGCTGGTCGTGACGCTTCCGCCGGTGCCGATTGCAAACGTGCCAGCCTTCACAAAGAGGTTGGCGACGCTCGCTGTTCCCGTGTAGTTCACCGTGCCCGTGCTGTTAATCAGAGAGATCAAGCCCGTGCCGGTGATGCCGTTGCTCACAGCAACGGCATCGCTGCGGTTGAAGGTCAGAGTAGCATTGTCGGTCACCGAACCGGTGCCGAGGCTGCCGATGCTGCCGCCTGCGCCGATCTGGAGCGTGCCGACGCTGATGAGCGTCGTGCCCGTGTAGGTGTTGCCACTGCCCGTGAGGGTCAGCGTGCCCGTGCCGTTTTTCGTCAAGCCCGTCGCCGCATTGGTGGTGATGTTGCCCGCGTAGGTGGTGCTCAGGTTCTTGGCTCCGACGATGTAGTTGTCGGTGCCACCGAGGGTGCCAGTGGCGCCTGTGCTGGTCAGCGCGCCGAAGGTCCAGGAGCCTGCGTTTTTGGAGGAGACAAAGCCATCCACGCTGAAGGTGGTGTTGTCACCGCCGTTGGCCGCAGTGGTGCCGCGGGTGTCCATGGAAGCTCCGGCAAGGACATTGACGGTGCCGAGGAAGTTGGTGAATTGCTTCGTGGCGGACGCGCTGAAGTTCAACGCCTGGGTGCCGGCAGCCAGGTCGATTACGCTGCTGGCATCGCCCGTGAGGAGCCCGAAGTAGCCGTTGGCTGTGGCGGCGCTGCTGAAGGTGGTCGTGCCGTTCACCGTGATTGCGTTGCCAAAAAACAAGGAATTAGCCCCCACTTGGGTCATCGCCAGCGAGGAACCGTTATTGAGCGTGATGCCGTTGGTCAATGAGCCGCCAAACTGGATATTGAGTTTGCCCGCGTTGATAACCGTGCCGCCCGTGTAGCCTTGCCCCGCTGCGATGGTCAGGGTGCCGCTGCCGCTCTTGGCCAGCACTCCGCTGCCACTGCTCGCGCCATTGAGAGTCACCGTGTTTGCCTGCGTGTCGAGCGCCGCCGTGCCGCTGTTGAGCACGAGGCTGCGGGTTGCGCTTAAGTTCACATTTGCGCCAGCCTGCAGGGTCGCCGTGTTGCCAGCGCCCGGGTCGAAGGTGAGGTTTGTCGCGGCTGAGCCGAGGGCGGCATCGCTGCTGATGTTCAGCGTGCCGGCGGTAAGAGTCGTGGCCCCGGTGTAGGTGTTCGCGCCGGACAGGGTCAGGGTGCCGCTTCCCGCCTTGGTCAGACCGCCGGCACCACTGTTGCCGATGGCATTGGCAAAGGTCACGTTATTGCCGTTGGTGTCAATGGTGCCGCCGCCCGCATTGAGGGTCACAGTAAGGGTGGAAACGTCAGCCGTATTGCCACTCGCATACCGCAGCGTGCCATTCGTCGTGGCGCTGCCCAAAGCCAATGTCGAAGCCGATCCCAATGCGCTGAGGCCGTTGAAATTCAGAACACCGTTACTGACGCTTGTCCCGCCCGAGTAACTGTTTGTGCCACTCAGCACCAAGGTGCCCGTCCCTGTCTTTGTCAGGGAGCTGCTGCCGGTCGCTTGGGAAATATTGCCCGAAATGGTCAACTGCGTGCCACTGGCCGGCGCAACGGTGACGTTGTCATTAAAAGCAACCGCCGTGCTAATGGTATGGGAGCCCGTCGTCACAGTAACAGATGCCCCGGAACCATTGTTATCCAGAGTCAGGGTATTCCCGCCGGTGATGGTGTAGCCAGCGGCATTGTTAAACGTGAGGCCACCCACCGTTTCGTTCGCGTTCAGCGTCACCGCTCCCGGGGCTGATGCAAAAGTCGCAGAAGACCCGGCAAGACTGGGAATACCGCCACTCCAGTTGCCCGCATCATTCCAGTTGCCCGTCGCGTTGCCGTTGGTCCAAGAGCCAATGACTCCAGATGCCGTGAGCGTCAACTGCACAAAACCTCCCGAAGTCGCAAAGGTCGGCGTGTAGCCTGCAATGCTCGTTCCGACTAAAAATGCCCCGGACAGAGCGCCCCCGCCGAGGGTCGTGTACTGAAACAAATCATACGTTCCCGCCGCCGCGAACGGGTTACTGGTGCCCGGCGTGTAAAGATTAAGAGTGACCGTACCGGCACCGGGAAGCGTGAGTGTCCCGGTGCTGAGGTAGTTGTTCGTCGCGGTGCCTGCAACAAGCCCGTAGTTCATCGTCGTTCCGCCAGTCAGCGTCAGGTTACCGAGAGTGAGCACCCCCGATCCGGCGCTGCCAGCCGTGACGGTGCCGGGTGTAATAATACTGGTGGCAGCAGTGGTGACAGTGCCTGTGATAAAGCCAGCACCGGTCAGAGTTGCGGCATTGAGGGCGACGGCACTGGTCCCGGTCGCCGAGCCTGCGGTGTTGGTCACATTGAGAACTCCGGCGGAAATTGTCGTGGCCCCGCTGTAGGTGCTGGAATTGCCGGAGAGCGTCAGCGTCCCCGCGCCGCCCTTGGTCAGTTTCAGGGTGCCCGCCGAGCCGTTTTGGAGCACGCCAGCAAAGGTGTTCGCCGAGGCATTGTTGACGGTGAGTGTGTTCGTGCCAGCGGCACCGTTCTCGATCACAGCCGAACCGGGAGTCGCGTTCGTGGTAAGACTGGTCAAAGTTACATCATTCGCATTTAGCTGTAATTTGCCCGTGCTGCCGGAGCCAAATGTGACCACGCCCGCGCTGCCAAGGCCGTTCGTCGAGCTACCCACGCGCAACGTGCCGGCATCGATCGACCAGCCTCCCAGGTAATTGGTGCTGGCAAAACCATTAAATACTGTGCCGGGACCGGCGACATGGGTCACGGTATCCGCCGCGCCGCCAACAAAGTCACCCGATAGATTGCCCACCGTGAACACGTCGCCTGCGTTCACCGTGGAAAGCGTCACGCTCGTTGCCGCTGCGGTTCCGACATTGATGCGCCCGTTTGTCCCCGCCGCGCCAACACCCCGGATCGTGCCGCCATTGTTCAGGTTTAACGAAAGGCCGTTATCCAGCGTAATGCCAGTGGTGATCTCGAGCGTGCCGGTGTTGTTAATGCTAACCTGATTCGTATTGGCGGTACCGTTCGTGCCCAAGGCGGCATTGTTTTGCGCCGAGAGTGTGCCGCCGTTGATCTGAATACCATTCGCTGCGGTAGTGGCAGCGGCACCCGTAAAGACGTTCGCGCCCGAGAGAACCCAGGTGCCCGTCCCCTGCTTCGTAATAAGGTTAGTGGCCGTGCTGCTACCGAGAGTGATCACTCCACTGATGGTGTTGCTTCCCGTGTTTGTGCCATCGAGTGTCAGGTTAAGAGGCCGGGTGGAGTTGGCTATGGAAACAGTCCCCCCGATGGTCAGGGTCGCAGCAGTGGTGGTTGAATTGTTGACGAACGAATAGGTGCCGTTCGTGCTGGAAGGAAGGTGAAATTGCAGCGGAGCATTGACCACTTCAGCACTGGTGACGCCGGCAGCCACCGTGATGTTGCCTCCATTTTGCAGCAAGAGGAAGTTACCACCCGTGGCACCAATCACGTAGGAGCCAGCCCCAGCGGCGAAACTGAGGCTTTGCAGAAAGCGGTTTGCGTCAATGACGATCGGACTGCCCGCTCCACCAAAGCCGCCGAGCCCGATGGCGGCATTGAACTGGGCAATGTCGGTGTTCAAAGAAGAGTTGACATAACTGCCAGTCGCCACTCCTGGGGCAGTGCCACCCCAATTCGCCGCCGTGGACCAGTTTGCATCAGTTGGAGCGGCGATCCAGATGCGAGTGGCCGAGTGAACCGTCTGGGTGCCGGCAAAGAGCGCAATTGAGGCGGCGCAGATCAGCGAACGACACCGCCGGCCACGGAAAGGAAGGACGGAAGCAGGCGCGGAGGATTGAATGGTTTTCATAGATTGGGATGGGGATGCGGGCACTCGTCCTGCGTGCCGGTAAGTTAGCACCGGCACCCGCCTCCGCCATACCCCAAACGGGTTAATAACTCCCGCCAGTCCAGCCGCACCCCCTTTCGCCGCCTCGCTCCACCATCCCCTACCGCCGCGCCCCGTGCTCTTTCCGAAACGCGCTCGGCGCGGCGCCGCATTTGCGTTTGAAGAACACGCTCAGATACTCCGTTTGCCGGAAACCCGCGCGCGCCGCGATCTCCGTGAGCGGGAGTTCCGTGCCGGTCAGCAGCTCCTTCACGCGGTTCATTTGCACGCGCTGGATCTCCTCGTGCGGGCTGCGCCCGAGGAGCGCTTTGAGCCGCGCCTCGAGCGCCCGCCGCGCCATGGGGCAGTGCCGCAGCACGTCGCCCACGCCGATGCCCGCGCACGCATGCTCGCGGATGGAATGCAGCGCGCGCGCCACCGGCGGGTCGTCCACCGCCAGCACGTCCGTGCTCTGCCGCGTGGCGACGCCGAGCGGCGGGATCAGCAGCAGCCCGCGCGCGTAGGCATTCGAGGTTTCGATGAGCAGCGCGACCTTCGGCGGGCGTCGCCGCCGCGCGGGTGGGGCTGCTTTCGGGGGCCTGCGCCGAAAAGGCGCGGCGGAAGGGCGCGGTTCGCAAGCGGGAAAAAACCGCTGCCCGCCCGGCGCAGCTCCCGTTTGCTTCGCGCGCGGATTTCCCCTACCGCTGGCCCCTCCCCATGAACCCCGCATCGGAGCCGGCCGCAGCCGGCGCTCCGCCCGCCGCCGTCTCCGGCGTCCGGCAAATCGTGCGGCATGTCGGCGCGGCCTTGCGGGCGCGCTGGGGGGTGGGCCTGCTCCTGCTCGGCGGGCTGCTCATCGAGATGTCGTTCAGCGCCGCCGTCCCGATGAGTTTCAAATACCTCGTGGATTACGCGATCATTCCGCGCGACGAAAAAATCCTCATCGCCATTCTCCTCGGCCAGGCCGCCAGCCTGCTCGCGGCCTCGTCCGCGGGCCTCGGTCTCGATTATCTCTATACGAAATTTTCGACCGGCGTCCTCAACGACCTCCGCTGGCGGATGTTCACGCACCTCCAGCGGCTCTCCATGAACTTCTCGGCCCGCACCCTTCCCCGTCCCGCGCAGGGCCTGCGTGGAGATGGCCTCGGTGATGACGCCGCCGTTTTCCACGATGTCGTCCAGGCTGGCGACGCGGCTTTCATTCTGCCGGACGGTGTTTGTGCCGACGAGGCCGGCGCGTCGCGCGCGTCGTCGCCGTGCCCTTTGGCGAGATAACGCGAGCCGAGATCCGCCGCATTTCCGATGATGGCGCCGGCCTTCGGCCACGGGGCGGGAGGCTGGGGAATCTGGCCGGAGGATGGCCATGAAATACGAGCAACTCCAGGCCGAAGAACGAAGCGCGCTGGCGAGCCTGCGCAGGTTGGGGCTCTAGCCAGGCGGAAATTGGCCGGCAACTGGGGCGGCATCGGAGCACGGTGGGGCGGGAGCTGAAGCGCAACGCGGCGCCCTGCGATGGGTGGTATCGGGCGGCGCGCGCGGAGGAGCGGGCGGTGGCGCGCAGGAAGCGGTCGCGGCGCAACCGCCAGTTTGGCCGGGCGGAGATGGCCCGTGTCGAAGAGTTGTTGGGGCAGCAATGGAGCCCCGAGCAGGTGAGCGGGTATCTGCGACGCCAGCGGGAAGCTCTTAATCAGCCACGAGACGATCTCCCGGCACGTCTGGGCGGATTTGGAGAAGGGCGGGACGCTGCACCAGCATCTGCGGTGCGCGCGCAAGCAGTGCCGGAAGCGCTCTGGGCGCCACGACAGCCGGGGGCCGCTGGCCGGGAAGCGGAGGGATTGAGGAGCACCCGGCCTCGGTCGGGAAGCGGCGGCGGATCGGGCACTGGGAGATCGGCCCGGTGATGGGGCAAAGCCTCGGGGGAAAGCAGCGACTGCATCCTGACCCTGGTGGAGCGCAAGACCGGCTGCGTGCTCAGCGGGAAGCTGGCGGCGCGGACGGCCGCGGAGGCCAGCCGGGCGACCATCAAGCTCTTGCAGCGACACCCCGGACGCTGCCAGACGATCACCCCGGACAACGGGACGGAGTTCCACCGCTACGCGGACATCGAGGCGGCGAGCGGACTGAAGTTCTACTTTGCGCCGCCGCCTCACAGTTGGGAGCGAGGGGCCAATGTCCAGAAAAGTTGGTCGCATCGGCCATTTTGTTTTCCCAGCCCCACTAAAACGCCAATTCGGCAGGATCGCCCAAAGCCCCACTGCGGGAGCAAAAAGCCTGGCAGCCTGTTGAAAAACGAGCGCGCGCCTTCTTCTTCTTCTCCGTCTCCGTCTTCTTCCCAAATCACAGCAAAGGAGAAAAAGATGGAGAAGTAAAAGAAAACGAAGGTCTGGGGATCGGCGGGTTTTTCGACAGGCTCCTAAAAGCGGACCCGAGCAAAACGCCTCCCATCCTGCCCGCCGCAAACGCCCGCGCGAAATATACCGTCGCGACCGTAATTTTGTCCTTGCCTCCCAACGCCAAACACGCTGGCATCCACGCCCATGCGGCCCCCTCCCCCGAGTCCTCGCCCAAATGGCGCGCGCGTCAGCCTCCCCTCGTTCGGGACATCGCGCTTTTCCCCTCATTCGTCACCCGTCATGGCCCGCCCTCCCGCGACGCCATTCGCCCATCCCTGAGCAGCCCATCCCAACCGTCCGTCCCGTCCCGATCTGGTGCGCTCCTCCCGCCCGCGCCCGACCAAGGGCGGCAGCATGCCCGCTCTTCTCCCGCGCGGCCCGCCCGCCGCTCAGTCCAGCGGACTGCGCACCGCCAGCCCCGGCTTGTTCAGCACATGAGTATAGATCATCGTCGTACTCACATCCTTGTGCCCCAGCAGCTCCTGCACCGTGCGAATGTCATAGCCCGCCTCCAGCAGATGCGTGGCAAAAGAATGCCGGAACGAATGGCAGCTCGCCGCCTTCGCAATCCCCGCCAGCCGCACCGCCTTTTGCACCGCCACCTGGAGCGACTTCTCGTGCAGATGATGCCGCTGCTCCCGCAGGGCGTGCGGATCGAGCGAGCGGCGCGCCGCCGGAAACAAATACTGCCAGACCCACTCCCGGTGCGCGTGCGGAAACTTGCGCTCCAGAGCGTGCGGCAGATGCACCGTGCCAAACCCCTCCGCCAAATCCTCCTCGTGCAACACCCGCACCTTCCGCAAATGCCGTTGCAGCGGCTCATGCATCGACTGCGGCAGCATCGTCACCCGGTCCTTCCCCCCCTTTCCCTCCCGCACCGTGATCTGGCTGTAGCTGAAATCCACATCCTTCACCCGCAGCCGCACACACTCCATCAGCCGCAGCCCGCTGCCATAGAGCAGATTGGCCATCAGCCGGTAACTCCCCGCGAGCTGGCCGATCACCCCCTGCGCCTCCGCCTTTGTCAGCACCACCGGCAGCTTCGCCGGCCGCTTCGCCCGCTCCACATTATCCAGAAAACCCAGCTTGCGCTGCAGAAACTGCTGATACAGAAACAGCAGCGCACTCAACGCCTGATTCTGCGTGCTCGCCGCCACCTGGCGATCCGCAGCCAGATGCGTCAGAAACGCACTCACCTCCGCCTCGCCGAGATCCTTGGGATGGCGCTTGCCATGAAAAAGAATGAACTGCCGGATCCAGTCCACATACGTCCGCTCCGTGCGGATGCTGTAATGCCGCAACCGCAGCGCCCGGCGCACCTCCTCGATAAATTTAGGCTTGTGAACACCATCCGGCTCTGAAATACTCATAATCGTGAAAAAGGCTGACCGCTTCCTATTTTGCCCACCCGTCCCCCTGAAACAAGAAGAAATAGACGAAATCATTGCGCCTTAAATTACGCAATGAATTCCTCCACTTCGCGTTAGGC
>JAYWEP010000305.1:0-12056 GCA_043779205.1 Chthoniobacter sp. | reverse complement strand
TGTGCGCTTCGTCGAAGATGGCGAGGTCGAAGGTCTCGCCCGGCTTCATGCCCGCGGCGACGACGTGCGCGGGCTGGCCGCGCCCAGAGCCTTCTCCTTTTCCACAATCGCCAGCGTGGTCTTCAGCACGGTGTCGGGAGTGAGGGAGATGCTGTCGATGCCTTGCTCGACGAGGAATTGCGCGAAGTCCGGGTAGTCGCTCGGGGCCTGTCCGCAGATGCCGATCTTGCGGCCTTTCGCATGGGCGGTGGCGATGACGCTCACGATCATCTTTTTCACGGCGTCGTTCCGCTCGTCGAAGATCGGCGCGACGACCTCGCTGTCGCGATCGACTCCGAGGATGAGCTGCGTGAGGTCGTTCGAGCCGATGGAGAAGCCATCGAAAATTTCGGCGAACTGGTCGGCGAGGATCACGTTGCTCGGGATTTCGCACATCACGTAAAGCTCGAGTCCGTCTTCGCCGCGCTTGAGGCCGTGCTTTTCCATCTCGGCCTGCACGCGCCGGCCTTCCTCGACGGTGCGGCAGAAGGGGATCATGAGCTTGAGATTCTTCAGCCCCATTTCGTCGCGCACCTTTTTCATCGCGCGGCATTCGAGCGCGAAGCCGGCCTGGTAGCGCGGGTGATAGTAGCGCGAGGCGCCGCGGAAGCCGATCATCGGGTTCTCCTCGTCCGGCTCGAAGGCGCGTCCGCCGATGAGGTTCGCGTATTCGTTCGTCTTGAAGTCGCTCAGGCGCAGGATCACGTCCTTCGGATAAAAGGCGGCGGCAATCATCGCGACGCCTTGCGCGAGCTTATCGACGAAGAACTGCGGCTTGTCGGTGTAGCCGCTGGTGAGCCTGGCGATCTCGGCTTTGGCGGCGGCGTCTTTGAGCTCGTCGTAACCGACAAGCGCGAGCGGGTGGATCTTGATGTAGCTCGTGATGATGAACTCCTCGCGGGCGAGGCCGACGCCGTCGTTCGGGATGAACGAGAGCGAGAACGCCTCCTCGGGATTGGCGACGTTCATCATCACCTTGGTGCGCGGATGGCCCACCTCCTTGAGGTTCACGCGCTGCACTTCGAAGGGCAGCTCGCCTCCGTAAACGAAGCCCGTGTCGCCCTCGGCGCACGACACCGTGACGTGCTCTGCTTTGAGCAACAGCTCAGTCCCGTGCTCGGTGCCGACGATCGCCGGCACGCCCAGCTCGCGGCTCACGATGGCCGCGTGGCAGGTGCGCCCCCCGCGGTTTGTCACGATCGCCGCGGCTTTTTTCATGATCGGCTCCCAGTCGGGATCGGTCTTGTCGGTGACGAGAATCTCGCCCGCCTGGAATTGTTCGAGATGCTGCACGCTCTTGATCACGCGCACCGGCCCGGTGGCCACCTTCGTGCCGACGCTGCGGCCGGTGACGAGGACGGTGCCGCGTCGCGCGAGGCGGTAGGTTTCATACGTCTCGGTCTGCTCGCGTGAGCGCACCGTCTCGGGCCGCGCCTGGACGATGAAGAGTTCGCCGGTAATGCCGTCCTTCGCCCATTCGATATCCATCGGCATCGGGCGTCCCCGCTTTGCCGAGTAGTGGTCCTCGATGATGCAGGCCCAGCGCGCGAGCGTGAGGATTTCGTCATCGCTGATGGCGAAGCGCGCGCGGTCACCCGGCGCGACGGGGACGTTCTTCACCATCTTCCCGCCGCCGATGTCGTAGATGAGCTTGAACTCCTTGTTGCCGCACACCTTCTGCAGGATCGGCGCGAAGCCCTGCTTCAGCGTTGGCTTGAAGACGTAGTATTCATCAGGGTTCACGGACCCCTGCACCACGTTCTCGCCGAGGCCGTAGGCGGCGTTGATGAGCACGGCGTCGCGAAAACCGCTCTCGGTATCGAGCGTGAACATGACGCCGCTCGCCGCGAGATCGCTGCGCACCATGCGCTGCACGCCGACGCTCAGCGCGATCTTTTCGCGGTCGAAGCCTTTGTCGGCGCGATACGAGATCGCCCGGTCAGTGAAGAGCGACGCGAAGCAGCGCCGGCACGTCTCCAGCAGCGCCCGGCTGCCTTGCACATTGAGGTAACTCTCCTGCTGCCCGGCAAAGCTCGCGTCCGGCAAATCCTCGGCGGTCGCGCTGCTGCGCACGGCGACAGCGGGCGGGTGTAAATCGCTCCCGCGGAGTTGCTCGTAGGCATCGATGATTTCGACCTTCAAATCCTCTGGCAGCCGCGCCCCGAGGATCGCCTGGCGCGCTTGCATCGCGCGGCTGCGCAGGTTCTCGAGGTCGCGCGTGTCGAGATCAGCGAGGATTTCACCAATCCATTTTTCGATGCCCGATTCGCGCAAAAAATAGCGATACGCTTCCGCGGTGATGGAAAAACCGTTCGGCACTTTCACGCCTTGCGCGGCGAGTTCGCGATACATCTCGCCGAGCGACGCGTTCTTGCCGCCGACCAGCGGCACGTCGTCGATGCCGGTGTCGGCGAACCATTTGATGAATGCAGATTTCGTCTCAGCCTGCGGATCGGCTGCCGCGATCGGTGGAACTTCGAGCGTCGTTGGCATATGGGCGTGTGTTGTTGGTTGAATCACGAAGAGGGCGGCCGGACCACGAGCACCGGGCGGCAGCTCCGAGCGACCACGGCGTGGGCGACAGAGCCCATGGCCGCGGCGAGGAGCGACGAATGCCCATGCGAGCCGATGCAGATGAGATCTGCCTCGAAGCGATCCGCCGCTTCGCAAATGGCGGTGGCGGGATCACGGCTTTCGATCACTTCCACGTCGGCGTCGAGGCCGTGCTCGGTCGCTTCGGCGGGGATCAAGTCGCGCAGACGCGTGAGCTGTGACTCGCGCCGCCCGCCCGGTTCGACGACATGCACCAGGCGGACCGCGCCACCGGCTACGAGCATCGAGAAGGCATGCGGCACGGCATGGCCGCCGTGCGTCGAAAGGTCGGTCGCCGCGAGCACCCGTTGCACTTTCGGAATATGCGCATGGGTGCCGTGCGCGAGGGCGTGACCGGGAACGCAGGCGACGCTCACCTTCGCCCCATGCAGCACGCGCCGCGACACCGAGGGGCGCCGCAACCGGCTCAGTCCGTGCCACTGGTGAGTCCCGATGACGATGAGATCGGCGTTCGCCTCGTGGGCGAGTTCGATGAGACGCAAATCGACGCGATCCGCCGCCGGCAGGACATGCACATGAACCTCATGCCTGCCGTAGAGAGCGCGCGCTTTCTCCCGCAGATCGTGAGTCAGCATCTCCTGCATCTCCGGCGCGCGCGGCGCGCCCGCCGGCAAGTGCAGCGCCTGCTCGCCGCGCTCGTCCGCGTGACGATCGACATAGCCGACGGTGATCTCGCAGGGCGCGATTTTCGCCAGCTCCTCGACCCAGCGCAGCGCCGCATCCGAGGTCGGAGTGAAATCCGCGCCGACAAACACCTTCAACGCCCGTTCGTCTCGCAGCCAAGCTTCGAGCACCGCCCCATCGCGCACGACCAGCGTCGGGAGCCAGGCGGTTTCCGCGATTCGCTCCGAGATGCTGCCCATGAGCCAGCGCCCCGCCGCGCCCATGCCCGACGACGCCACCACGATCATCCGCGCATCAGCCTTCTCCGCGCATCTCACCACGCCATCATCCGGCACGCCGCCGAGCAGCCTTTCCTCGACCGTCAGGCCTGACGTCCGCAAACGGTCGGCCTCACACGTCAGGCGTGGGCGGTCGGTCGCAACCAAGCGCGGCCAATGGTGATAAGGAATCTCGCCCCGCTCATCGATGCCATGCACGAGGAGCAAGTGCGTCCCGAGCCGTTTCGCCAGCGCCGCCGCGACGTTTGCGGCGTGCTGCGCCGGCTTAGAAAAGTCGGTCCCGCAGATGATCGGTCGAGCGTTCGGTTGGTTCATGTTTTCTCCTGCCCGGATCGGGCTGAGACCAGCCTAGCGTCAGCCGATTTCGTCACTACCCGGCGCTTGCCAATTCGTGGGCGTATCTTGCCACGCGGTAAGGATCGAGTAACAGGGCGGGGCTCAGTGGTTCGCCAATATCCGAGAGCCTTCTACGGCTCGAGAGCAGGTCCTCGGCGATGAATCTGTCGTTTATGCAGCCGTGATTCAGCCTGGTCCTTGGCGCCGGGGCGCGATTGTTTGGCTGGCACCAACGCAGCGATCCGCGCCTGCTTCAGCGCAACGATCCGTTTGGAGTTCATCATTGGGTCGGCGGTGCGGTGGGCGTCGTGCGCGATGCGAACGGCGCGGTGCCGAAGTGGGATGAGCTGCTCAAGTGCAAGTGCGACATCGACGCCACGCTTGAGGAGCTGATGGTCAATCGCCTGGTCTGGAATGAGGCCCGGTTCTGTTCCGTGCAGGAGCGGGACAAAAACCTCGGTGGCAATTCGATCTTCCGATCCGCCGAGCGCATCGCCGCCGAAAAGCGTTACCTCAAGCGGAAGTGGAAAGCCCACATCCGGTTCGAGAGCTACCGGAGTCAGGACAAGACCGCGATTGATGTGCCCCGACGGCAATGCGTGACGCGATGAGCGTCCTTTTCCAAAACGCAGAGCGGCATCTGCATGGCCGCCGGAGCGGCAATCCTTCTCCCTCGATGCGTAGCCGGGCACTCACGATGCAAATGGTGCGGCTCAGCGATGGACAACGCGAGCCTCGTGCGACGAGGGAAAAGCCATGTCTTCACCTCCTTCGCGCGACCGCTCGAAGCACCCCTCAACACCCTCCTTTCTTTTTGGCTAAACGTGCCCGGCGAACGAGCATCAAGACATGCGATTTCTAACTAAACGAGGCTATGAGTTTGGCGAGGTTTCCTCGGCGATGCAGAAGGCCATCCGCTGTGGAGACACTCGCCTTGCGGGCTATTGGGCGCTGGAACTCTGGGCCAGCGGCTACGGCAACTATGTCTGGAAGCGGCTGCTCACCGTGAGCAGCCGAAGACTGCTGGGGAATACTCACTCAGGAAGTGAAGGCGCTCCATGATGGCTACGCTCTTGGGAACGCCAACGTGCCGGCCAAGCAGGCCAAGGGCCGCATCTTCATCAACAAGGCCGTGATCCTGCATTTGTCAGGCGCGTTCAGAACGTGTCCGCGCAGATTAACTCGGCCTGCTCCAGCACCGTTTGCGTCGCCTTGTCCTGCTTATCAGGAGGGTAGCCATACTTGCGCAGGATGCGCCGGATGATCACGCGAATCTGCGCACGCGCGGCATCGCGGATCGTCCAGTCGATGCTCACACTCTTGCGGACGTGGGCCACGAGTTCCTTGGCGATGGTCTTGAGCATCGGCTCGCCGAGGACTTTCACGGCGCTGTCGTTCACCTCCAGCGCGTCGTAGAAGGCGACTTCATCATCCGACAGGCCGAGGTCTTCTCCCCGCTGTGCTCCGGCGCGCATTTGCTTCGCCAGATCGATCAACTCCGCGATGACCTGCGCTGCCTCGATGGTTCGGTTCTGATACTTGCGGATGGTCGCTTCCAGCAGCTCGGCGAAGGAGCGGGCTTGGATGAGGTATTTCTTCCCGCGCGTCTTAATCTCGCCTTGCAGCAACCGTTGCAGCAGCTCGACGGCGAGGTTGCGCTGCGGGAGACGGCGCACGTCTTCGAGAAATTCGTCCGAGAGGATTGAGATGTCCGGCTTCTTCAGCCCAGCGGCATCGAAGATGTCCACGACCTGATCGGATGTAATCGCGCGCGACACGATCTGCCGCACGGCCAGTTCCATTTCTTCCGGCGACTTTCCGCGCCCGCCGCCAGCGACGCTCTTTGCCAGCATCGCGCGCACCGCTTGGAAAAAGCCGACCTCATCACGAATCGCGAGCGCCTGTTCATGTGGAACGGCTAGAGCGAACGCCTGCGATAGCTCGGTTACGCTTTGGAGGTAACGCTTCTTGCCGTCATCGATCGCGAGGATGTGCTCCGCGGCGAGGCCGATGGCGGGAAGGCGCGCGGCGGGTGCCGCCTTCGCTGGCGTCTCGTAATCGAAGCCGTGCATCAACGCGCACACTTGCTCGAATTTCTCCATCATCACCGCCACGGCCTCCTCCTGATCCAGCACGGCGCGGCCTTTGCCGCCGCTGTTCGTGTAGTTGGCGAGCGCGAGTTTGAGCTGCTCCGCGATGCCGAGATAATCCACCACGAGACCGCCCGGCTTGTCTTTGAAAACGCGGTTCACGCGCGCGATGGCCTGCATCAGCCCGTGGTCGCGCATCGGCTTGTCCACATACATCGTGTGCAGGCAAGGTGCGTCGAAGCCCGTCAGCCACATGCTTTGCACGAGCACGACCTTGAAGGATGTCTTCGGATCCTTGAACCGCTTCGACATCGCCTCGCGTTTCGCCTTGGTGCGGATGTGCTTGTTCCACTCCGGCCCATCCGACGCTGAGCCGGACATGACGATCTTCATCACACCGTTCTCGTCGTCCTCATCGTGCCAGTCCGGGCGCAGCTTGCGAATTTCCTCATACAGCGCCACGCAGATGCGGCGGCTCATGCAGACGACCATCGCCTTGCCATCCATCGCGGTGAGCCGGTTCTCCCAATGCTCCACGAGATCTTTGGCGACCAACGCCAGCCGTTTTTCGGTGCCGACCATCGCTTCAATCTGCGCCCATTTCCGGCGTAAATCCTCGCGCACGTTCTCGTCGGCTTCCTCCGTTACCTCGGCAAAGTCCGGGTCGATCTTGGGGCGCTCCTCCGGCTTCAACTCGATCTTCGCCAGCCGCGGCTCGTAGTAGATCGGCACGGTCGCCTTGTCTTCCTTCGCCTGGAGGATGTCGTAAATGTCGATGTAGTGGCCGAAGACCGCGGGCGTGTTGCGGTCGCCGCTTTCGATGGGCGTGCCGGTGAAACCGATGAACGACGCCCACGGCAGTGCATCGCGGATATGCCGCGCAAAGCCGTCAATGAAATCGTATTGGCTGCGGTGCGCCTCGTCCGCCATCACCACGATGTTGCGGCGGTCGGAGAGCAGCGGAAACTCTGTCTCGCCCGGCAGCGGCGCGAATTTCTGGATGGTGGTGAAAACGATGCCACCCGCCGCGACGCGCAACCGCTCGCGCAGATCATCGCGACTCACCGCCTGCTGCGGCGTCTGCCGGAGCAAGCCCGCGCAACGCGCGAAGGTTCCGAAAAGTTGCTCATCCAAATCATTGCGGTCGGTGAGCACCACGAGCGTCGGATTCTCCATCTCCGGCTGCTGCGCGATCTTCCCGGCATAAAACACCATCGAGAGACTCTTCCCGCTTCCTTGCGTGTGCCAGACCACGCCCGCGCGCCGGTCGCCCGTGGGACGCGAGGCCTCCACGGTCTTCGCCGTCGCCTTGTTCACCGCATGGAATTGGTGATACGCCGCGACCTTCTTTGCGACCTGCGCCCCGTCGTCCTCGAAGACGATGAAGTTGCGCACGAGATCGAGGAAACGCGACGGCTCGAAGACGCCCTTGAGCAGCGTTTCGAGTTGGAGTTGCCCCGGCGGCGCGAGGTCTTCGCCTGTCACCGTGCGCCACGCCATGAACCACTCCCAATTCGCCGTTAGCGTGCCCATGCGCGCGTCCGCGCCATCGGATGCGACGAGGATCGCGTTCGTGTGAAAGAGCGACGGGATTTGCGCCTTGTAAGTCTGGAGTTGGTCGAACGCCTTCCGCGCCGTCGCGTTCTCGTCCGCGAGGTTCTTGAGTTCGAGCACCGCGAGCGGCAGACCATTGACGAACACGACCACATCCGCGCGCCGCTCGTGCCCGCCCTCGACGACCGTGAATTGGTTCACCGCCAGCCAGTCGTTCGCCTCGGCCCGCGCGAAGTCCACCAGCCACGCCTTGTCATGCTTCACCCGCCCCTCCGCATCCGTGAACTCCACATCCACGCCCTCGACCAGCAGCCGGTGAAATGCCCGGTTGTTCTCGATCAGGCTCGGCGATGCGGTGAGCCGCACCTTGCGCACGGCTTCGTCGAGCGCGGCGGGCGGCAACTCGGGATTCACGCCAGCCAGCTTCCGCCGCAGACGCCCCAGCAAAAGCACCTGCGAGTAATCGTCGCGCTCCGCCTCCGCTTCACCGGGCGCGATTTGCAGGCCGGAGAGCACCGTGTAGTGGAGGCTCTCCAGCCAGCCCAGCGCCGCCTGCTCGACGACGGACTCGGTGATCTTCTGCGCGGCGGAGATGCTCATCGGGGAAAAATCAGGCGGCAGCTTTTTCACCGAGCGGCTTCGCATCTTGCACCCGTAATTCGCCGGAGAGCAGCTTCGGCAGCAGCGTGTCGCGCAGGGTGGCGAGGGTGCGGGATTCGTGGATGTTCGCAATCATCCGGTCAATCATCGGGCGAATCAGCTCGGTGAATTTTGCGGCGAGCGGTTGCGGCGGCAACGCGGCTTCAAATCTTGCGATGTCATTCCAGTTGCTGCGCGGCATCTTTGTTCCAGTCGAGGCGGCGTCGGTGTGATTCACAAGCTCGATGCTGGAAACGTGACCGAGGACAAAACCGAACCACTCCGGCTTTTGCGGACGCACGACAAGAATGTCCGTCGAGCAAACGCCGTCCAGCGGAGCCACGCCAACCTTGTGAAAGTATGCTCGCAATTTTCCAAAAAGAATTTCCCCGCGCCGGAACTCGAACTTGTTGCTTTCCAATTTCCCCGCGTGTCCCCATTCCGAAAGCGCGATGCTCCGGCGCGGCATGTGTTCGAGTCCGATGTAGGCGGTGGCCGGTTTCATTTGATCCGGGTTGATGCCGCGGCGCGCATTTTCTGCCACGTCGCCGATCGTTCCCACGCGCCAGCCTTTGGGCAGGCCGTTGACGGCGGCATCCACGAACCAGCTCTGGAACAGCGCCCGCGCCATCGCCTCCAGCGTCGCGTTCATCCGCCGGTGGCACTCGATCTTGTCGTCCAGCGCCCCAAGCACCGCCGCGATGGCTTTTTGTTCGGCGAGGGGTGGAAGGTTGAGCCTCAATGTGCGCGCCGAACCGACGTTGAAATGCTGCTGCACAGCCCCGACGAGATGCGCTGCCACATGGTCACATGCGACCGTGTTGACGTAGTAAGCGAGGAAGCGGTTGTTGAGCTGTGGCCCGCAACGGACAATCACGAGGTCAGAGCAATTTGCATCGGCGAGCCAATCCGGCACGACGGAGCAAGCACCGGGCTTTCCGGTTCGGACAATGACAACATCGCCGGGCGTGAGCCGTGATTTTTGGATGCGTTTGTGAAACTCAGGCGTGATGAACTTCAGGTCGTTCTTGTTGATTCGCAGCGGTTCAATGTTCAACGAGCGCAAGAACGGAACGCCATCGTCCACGTATTCCGATGCCATTGGGCCGACATAGCCGACGGTTAATTCGTCAGCCACATCTTCGAGTGCAATGTCGCGCCAATCACCCGCCATAACCCAGCCCTCCTTCCGCAGCCCCAAAGGGGCGATCCATACCAGCCCAGGGCAACGCCCTGGGTTCGATGGTTAAAAACATCCCCAGCCCTGAAGGGGCGAGACAACGGTGGTGCCGCCCCTTCAGGGCTTGATGAAATGAGGACGCAGACCCAGGGCGTTGCCCTGGCCTGGCATGGGGCGCACCGTTGGTGCTGAGATCACCCGGCATAACCCAGCCCCCGCAGGTTGGCTTTGCTGGCCTGCTCCAGTTTCGCGGACTCGGCGGCTTTGAGAAAGGCGATGTATTCGTTTTGCACGTCGAGGGCCAGCGTCTGCCCGGCTTGCAGCGCAGCGCGGTGCTCGGCGGAAAGCCGGAAGACATCACCGCCCCAGCGACGGCCAAACGACGTTTCCACGCCGCTGGTGGCATCGAAGGAATCAGGGACGATCGCGATGCCGGGATTCGCGGGCGCGCTTGAAGGCGTGTCAGCTTGGTCCGGCCAGTGATGACGGATTCTGGCGATCCACGGGTCGAGACCATCGCGGCGGAGGGCGGTGAAGCGATCCAGCGCGGCCGTGATGTCGCGCAAGGCAGGGCTGGTCCAGCCGATGATGTCGAGGATGGCTGCGTGCTGGGCGTCGAGGTCGCTCCAGTGGATGATGCGTTCGTGGTGAAAGACGCGGTTTCTCAAATCGCGGATTCGTTTCCAGCGTGCGTCCAGTTTTTTCATGTCGCGCTCCTCGCGGGGCGCGTGTGCGAATGCCTGGTTCGCGAGGGTGTGGCCAAGGCCGGTTCCGCCGTGCGCTTTGTTGAAGAAGCCGGTCCAGAATCCAAAATTGAGTTCGGCGACCATGCTTCCCGGCGTGACTGCCTTGCCGGTGACTTGAAGCTTTTGGCGGCTTTCCTGCACCCGCTGTTTTTGCCACGGAGTCAGCGAGGGGATGACGTCGAACCACTGGCTGCTGCTGAAACGCGCGGTGAGGCAGCGATGCACGGAATTCCGCAAAGCGACCTCGGCCATTTGCAAGGGTGCATACAGGCTCTCGGAGATTGCGACATTGCACAGATACCGGGCGAGAGCGGTCGCCGGGGCGGCCCCGTCCTGCCGGTAGGCATCGAGGCGCTCCGTGGCCAGACTGGCCTCCACTTGTTGGAAAAACCCGGGATTCATGCTTGCCGTGCGGCTGATGATGGGCAACTTTGAGCACGTAGACCTCGGAAGTCCTTCCTCTGCCGTTCGCGGCAGACAGGAGCCGAGGTTTCTTTTTGCCCGGATGTGGCGAGGGGATTAGCGGCCATAGCCCAATTTCTCCAAGTTTTTCCGGATGGCCTGCTCCAGTTTCGCGGACTCGGCGAAATGAGCATGCAGTTCGGCGACGAGGCGCGGCATCTTTTCCTCGAAGGGGTCGCCGTCGTCCGCGACTTCCTCGGCGCCGACGTAGCGGCCGGGCGTGAGGACGTGGCCGTGGGCGGCGACCTCCGCAGTGGCGGCGGATTTGCAGAAGCCGGGGATGTCCTGGTACGCAAACCCCTCACCCCCGCCCTCTCCCCGCAGGGGCGAGGGAGCAATGCCGTCGCTGCGCCAGGCGTGGTAGGTGCTGGATATTTTTTGCAGATCGGTGCCTGTCAGCTCGCGGTGGACGCGGTCGATCAGCGTGCCCATTTTTCGCGCGTCGATGAAGAGGGTTTGTTTGCGGCGGTCGCGCAAGCCGCGCTTGGCGTCGGCCTTCTTGCTTTTGGTCACGAACCACAGGCACACCGGTATCTGCGTGCTGTAAAAAAGCTGGCCGGGGAGGGCGACCATGCAATCCACCAAGTCCGCCTCGATCAGGGCTTTGCGAATCTCGCCTTCGCCGGACTGGTTGGACGACATGCTGCCGTTGGCGAGCACAAAGCCGGCCATGCCGTGCGGCGCGAGGTGGTGGATGAAGTGCTGCACCCAGGCGAAGTTGGCGTTGCCCCTGGGCGGCACGCCATACTGCCAGCGCACGTCGTCATCCTTGCGGAACCAGTCGGAATCATTGAACGGCGGGTTGGCGATAACGTAGTCGGCGCGCAGGTCGGGGTGCAGGTCGCGGCGAAAGGTGTCGGCGTGCTCGGCGCCGAAGTCGGCCTCGATGCCGCGCAGCGCCAGGTTCATGACGGCGAGGCGGCGCGTGGTGGCGTTGCTCTCCTGGCCGTAAATGCTGATGTCGCCCATCTTGCCGCCGTGCGATTCGACGAACTTTTCGGACTGGACGAACATGCCACCGGAGCCGCAGCAGGGGTCGTAGATGCGGCCTTTGTAGGGTTCGAGCATTTCGACCAGGCAACGCACCACGCAACTTGGCGTGTAGAACTGGCCGCCGTTTTTGCCCTCGGCGCTGGCGAAGCGAGTGAGGAAATACTCGTAAATGCGCCCGAGCAGATCGACCGAACGATGCGTCTTTTCACCCTCGCTGGCGGCGGTGAGCGTGATGGTGGCGATCAGGTCGATGAGTTCGCCCAAGCGATGCTTGTCGAGGCCGGGGCGGGCGTAATCTTTGGGGAGCACGCCTTTCAGACGCGGGTTGTCGCGCTCAATGGCGACCATGGCGTCGTCGACGTTCTTGCCGATGGTGGGCTGCTTGGCATGGGCCTGGAGGTGCGGCCAGCGGGCCTCCAACGGGACCCAGAAGACGTTTTCGGCTTTGTATTCGTCGGGATCTTCTGGGTTCGCGCCTTCATTGTCGCCCTGGCCAGCGAGC
>JAYWEP010000304.1:0-47516 GCA_043779205.1 Chthoniobacter sp. | reverse complement strand
CCACCTTGTTCATCATTATCTGGGGAGGCTTTGCGGTTCTCAGAACCCCGATCGACGCGCTGCCTGATCTGTCTGACGTCCAAGTTATTGTGTACACCGAATATCCGGGCCAGGCCCCGCAGGTGGTGGAAGATCAAGTAACTTACCCCCTGACCACGGCTATGCTATCGGTGCCCAAATCGAAGGTGGTACGTGGCTTCTCGTTCTTTGGCGCATCCTTCGTGTACATCATCTTTGAAGACGGCACGGACATCTACTGGGCGCGTTCGCGGGTCATCGAATACCTCAATTCCGTGCGCGGCTCGCTGCCGGAGGGCGTGAATCCGGTCATCGGCCCGGACGCGACGGGCGTGGGCTGGGTCTATGAATACGCGCTCGTGGATGACTCGGGAAAACACGATCTCGCCGAGCTGCGGAGCTTGCAGGACTGGCATCTCCGCTACGCGCTGGAGTCGGTGAAAGGCGTGGCGGAAGTCGCGCCCGTGGGCGGTTTCGTGAAGCAGTACCAAGTCGATCTCGATCCGAATGCGCTCGTCGCCTACGGCATCCCGCTGGCCGACGTGGTGAGCGGGATTAAGATGAGCAATGGCGACGTGGGCGGGAAGATTTTCGAGGTCGCGACGACGGAGTATTACGTGCGCGGACGCGGCTACATCAAGAGCGTGGCGGACATCGAGAACATCGTGCTCAAGGTCGAAAACGGCACGCCGGTCTATGTGAAAAACGTCGGCACCGTGCATCTCGGCGGCGATCTCCGGCGCGGCGTGGCGGAGCTGGATGGGAAAGGGGAGACGGTCGGCGGCATCGTGGTCATGCGCTATGGCGAGAACGCGCTCAACGTCATCGACGGCGTAAAAAAGAAGCTCGCGGAGATTCAGTCATCGCTGCCCGCGGGCGTGCGCGTCGTGCCGACTTACGACCGCAGCGATTTGATCAAACGCGCCATCGACACGCTGCGCGAAAAGCTGATCGAGGAGAGCATCGTCGTGGCGCTGGTGTGCCTCGTTTTCCTTTGGCATGTGCGCTCCGCGCTGGTCGCGATTATCACGCTGCCCATCGCCATCATCCTCGCGTTCGTGCCGATGATGGGGCTTGGCCTCACCTCGAACATCATGTCGCTCGGCGGCATCGCCATTGCCATCGGCGCGATGGTCGATGCGGCGATCATCATGGTCGAGAACGCACACAAGGCGCTGGAGCATTTCCGCGACGAGCATGGCCGCGAACCCAATGGGGAGGAGCGTTTCACGGTGATCGTGGGCGCGGCGAAGACCGTGGGACGACCGCTGTTTTTCTCGCTGCTCGTCATCACGGTGAGCTTCATGCCCGTGTTCTCGCTGGGCGCGCAGGAAGGGCGGCTGTTCAAGCCGCTCGCGTTCACGAAGACCTTCTCGATGTTCTTTGCCGCGCTGCTCGGAATCACGCTGGTACCCGTGCTGATGCTGCTGCTGGTGCGCGGGAAGATCACGCCGGAGGCGAAAAATCCGGTGAACCGCTTCCTCATCTGGGCCTACCAGCCATGCGTGGATTTCGTGCTGCGCTTTCGCTGGCCGATGCTCGTTATCACATCGGTGATGATGGTGCTCTTTGGGCTGGTACCGTTGATCAATGCGTTCTTCAACAACCCCATTCCGTTTTATCGCTGGCCGAAAGAATTCATGCCGCCGCTGAACGAAGGGACGCTGCTCTACATGCCCACGGCGGTGCCCGGCATGTCGATCAATGAGGCCACGCGCATCCTGCAAATCCAGGATCGCATGCTGAGCAAAGTGCCGGAGGTCGAGCGCGTCTTTGGCAAGGCCGGGCAATCCGAGACGCCGACCGATCCCGCGCCGCTCTCGATGTTCGAGACCGTCGTCACCTTCAAGCCGCACGACCAATGGCGGCCCGGCATGACGTGGGAAAAGCTCATCGCCGAGATGAACGCGAAGATCAAGACGCCGGGCATGGCGAACATCTTCTGGATGCCGATCCAGACGCGCACCGAGATGCTCACGACGGGTTTCCGCACCGTGCTCGGCGTGAAAGTTTTTGGCGCGGACTTGAAGGAGATTGAGAACGTCGCCGTGCAAATCGAGAAGGCGCTGAGCGATCTGCCCGACACGCGCAGTGTCTTCGCCGAGCGCACCACGGGTGGCTATTTCCTCGACTTCACCGTGAACCGCGAAGCCGCCGCGCGCTACGGCCTGCGCGTGGGCGATGTGAACGACATCATCGAGACGGCCATCGGCGGCAAGACCATCGCGACGACCGTGGAGGGCCGCGAGCGCTACCCGATCAGCGTCCGCTACGCGCGGGATTTCCGCGACGACATCGACGCGCTGAAACGCGTGCTCATTCCCGCGCCGATGATGCAGCCGCCCGCGAAGCAAGCAGCCGGGCCGCTTCCCAGCCGCATGGGCAATGCCGCCGCCGCCCCGGCGGCGGTGCCGCAGATCCCGCTCTCGCTCGTCGCGGACATCGGTTTCAAGACCGGCCCGCCGTCGATCCGCAATGAAAACGGCCAGCTCGTCGGCTTCGTTTTTGTCGATGTGACGACGAGCGACATCGACGGCTACGTGCGGCGCGCGAGCGAGCGCCTGCGGGAGCGGGTGCAGTTTCCGCCTGGCTATTACATCCAGTGGGCCGGGCAGTTTGAGTATCTCAAGACCGCCGAGGCGCGGCTCAAAATCGTCGTGCCGTTCACGCTGCTCGTGATCTTCGTGCTCATCTACATGAACACGCAGTCGGTGGTGAAAACCTTCATCGTGCTGCTGGCCGTGCCGTTCTCGCTGGTCGGCGCATTTTGGGCGCTCCACCTGCTCGGCTACAATATGAGCGTGGCGGTGTGGGTGGGGCTCATCGCGCTCGCCGGCCTCGATGCGGAGACGGGCGTGGTCATGCTGCTTTACCTCGACCACGCATGGGAGAAAGCCGTCGCGATGGGACGGATGGCGTCGATGGCCGATCTGCATGCCGCGGTGAAAGAGGGAGCGGTGCAGCGCATCCGCCCGAAGATCATGACGGTGTGCGCGATCCTTTTCGGCCTGCTGCCGATCCTCTGGTCGCCCACCACGCAGGCCGGCGCGGATGTGATGAAGCGCATCGCCGCGCCGATGATCGGCGGGGTGGTGACCTCGGCGATTCTCGAGCTGCTGATCTATCCGGTGATTTTCGTGCTGTGGAAAAAGCGCGGGCTCGGCGCGGCGGTGAGCTGAGGCAGCAGGCTGCCACATTTCTACGGCACGGCGATGCGGACGCGGATGAAACGCGCGGGGGAGCCGGGCGTGCCGAGGGCGGGGAGGACGCGGATGGTGACGGTTTCGGTGAGGCCGTCGCCATTTGAAATTGCGGGGGCGATTTCCTGATAGTCGGTAGGCGAGGAGGTCCAGGTGGTGAAATCGCCGGAGACTTCGATGACGTACTGGATGGGGCCGGGCGTGAGGAGGCGGTGGTAGCGGAGCGTGAGGTAGCGCGGGTCGGCGGGCGCGGGCGGCTCGATGGTGGTGACGGGCAGGCCGGTGAGGCTGGCGCTGCGCGGGTCGAGGCCGAAGGCGTATTTGAGGAGGTTGGAGATGCCGTTGCCGCTGAGGTCGGCGAGCGCGCCGTTGGAGCCGGTGGGGTCGAAGAGGTCGAGGCCGTATTGGATTTCCCAGGCGTCGGGGAGGCCGTCGTGATCGAAGTCGCCGGTGAAGGTGGCGAGATAGACGTTCCACGTCATGCTCGATGGGGTCGCGGCGAAGGAGTTGTTGAGCGCTTCGATGACGAAGACGTTGTTGCCGGGCGCGAGGGTGATGGCGGGGAGGGTCCAGTGGGCGAAGCCGTCGGTCGTGGAAACGGCGAGGCCATTGATGGTGATGGACTGGACGCCGGCGGGATCGAAGGCGAGGCCGTCGATGGTGAAGACGGAGGCGGTGGTGAGGCGGGTGGAGGTGACGATGACGGCGGGGCCGGTGGCGCTTTGAAGTGAGGTCAGGACGGCGCTCCACGGGCTGTCGAAAATCTGCACGCCGCTGGTGCGCCGGGCGCGGACGCGGTAGAAATACGGGCCGTCGCCGAGGCCGGTGAAGGTGAAGCCGGTGGCGGCGATGAAGCCGCTGGTGAGCGGCGCGGCGAAGCCGGGATCGGGCGAGCATTGCGCCTCGTAGGTCTGCGCGCCGGCGATGGCATTCCACGAAACCGCGCGGGTGTGGCCGCCGGAGAAAACGGGCAGGGGAGTGAGCACGGGAGCGGGGAGGACGATGGTGAGTGCGGCGTCGCGGGTGGTGTTGCCGAGGGCGTTGGAGAGGTTGGTGAAAACGATCGTGTCGGTGTGGCTGCCGGGATCGGTGGCGGGTGCGGTGATGCTGACGGTGACGGTGGTGCTGGCCCCCGCCGCGAGGCTGCCGCCGGCGGTGGAGAGGGTGAGCCAGTCCGCGTTTTTCGCCACGCTCCACGCGAGCATCCCGGTGCCGGTATTGGTGATGGTATAGGTCGCGCCGGCAGGCGTGAATGGGCCGCCGAAATTTCCGGCGGAGCCGAGGCCGGCGGCGGGTGTGACGGTGAGGACGGGGATGCCGAGGACATTGAAGACGCCGCTCTCGCCGGTCGCCGCGCCGCTCGTGGCGCGGAGGGTGACGGCGTCAATGATTTGTCCGACGGACACATTTCCCGCAAAGACGCCGGCGACAAATGGCGCGGTGATCGCGGGGCTGACCGGCACGGTGCGGTCGGTGGGCGTGCCGCAGTCGAGCGCGGCGGTGCCGGTGAAACCCGCGGCGACATTTCCCGCCACGTCGAGCGCGGCGAGGGTGACGGGGAAGGGGACGCCGATGACCGGCGACGCACCGATCGCACCCCAGGCGAAATGATGCAGCGGGCCGTAGGTGACATCGAAGCCGTTGCTCATGCCGGTGTGGGTGGTGGCGTCCGCGGCGGTGAGCGTGACGCCGGTGCCGAAGACGCTTGCGGTCACGGAAACCGTCGCGGTGCCGCCCGCGAGCGTGGCCTGCGCAGGCGTGATGGTCACGCCGCCGGACGCGCTGAGATTCACCGGGCCGGCGATGGCGTGGAGCGCCGCGCCGTCCACATTCACCGCGGTGATGGTGACGTTGAAAGGCACACCGCGAATCTGCGTGCCGCCGATGGCACCGATGGCGAAGTGGTGCAGGTTCACGTCCACGACCGTGAGCGCCGCGGAGGCTCCCGTGAAACCGGCGGCGCTGGCCGTGACGGTGACGCCGACCGAGCCGTCGGTGAGCGTATTGGCCACGCCGCTCTCGGTGAAGTTGACGCTCGTGAGACCCGCGGGAATCGTCACCGTCGCCGGCACGGTGAGGCGCGCGGGGTTTCCCGAAACGAGCGTGACGGTGAGGGCCGCCGGGAGGGTGCCGGAAATGGCGACGGTGGCCGAGGCGACGCCGCCTTCCTCGACGCTGCCGACGGTCAGCGTGAGGTTGGTGTTTTCGTTGTCGATGACACTGATCGCTTTCGTGCCCGTGAGCCAGCCGGTGGCCGTCGCGGTGATCGTCACGGCGCGCGTGCCGTTGATTTTGTTGTCGTCGAGGATCGTCGGCGAAAAGGTTGCGGTGGTCTGGCCGGCGGGGATCGAGACCGTCGCGGGGACGGTCACGGCGGTGGGATCGCTGGAGGTCAGCGCGACGGTGAGCGCGGTGAGGGTGGGCTGCTGGAGCGTGATGGTGCCTTGATTCGCGAGCACGCCCGCGCCTTCGCCGACGCTGACGGGCACAGTCACGCTGATCGCGGGCGCCGGATAGCTGCTGAAATTGCTTTCCACAAAACCCGCCGGAAAGCCGAGGCCGCGGGAGAGGCCGATGAGACCCTTGGTCGAGGCCTTGGCGAGAATGGTGATGCGGAGGCGCCCGTCGAAGAACATCTCGATTTGGAAATTGTTCGAGTTGATCGTCCCGTATTCCGGCACGCCCGACCAGGTGACCGCGACACGATCCGCGAATTGCAGCCGCTTGATCGTGCCGCGGGACGTGGGATTGAGATCGCGGAAAAGCGCGGAGATGCGCGGCTTGCTGAAATGATTGTCGAATGATTCGACCCATTGCGTATCGCCGGAGCCAAAGGTGATGTAGCCATTGCTGCCCACATAGAACGACGGGTAGCTCGTCCCGTAGAGCTGCACGCTCGCGCCACCGGTTAGCGTGACGAGCGCGTTGTCGTCGTCCGTGAGCGAGATCGTGGTGCCGGTGCTGGTGTCCGTGGGAAAGGCGGTCGTCGCGATGCGGGTGACGGTGTAGAGGCTGTTCGTCGCGGTGGTCGGAGTGAAGGTGAAGGTCTGGTTCGCGGTGTCGTTATTGTCGCCGTTCACGCCATCGAAGAGCTCGGTGAAGTAATCCGGCTGGCCGACGAAGAGTGAGACGGCGCGGGTCAGCGCGTGGGTGCTGATGGTGTTGGTGAAGGTGACGTTGTCCGTGTTGATGCTGAGCGGGAGCGCATTGGCGCTGGCGTTCAGCGAGGCGGTGACGGTCGTGGAGGCGGCGGGCGCGAGCGTGCCGGACGTGGGGGAGAGCGTGAGCCAGGAGGCGCCGGTGCCCGCGGTCCAGGTGAGGGGCGCGGCGCCGTTGTTTTTCAGCGTGAAGACTTTCGAGGTCACGGTGAAAGGCCCGCCGACCGGGCCGCTGGAGGCGAGGCCGGTGTTCGGGGTCACGCCGAGATCGTCCGGCAAATCGTAGGCCTCGGAGACGCCGGTCGTCGTCGAGCTGGCCGGCGCAGTCGCGCTGGCCCCCATGCCGCGTTTGGCGAAACCGGCCCACAGCTCGTTCTTGTTCGCGCCCGCGTTGTTCACCAGATCGGCCTGGATGATGGCGTCGCGCGCCTGGAGGAAATTCGGATTCGCCGGCGAGAGCTTCATCCCGTCGGTCACGAGCTGGAGCATGACCTGATTGCCAGGGAAGCCGTACTTCGCGATCAGGTTCGCCCGCGCCTCCCACAGCGCCATGAACCAGACCTCGCCGGCGTTGTGGACTTCGCTCGCGGTGCTGCCGATGACCGGGCTGCGCGGCACGCCCGCATGGGTGCTGGCCTGCGTGGGGTCGATGTCCTTGAAGGTCAGCGGATTCTTCGTCATGTCCGTCGTGTACGGATACCGGCGGATGCCGTAGTAATAGTTCTGCGCCAGGCCGCCGAAATTCTGGGTCACGTAGCCGCCTTCGATGTAGTTCGCATTCGGGTCGTCGCCCGCCTTGCTGAGCAGCGAGAGGGCGTAAAAATCCGACCAGCCTTCGCCCATGCCCGAGGTCGCCAGCGCACTGATTCCGCCACCGCCGCCGACGAGCCGGTTGCTCAGCCCGTGGGTGTATTCGTGGAGGATGACCGTGGCATCGAGGTCGCCGTCGCGGTTTGGCGTCGGGCCGGAGAAAATGTACATCTGCATGCGCCCCGGTGATCCGTCACTGGGGACGGAAAAATTGGCGTTGTCCGTGCCCGCGCCGTCCTGCGCCTCGGCCTGCACAGCATCGTTTCCGGCGCCGCCGCGCCCGAAATTGTTGTTTTGGAAATTGCCCGAGGCCTCGTTGAAACCGAGCCCGTAGAGTTTGTCGTGCATCCAATTGCACCAGTAGAAAAGCTGCGTCACCACGGCGTCGCGGTAGGTGCTCGGCTGCTGCGTGAGATCGAGCGCGAAGTCAAAGACCCGCGACGGCGAGCCCTGCGGACGCGGGGTGCTGACCGTGTCACTGGCGTTCAGATCGAGGTGCGCGTCCACGTTATTGCCGCGCGTTTCATTGACGCCGTCGTCGATCCAGCCGTTTGGCGAGGCCGTGGTATCCAGCGCGCTCAGCGTGACGAGGGTGCGGGCGACCTGGGCGGGCTGCGTGGTCGCCGGGGTGGCGAGGCTGGGCGACATGGGCGTGGGGCTGTCGCCGGTGAAAACGCGGTAGGTGGCCTCGCTGATGTAATTCGTCAGGCAGTGGCGCACCTGGGTTTCGCCGGTCGCCGCATCCACGAGGATGCGGAACATTTCACCCCCCGTCCGGCCTGTGAGCACCACGTCCCAGCACAGCCGCGCCGTGCCTTTGTCCATCGGCAGCCAGGTGAAATGCACCGTCGCGCCCCGCAGCGCCGCCGCGTGAAAGGTCTGCTTTTTCTCCGCGTCCGCCGGCGCGTCCTGCGCGGTCACGTCCGCCGCCTGCACCGCCTCGCCGATATTCCGCGCGGCGATGGCCACGGCCTCCGCCGCCGAGATCGCCGGAGCCGCCAGCAGCGCGGCGCGGCGCGGGGTCCCGCGCGTGGCGGCGGCCACGGGGTCGGCGAGAAAATGGCTGGCGACATTCACGAGTTCGCCGCGCTTTGTCACATGCGACTGGAGCAGCGCTTCAAAGACCGGCACGCCCTCCACCTGCTGCTGCCAGACCACGCTCCGCAGGCCGTTGTGCGCATTGGTGTAATCGCGCTTCACCTGCGCCGCGGCGAGCGCTTCCGCGCCGTGCCCGAAGAGCGGCTTGTATTCTTCGAGGAAGGCCTTCAGCTCGCGATGCGGCTCATCCGCGCGCAGCGCCAGCACCCGCGCTTTCGGCACCGTGCGCCCCTCGCCCGCCGGGCCGGTGAGAAACTCGTGCGGCGAACCGACGAACTGCGGCGCTTCCGAGACCGCGTCCATTTCCACCCGCGCCGCGCGCAACCGGCTCCGCAGCTGCCCGGCGGACGCCGCTTTTTCCGGCGCGACGGCGGCGGCTTCCGCCGGCTGGCGTTTGTCGAAGTCCGGCAGCGTGCGCCGCTCGCCGTGCGGTGCGGCCACCGCGGTGACGCCGAGAGAAAAGGCCGTGCCCAGCACGGCCAGCGACAGCGCTTGGAAACGGCGGAGAAGGTTGCTGATGCGCGAGGGGATCACCGCTCTGATAATAAGCGGGCGGAACCTGCCAGCAACGGATAATCCCGGCGTGCGCCCGAATCTGCGCCGCCAAAAATCGCCTCGCCTTGCCGCCGCCGCGTCCCTATTTCCAACCCCCATGAAACTCCGCGTGCTGCTGCTTTCCCTCCTCGTTTTCGCCGTCGCCGCCTGCCAGGCTCCGTACAAGAAAAAGGACGAGGCCGACAAACAACCGTTCAAGGATCAGTCGGGCGACCAGGCTTTCCAGTCCTTCCTCGGACGCCTGCGCAGCGCCGTGGCGAAGAAGGATCACGCGATGCTCACCTCGCTCATGGCCCCCGATTTTGGCTACCGCTGGGACAACCCGCCGCCCGGCGAGACGCCGTTCATCTATTGGGACCAGCACAACACCTGGCCGGAACTGGCGACGACGCTGCGGGAGAATTTCGCCCCCAATGAGCGCTACATGGTCGCCCCCGCGTCCGTGGTCGGCGATCCGAACTACAAAGGCTACCGCGCCGGCATGCGCCTCGTCGGCGGGAGTTGGAAATTCGGCTACTTCGTCCCCTCCGAGCAGTGACCCCGCGCGACCCCGTCGCGCTCGGTCTGCCCCACCGCGCGCCGTTTGTTTTCGTGGATGAAGTGCGCGCGCTCACGCCCGGCGAAAGCGCGGAGTGCGGCAAAACCTTCCCGCCGGACGAGCCGTTTTTCCGCGGCCATTTCCCCGGCGATCCGCTCGTGCCCGGCGTCCTTCTCACCGAGGCGCTCGCGCAGACCGCCGGCCTCGCCGCCGGCCAGCCCGGCCGCGCCTTCCGCCTCTCGGCCATCCGCACGATGAAGTTTCTCCGCGCCGTGCGGCCGGCGGAGGAGATCACGCTCTCGGCGCGAAAGGTCGCCGTCGTCGGCGCGCTTTGGCAGTTTGAAGTCACCGCGCGGGTCCGCGGCGAAGTCGTGGCGGAAGGCGTCATCGTCCTGAGCGAAGCGGGAATAAAGTAGCTGGAACTTCAGTCCAAAGAGCCGGATTTGGGTTTCCGTCCCTTCCTCTTCCTCTTCCTCTTCCTCTTAATCCTCCTCACGCAGAAAGAGGAAGATTAAGAGGAAGAGGAAGAGGAAGAGATGCCACCGCTCTCAGTCCCGGTTACTTTCGCCACCATGTCCACCGCACCCACTCCGCGCTTCGCCGTCATCATCCCGGCGTGCGACGAGGAGCCGTGCCTCGGCGCGGTGCTCGAGGAACTGCGCGCCGCGCTCGCCGGGCACAGCCACCTCCTCGCCGTCGGCGTGAACGGCTCGGTGGATCGCACCGCCGAAATCGCCCGCGCGCATGGGGCGCTCGTCGCGGAAACCGCCGCGCGCGGCTACGGCCACGGCTGTCTGGCGGCGATTGATTTGCTCGAGCGCGAGCACCCGCCTGTCGATGGCTACGTCTTCTTCGCCGCCGACGGTGCGAACGATCCGCGCGACCTCGCCGCCCTTTTCGCGGCGCGCGCGCGCGGCGCGGAAATGGTGCTCGGCTGCCGCACGCGCCTCCGCGCCAACTGGCGGCTGATGAACCTGCAGTACGTCATCGCAAACCGCGTCTTCGGCGCGTGGTGCGGCTGTCTCACGGGCCGTTTTTTCGCGGACCTCGGGCCGCTGCGCTTCATCGGGCGCGAGCTGTTTCACGCGCTGCGGCTGCGTGAGTGGACGATGGGCTGGACCATCGAGGCGCAGATTCGCGCGGCCCGTCTCGGCGCGGAGATCGTCGAGGTGCCGGTGCGCGAGCGGGAGCGCCTCGCGGGTCGGCAGAAAGTTTCGCGCGTGAGTCTGCGGCGCACTTTTTCCGTCGGCGCGCAAATCATCGCCGCCGGATTCCGCGCGCGTTTTGGCGACTACGCGCCGGTCAGCGCGCCGGTGCCGGCGGTTCCGGCGGCTCCGGCGCTGCATTGACGGGCGGCGGCGCGGTTTGCAGGTCGTAGATTTCGCCCCAGTCGCCGAGCGCCACGAGCGTGGCGGATTCCTTCCACGGTTCGGTCGAATCCTGATACGCCGCCTGCTCGCACCGGCCCCAAAACAGATAGCGGCAGTCGAGTTGCGCGGCGAGTTCGCGCCAGTTTTCCGCGCCCATCAGCAGCGCGTCCACCTTGTCCGACGGCTCCATCCACGGCAGCCCGTGGCTGGCCACATGGCCGGTGTAGCCGAGCGCCATTTTCCGCCCGCAGAGGAGCAGGGGATGATTGTAGGCCGGTGCGCCGACGAACCGCTCCGCGACTGGAATCGCGCGCACCACGGCGGCCACATTGTCCAGCTCCTCGCGGGTCGCGATCTCGTGCCCGCGGTGCGAGGCGTCGAGCCCGCCGAGCGTGGAAACGAACCCGGAAAAAAACAGCGCGAAGCACGCCGCCGCGCGCGCCCACACCGGCCAGCGCGCGATGAGATGCGTCCACAAAAACGGCAGCACCGCGAGGTACGACCAGACCATGATCTTCGTATTGTCCCACTCCCACGGCGCGAATTTCACGAAGCAGCAAAGCCCGAAAGCGCCGAGCGCCGGGAAGACCACCGCTGCCGGCCAGACCGTCCTTTTTTCCCGCCAGACCACCATGCACAACATGACGGCGAGGATCGGCAGCACGCCGAAATTCAGCGGCCAGAAAAGCACCGCCGCGTGGAGCCGCGCGGGTCCGGCGAAATGCGCGGCGCACCATTCCACGAAGTCCTTGTCGTCCCACATCCAGCCGGCTTTGAAACCGAGCATGCTCGCGCCGTGCAGCATGCCCGTGACCAGCAGCACCAGCGCGCTCGCGGGCACCAGCGCCGCGCCCACGAACTGCGCCAGCCCGCGCCGCGCCGGCGCGTGCAGGACGAACCACGCGCCGAGCATCAGCGACAGAAAAAGAAACGTGTGCAGATGAAAGAGCGGCATCGCCGCGTAGAGCAGCAGCTCGCCGGGGCGCGAAAGTTTCCACCCGTCTCCCGTCGCGAACCAGCGCGTGCGCCAACTGCACAGCAGCGCCAGCCCCGCGGGCAGCGCGAAGAGCAGCCCGCGCTGCGTGGCGAGCAGCGCGAGGGCGATGCTTTTCCAGGCGTGGACGCTCTGGAAATCGGCGGGGTGGCCGGTCGAAAAAATCGCGAAACCGAAGAGCCCGCCATTCGCCAGAAAGCCGAGGAGCGCGAACCCGCGGCCCCAGCGCCAGAGCGCCACGCCGGTCATCGCGCTGCCCGCCAGCCCTGTCCAGACCAGCCCGCGCAGCACATCCACGCCCGCGAGCGCGAGCAGACTGTTGAAAAGATCGGTGCCGATGGGGTAGGTCAGTTTGCCGCCAAAGTAGATCGGATTGTCCGGCCAAAACGGAACGCCGCTCGCGAGGAAATGGATGTAGGTCAGGTGCAGCGAAAGGTCGCCGAGGTTGTTCGGCGAAATGACTTTCACCGAGTTGCCATCGCGGAAAACCAGCCACAGAAACATCCGCGCCGAGACCAGCGCGAAGGCCGTGATCGCCGCCCACTCCCAGCCGCCCGGCGGCTTCATCGGAAAGTTCTCGCGCCGGCTCCGCCACAGCGTCCCCGCCGCGACCAGCGCGCCGAAGCCGAGCGCCGCACCGGCGATGAGCGGACTCAGTCCGCCGCGCCAAAAGGCCAGCGCCACCGCGAGCAGTGCGGAAGAGCTGACGGCGTAAAGGATGGCGGCGACGAAGTTCATGCGCGCCCTCGGTTCCGGGAGCAAGCGGCGGGCGAAGCCACGCGCTCGCGACTGTAGGGGAAGCTGTCAGCTTCCCCTACAGTCGCGAGGCGCGGGCTCCACTCAGGATAACGGATGGGTTGCTTCGCGCGCCTCATCTTCATTTCACGTCATCCGGCGCCTCCGCCGCGCCCGGTTGAAACTCCGGCGTGCGTCCCGGAAACAGCACCCCGAACGCGCCCTGCCGGAGATAGAGCGTGGCCGAGTCGGTGGACTTGCCGCGCAGGATGAGCGGCTCCTTAAAATAGTTGAAGTGCAGGCCGGGCTCGACGGAATCCACGAGGGTATCGCTCACGAGCAGGACATCGGCGTCGGGCGGGTCGGCGAGTTGTTCGAGGGTGGGAAAATCGATCTTCGGAAAATCGTTCAGCAGCCAGGTGAGCGGATGCTGCTCGGGGAGGCTGATGTGCCCGGTGAGATAGCGGTTGCGCGGATCGCGCGCGACGAGCGTGTTCAGCGGGACGAGGAGTTTGTCGATGTCCTGCGTGGTCTGCACATAGACGTAGGGCTCGGCGGCGTCGGTGGAGTGGTGGAAGTTGAGCTGCCAGGTGGCGTGCAGGGTGAAAAGGCCGAGCGCCCCGGCGAGCGTGGCCGTGGTCCACGCGTCCAGCTTTTGCGCGCCGCGCACCACCGCGAGCGCGAAGACGAAATGGAACGGCCAGAGCAGCGAGATGACGCACCACGGCGTCTTGTACCGCACGAGGCTGTAGCCGATGAGCGCGCCCACGCCGTAGATCGCGAGATAGCGGGCGAGCCGGTTCGTGCGCGGCGCGAGCAGCGCGCAGGAGGCGAGCAGACCGAGCGCGGCGGGCAGTTCGCTGGCGATGGTCGCCGTGACGATCACGCGATCTCCGGCCTCGGCCTTGGGAATCTCAATGCCCGCGAGCAATTGCAGCCAGTAATGCCACGGTTTGACTTGGCCGGTTTCCTCCGCCGTGCCCGTCCGCACCCATGCGCCGAAGCATTCGTAGAGACCGGCGAGCGAGCCGCGCGGGCCGGACTTCGGAGCCTGGATGGGCGGCCAGTCGAGGAGGCCGCCGGTGTAGAAAAAAACGATCAGGCCCGCGCAGATGGCGGCGACTTTCACCACCTCGCGGCGGCCGAATTTCCAACCGGCAAAAGCAAAGCGCGTGGAGCGAAAACGCTTTTCGTAAAAGAGCAGGCACGGCACCGCGAGGATGAAGGCGGTGACGTGGATGAGGTAGGTTTCCTTCGTCAGAATCATGCCCGTGAGCCCGAGCGCCGCGGCCCACAGATGCCGCCGTTTTCCAAAACGCCAGAGCCCTGCCGCGCCCCACGCGGTGAGCAGCAGGAAAAAGAGCAGCCATGACTCATGGATGGCGTAGCGCCCGTAGAAAACCATCGCCGGCGAAATGGCCATGGCCAGCGCGGCGATCTGGCAGACGCGTTCGCCGAGGTAGCAGCGGTAGGCCAGCACCAGCGCCACGCAGCCCGTGCTGACGAGCGCGAGCGGCAGGCGCAGCGCGAGGATGTCGCGGCCAAACAAAGTCTGCGCAATGAAGAGCACGTAGAAATGCAGCGGGCCGTGGAAGTTCGTCGGATCGTAATGGTAGAAGCCGTCGCGCGTCATGGCATCGGCGAACCAGCCGTTCACGCCCTCGTCGAAATGCGGCGGCTTCACGCCGAGCCACGCGACCCGCAGCGCGAAGGCCAGCGCCAGGATGCCTGTAGAAATCCAGCGGTCGCGGGCGTTCATCCCTTTGACCCCGCGCCCGCCGGGCTGGTAAAGAGCGCGCTCCCAAATGTCAGAAATCCCATATCTCTCAATCGTCGTGCCCGCCTACAACGAGGCGCTGCGGCTCCCGCCGACCTTGGAAAAGTTGGCGGAGTTCGGCCGGGATTTTGGGAGGTCGCATGAGGTTTTGATCATCGTCGAGCGGAGCACGGATGGGACGCTCGACATAGCCGCCCGCTTCGCCGCGCAACAAGCTCATTTTCAAGCCGTGGACAACGGAGTGCAGCGCGGCAAAGGCTGCGCCGTCCGCTCGGGCATGCTCCGCGCGCGGGGCGAGTACGTCTTCTACATGGACGCCGACCTCAGCGTGCCGCTCGCCGCCGTGCCGGAGTTTCTCGTCCGCTTCGAGAGCGCGCCGCGCGCGGATGTGCTGCTCGGCAACCGCCAGCACGCCATGAGCCGCATCTCGCGCCGTCAAGCCTGGCTGCGCCGCACCATGGGGCAGAGCTTCAACCGCATCCTGAAAACGTGCGGCCTCGCCTCGCTGCATGACACCCAATGCGGCTTCAAAGCCTTCCGCCGTGAAGCCGCGCGCGAGATTTTTTCGCGGCAGACCATTGACGGCTTTGCCTTCGACGTGGAGGTGCTCCTCCTCGCCGAGCGGCTCGGGTGCAAGATCGCCGACCTCCCCGTGGAATGGATCAACTCCCCCGAAAGCAAAGTCCGCATCCTGCACGACAGCCTCGCCATGCTGCGGGACACGCTGCGGGTGCGGGCCGTTGTCGAGAAAACACTGAGGGGATTTGGAACCACTGACCGGCACTAATGAACACTCATGGAATGTCACAAAAATCTCTTCCTCTTCCTCTTCCGCTTAATCTTCCTCCCTTTGGGGAAGAACGAGGAGGAGGAAGATTAAGCGGAAGAGGAAGAGGAAGAAACTGCCCGCGGGATCCGCGGCGGCAGGCCTTCAATTAGTGTCCATGAGTGTCCATCAGTGGTTTCTATCCTGACGCGCCGGGCTGCCACGCGGTGCGGATGACCTCGCGCGTCTCCGGTGCGCGGAGGTCGAAGGTTTCGCGGTGATGCCCCGGCAGATCGGGAAACCATTTCCACAAAAACACGCCGGCCAGCCACGGCGCGCGCCCGACCGTGCGCAGGCCGGCGGCGAGGCAGCGGCATTGGATGTCGCGGGCCTGCGCGGACGCGGGGCCGTTGTCGGCCCACGGGTGCGCGGCGGCATCGTCGCGGATGTCATAGCCGAGTTCGACGAAGAGCACGGATTTCCCCGTGCGCGCGGAGACGGCGGCGAGTTCCCTTTCGCGCAGCGCCCAGCCGGCGTCGAGCTGCGCGGGCGTGGGATTGGCGGCGTCGCTGATCGGGAAATAGGCGAGCACGCCGACGTGATCGAGCGCGTCCCAAAACGGCACGGCCTCGACCTCGTTCCAATTCGCGCCATAGGTCAGCCGCCCGTGATAAACCGCGCGCACCGCGGCGATGATCCGCCGCCAGCGCGCGTCGAATTTCTGCGCGTGGGTGTACTCGAGCCCGATGCAAAAAAGCGGCGCACCGCCTTCCTCCGCGAGCCGCGCGAGTGCGGTGATCCACTGCTCGTAGTCCGCGAAGAACCGCTCCCACGCTGCCTCCGCGGCGAAGTCGATCTCGCCGCGCCAGCGAAACGGCGTGCCCCAATACGCGATGTGCGGCACGACCATCGCCGTCATCCCGCGCTCCCGCGCCCACGCGAGCGGGTTCATCACCGCCGCGGGTTTCGTCTCCTGCGGCCAGCGCACCTGGCCGTCCGTTTCGATGCGCGCGTACGGGTGAAAGGCGATCGCGTTTGCGCCGAGCGTGCGGAGGTCGTCCATCGTCCGGGCCATCGCCGGGTCGCCCCATTCCCAGCCCGAGGTCTGGCACGAAACCGTGACGCCGCGCAGCCGCTCCGTCGCGGGAACGAGCACCGGTTTTGCGCCGTCGCGACGCAGCGCCAGCCAGCCGAGCGCGAGCGCGGCGGGCGAGGCGGCAAGGAGAAAAGTGCGACGGGAAACGGGCGGCACGCGCGGAGCATGGCATCATCTGCGCATTGAGCAAAGGAGCGGCGCGCTTCCAGCCGCCGTCCCCCATCGCGCGCAGCGCCAAATCTCCCCGGCGTGCGTGCGTCGTCGCGCCGCGTGGCCGAGATATGGGCTGCTCCGCAGCGAGTGGCGACGGCGGCTGGAAGCGCGCCGCTCCCAGTGGGGATTGCTTTCGCGCACCGCGTCCGTAAAGTCCGCGCCCATGTCCTGCGCAAAAATCGACCCCGCTCTCCACCTGGCGAAAAAGCCCGACTGGATCAAGGTGCGGCTGCCGTCGAACCCGGTCTTTTTTTCCACCAAGGCGCTCATCTCCGACCTGCGCCTGCACACGGTCTGCGAGGAGGCGCAGTGCCCGAACCGCTGGGAATGCTGGAGTGCGGGCACGGCCACTTTCATGCTCGCGGGCGAGCGCTGCACGCGGGCCTGCGGCTTCTGCGCGGTGACGACGGCGAAGCCTTTCGCGCTCGAAGCCGACGAGCCGGAGCGCGTGGCCGAGGCGGTCACGCGGATGAAGCTCAAGCATGTCGTCGTCACCGCCGTGGCGCGCGATGATTTGCGCGACGGCGGCGCGGAGCATTTCGCGCGGACCATCGAGGCCATCCGCGCCGCGCAGCCCGGCATCACCATCGAAGTCCTCACGCCCGACTTTCACGCCAAGGACGAATGCCTGCGCCTGGTCGCCGCCGCCCGCCCGCACATTTTCAATCACAATGTCGAAACCGTGGAGCGCCTCACGCCGCTCGTCCGCTCGCGGGCGAAGTACCGCCTCTCGCTCAGCGTGCTGCGGCGGATGAAGGAAATCGCGCCGGAGATCGTGACGAAGAGCGGCCTCATGCTCGGCCTCGGCGAGACCGAGCCGGAGATTTTCCAGACGATGGACGACCTCCGCGAAGCCGGCGTGCAAGTGCTGACCATGGGCCAGTATCTGCGCCCGACCGCGCAGCATCTGCCGGTGCTGGAATACGTGCATCCCGACACTTTCGCGCTCTACAAAACCGTCGCGGAGAAAAAGGGCTTCGAGCACGTCGCCTCCGGCCCGCTCGTGCGCAGCTCGTATCACGCGGCGGATTTCGTGCCGGTGAAAGTGAAAGGTGCCAGTGCCGATTGACCGCACCAATGTCGCCGCGCTGATCCCGTGTTACTTCGAGGCGGCGCGCATTCGCGAGGTCGCCGAGCGGGCGCACGCGCAGCTCGACACGGTGCTCGTCATTGATGACGGCTCGACGGACGGCACCGAGAGCGAGGCGCGCGCGGCGGGTGTGGAGATTATCAAACACGCGGTCAACCAAGGCAAAGGCGCGGCGATCAAAACGGGGTTGCGCGAGCTGAGCGCGCGGGCGGGGATCGAATACGCGCTCATCCTCGATGGCGACGGCCAGCATCTCCCCGAGGAGATCCCCCTTTTCCTCGCCGCCGCCGAGCGCACCCACGCCGCGATGCTCGTGGGCACGCGCATGACCGACACGCGCACCATGCCTTTTGTCCGGCGCATGACGAACCGCTTCATGTCGTGGCAAATCAGCCGCGTGTGCGGGCAGGAAGTGCCGGATTCGCAGTGCGGCTTCCGCATGATCCACCGCGACCTCGCGCCCGCGCTCGCGGCGATTGCGACGGTGAAATTCGACTACGAGACGGAGATGCTCGTCGTCGCCGCGCGTCGCGGCGGGAAGATCGAGGCGGTGCCGGTGAGCACCATTTACGGGGATGAAAAAAGCAAGATTCATCCGGTGCGCGACACCATCCGCTTTTACCAGATGATGGCCCGCTTCCGGCGCGGGGCGGAGTAGCGCGCGACTGGGAGCGGCGGCTTTCCAGCCGCCGCGAAGCGTCCGCCAAGGATTTCGGCGGCTGGCAAGCCGTCGCTCCCGGTCGTGCCGCCGCGGACTTCTTTCACAATCACTAAGAGGGTGGACCGGAAGTCAAACCCGACGGATTTTTTGACCACGGATTTCACGGATTACACGGATTTTTAAGAATCAGAAATCCGTGTCATCCGGGTAATCCGTGGTCAAAAAAAGCAAAGCTAAGACGATTTTCTGTCCACCATCTAAGAGGGGACGGGCGGAGGGTTTTTCGCGGCTTTGCGAAAGCGTTCAAAAAAAAACGGGCCAGACCGGCAAATTTCTTTGACACCTTTCTACGATCCCGGCAAAACTCGCCGCGCATGAAACCACAGGCTCTGCGAAAAATGGCTCGGCGAAGCCGCTCGAATTCCGCGGGAACTCGCTTCCCGAAAACCTCCCCCTTTCCTGGTCTGGCGCTGGCTGCCCGGACTCCGCTGCACCGGCCGGTCATCTGACTGGCCCGAGCCGCCTCCCTCACTCCCCCCAAAAAACATCACCGCCGCACCCATCCCAACGCCCATCCTATTCCCACCATGAAAACGCACCCATCCACCTCCACCCGCCAGCCCGCCATGAAAAACACCCGCAAATCCCGCCGCATCCTCGCCACCTCCGCCGCCGCCTTGCTCGGCGTCAGCCTTTTCCTCGGCAGCGCCCACGGCGCGACCCAGTTTTGGGACACGAACGGAGCCGCGGTCGGCTTGGGCGGGACGGGTAATTGGGATTTTGCCACCGCCAACTGGGATAACTCCGGCACGGGCATCCTGCCGACCGTGGTCTGGACGAACGCCAACGATGCGGTCTTCTCGGGCACTCCCGGCATCGTCACGCTGACCGCACCGGGCGTGGTCGTCCGGAACATGGGCTTCACCACCGGGGGCGTCGCCTACACCCTCAATGGCACCGCCGCCAACGCGCTCGCGGTGACGGGCACGATCATCCTGCAGGCGGTCTCGCAGACCACCATCAATGCGGTGCTGACGAGCATTGGCGCGGGAACCATTAGCATTGGCTCGTCGGATGGCAGTAACACCGGCCTCCTGACGCTCGCTGGCGCAAATACCTTTGCCGGGCCGCTGAGCGTGAACTCCGGCACCGTGACCCTGACTGGCGGCACGAACAACGCCGTTTCTGGGACTGTGCTGAATATCGGAACTGGAGCCGGGGCGGCCGGTTCGGCGGTCGTGAACAACGCTGGCACTAACATTGCCAACGCCACCGCGGTGGTGATCGGCAATGCGGGTGTCATGAATCTTGGCGGAGGCGAAGTTATTGGCTCGCTCGCCAGCACGGGCGGCGTGGGGAGTACGGCGAACATCAACCTCTCTGGCACCGGCGGGATCGATACCAGCGATAACACCAGCACGACTTACGACGGCACGATCACCGGCACTACCACCAGTGGTTCTGGTGCGTTTCGCAAATTCGGCACTGGAACATTGACGTTCACTGGAGCCAACAATTACACCGGATTTACTTCGGTGAGCGCGGGTGTCTTGAACATTCGGAACAGCCTGGCGCTGGGCTCAGCCGACGGCACTGTGGCCAATGGCACGGTCGTTGTCATCGGGGCGACCTTGCAGCTTCAGGGTAACATCACGGTCGGCAATGAGGCGCTTTCGCTCATTGGAGCCGGAACCGGTGCCGCGAACCAGGACGGTGCCTTGGTCAATGTCAGTGGAACCAATGGTTTTGGCGGTCCGCTCACCCTCGCGGGAGCGACGACCATTTCCTCCAATGCCGGCACGCTCAACCTGACCAGCGCCACCGCGGTCGCGGGCGCTTTCGCCCTGACCTTGAACTCGGCGGCGGACACCGGCGGCGGCAGCATTACCGGCAGCATCAATGCCCAGACGTCCCTGACGGTCAACGGCACCGGCTCCGTGTGGACGCTGAACGGCAACAACGGCGCTTTCGCAGGTTCAATGACGGTGAATAATTCAGCCACCTTGCAAGCCGGCTCGGTTAACGCCTTTGGGACAGCCACGCCGATAGCCTTGAACAACACGGCCACGCTGGACTTGACCGGAAATACCAACACCGTTGGTGCTGTCAGTAGCGCTGCGGCTGGCACGTTCGTGGACAATACTTCGGCGACCGCCGCCACGCTCACCACGGGCGCTGCTGGCAGCACCACCTTTGCTGGCATCATCAAAAACACCGGTGCCGGAGCGCTCTCGCTGACTAAAGCGGGCGCCGCCACCACCTTCACCCTTACCGGTGCGAATAGCTATACGGGTCTGACGACGGTTGGAGCAGGCATTTTGAACATCCAGAACGCGACGGCACTAGGCACCACCGCCGCCGGCACGACCGTCACAGGCGGTGCGACTCTGCAAATTCAGGGCGGCATTACGGTCGGCGCGGAAGCCCTCACCCTCAACGGTGTCGGCGCGGCCGGCCAGAATGGCGCCTTGGTCAACATCAGCGGCACCAATAACTACGGCGGCGCACTGACCTTGGGCTCGGCTACGACCATTTCATCGGATAGCGGCACACTGAACCTGACCAATACGACGGCGGTGGCGGGTGGTGGTGCGCTGCTCCTCACTGGCGCGGGTAATGGCCTCCTCGCCGGCGGCCTGACCGCTCCGATAATCACTTCTTTGACGAAGGCCGGCACCGGCACCTGGACCCTCGGTGCCGCAGGCACTGTCAACAGCTATACCGGTGCGACCACCGTCTCCGGAGGCACCTTGAAAGCCGGTGTGGCCAATGCTTTCGGCACGAACTCGGCGGTGAGCCTGAACTTAGCCGGTGCCACTCTCGACCTGAACGGATTCAGCAACGCCATCGGCTCGCTTTCCAGTGCGGTCGCCTCGGTCGTGACGAACTCGGCTGCCGCGACCCCGGTGGTACTGACCACCGGCAGTGATAACACCAGCACAACCTTCGCCGGCGTGATTACAGACACCGGCGCGGCCGGAGCCTTGAGCCTGACCAAGGTCGGCACAGGCACCTTTACCCTCACCGGGGCGAATAACTACAATGGCGCGACTTTGGTCTCCGCCGGGGTCTTGAACATCCAGAACAGCACGGCGCTCGGCGCAGCCACCGGCCTTGCGGCCACGGGCACGTCGGTCGCCGCGTTAGCGACCCTGCAACTTCAAAATAACATCGGGGTCGGCAATGAAGCGCTGACGCTCGTGGGAGCCGGAACCGGTGCGACGAACCAGGACGGCGCTCTTGTCAACGTCAGTGGAGTCAATAGTTTTGGCGGCCCGCTCACGATCACTGGAGCGACGACGATTTCCTCCACCGCCGGCACGCTCAACCTGACCAATGCCACGGCGATCGCTGGCGCTGGCGGCCCATTGACGTTGAACTCGGCGGTGGCAGCCGGCGGCGGCAATCTGGCGGCCGTCGTGGGCGTGAACATTACCTCCATCACGAAGAACGGTGGCGGGACGTGGATCCTGAGCGGTGCCAATACCTACACGGGCGCGACGACGGTCAACAGCGGCACCTTGGCGGCCGGGTCGTCCACGGCCTTCGGAGTGAGCTCGCCCGTGACTCTGACTGGCGCGGGCATTCTCGACATCAATGGGAATTCCGTCGCCATCGGCTCGCTCAACAGTGCCTCCGCGACTACCATCGTGACTGACAGCGGGGTGGCAGCCACGCTGACCACCGGCACCCTCAATGTCGCCGCGAGCTACATCGGCACCATCACGGGCGCACTCGCGCTGGACAAAACCGGCACGGGCACACTCACCCTCGGTGGCACCGGGGCCAATACCTACACCGGCCTGACCACCGTGGATAATGTGGGCGGCGGCGGCATCCTGCAAATCACCAACACCGGGGCCAGCCCTCTCGGCGCGGTGGGCAATGCCGCCAACGGCACGGTCGTGCAGTTCGGCTCCACCCTCCAGCTCGCGGTTGGCGGAGTGACCATTGGCAATGAGTTCCTGACCATCGCCGGAACGGGCGCGGGGGCCAGCGGCGGCGCTTTGAACAACCTGAGCGGCACCAATGCCTTCGGCGGTCCCATCACCCTCAGTGCAGCGTCCACGATCAACGTGACGGCGGGCGTGCTGAACCTGACCAGCGCGGCCAACCTGACGAGCGTCGGCGGGCCTTTCGCCCTGACCTTGAACTCGGCGGCGGCAGCTACCGGCAATCTGTCCGGCATCATTGATTCCGGCATCTCGGCCGTCAATAAGACCGGCGCGGGGACTTGGAAACTGATCGGGGCCAGCACCTACGCGGGGCCGACCAATGTGACCGGCGGCGTGCTGCAGGCGGGTGTCGCCACGGTGGGCGGAGCGGTTCCTACCAGCGGGGCTTTCGGCATCAACTCGGTGGTCACAGTGACGACTCCAGGGCTGTTGGATCTTAATGGCTTCAGCAACACCATCGGCTCACTGACCGGCAGCGGCACCGTGGATAACACCTCGCTGACCGCAGCCGTCCTGACCACGGGCACGGCGGGCAGCACCACGTTCTCCGGTAACATCATTAACACCGCCGGAACCCTCGGACTGACCAAGGTCGGTGCGGCCACCGTCTTTACCCTGAGCGGAATAAACAGCTACTCGGGACTGACGACGGTCGCCCAAGGCTTGCTCATAGCCAATAGCACCAACGCGCTGGGCTCCGGCAGCGTGGCACCCTCCGCGACTGGCGTGGCTCCCGGCATCACCGTGGCGGCCGGTGCTTCGCTGGACCTAACCTTCGCCGGCGTGGTGACTGGCACGACCGGCCCGCTGACGCTGACCATCGCTGGAACGGGCAACGCCTTGAATGGCGTGGTCACTCCCGGTGCGCTGGTCGCAGGGGCGAACACGACGTTTGACGGTTCGATCTTCGTCGCCCCCGGCGGCGCGACCATCAGCGCCAATGGGTTCACGCTCACCTTGGGCACGATTGCGCAGCCGACGGAGTTTTTGAATAAGAACGGGGTGAACCTGACCCTGAACGGCGGCGGCGGTGCCGGCAAGGTCATCGTCAATGAAGCCATCACCGGCGCGTCGGCGAGTTCGGATTTGATCGTGACCAATGGCGCGACGGACCTGAACGCGGCGAACAGCTATAACGGCATCACCTTTATCGATAACCGGGGCGGAGCCAGTGGCGTCCTCAATACCGGGGTGGCCAACGCTTTGCCCACGGCCAACGGACGCACCACGATGAAGATCGACATCTTCTCCGCCGGTGCCTCCACGCTGAACATCGCCGGGACGGCGCTCCACCCGGCGGGAACCAGCCAGGCCGTCGCCTCGCTCGAAGGCATCGCTGCCTCCAAGGTTACTTTGGGGGGCAACATCCTGACCATTGGCTTTGGTCTGGCGGCGCTTGATGTGAATGGCACGGCGAACGCGAACTTTGCCGGGATCATCAGCGGCGGTGCGGGCACGGGGGGAATTACCAAGGACGAAAACAGCACGCAGATTTTCTCCGGGCTGAACACTTATTCCGGCCCGACGACGGTGGCTAATGGCAAGCTGCAGGCGGGTGTGGGTCAGGTGGGTGCAGCCGGAGCCTTTGGCACGAACTCGACCGTCACCGTCGGGTCTGCCGCCACCGTCGCAGGCGGAACTGCGCCGGTGCTGGAACTGGCCGGGTTTAATGAAACGATCGGCGCGCTCAACGGCCTCGCGGCGGCGGGCGGGTTCGTCCAGAATAACTTCGGTGCCTTGGGTTCGACCGCCACGCTGACCCTCGGCTCCGGCGGCGCTTCCGGTAACTTCGGCGGAGTCCTGCGGAACGCCCCGACGGTGGGGGCGGTGGGCGCGGGCACGCTGACGATTGTTAAGACCGGAGCCGGCACCCAGACCTTCTCGGGAATCAATACCTATACCGGCACAACGACGGTCAACAATGGGACGTTGCAGGCCGGTTCCATCCAGGCCTTCGGCGTGAATTCGGTGATGACCGTGACTGCACCGGGCATTCTCGAGCTGGCCGGCTTCAGCAACACCGTCGATTCGCTGTTTGGCAACGGCCTGGTGCAGAATACCCTGGCTGGAGCGGCCACGCTGACCTTGTCGGGAGCGGCGGGCAACGCGGGGATTTTCACCGGGCTCATCGCCGATACTGCCGCGACTCCGCTGCTGCTGGTCATCAATGATGTCAATGGGCTCGGCGCGTCGGAGGCGCTCTCGGGTCAAAGCACCTGGGTCGGCGGCACGACGCTGAATGCCGGGCGGCTGAATATCAATGCGAGCAGCGTCCCGGTCGCGGCTCCCGTGGCGAACCCGGTTTTCTCCGGTCCGCTCGGCACTGGGCTGCTGACGATCAACGGCGGCATCATCGGGACGACCACGACGACCGGAGCGACCAATGCGGTCGGCAACGCGGTGCAGGTCAATGCGAACTTCGCGGTGGCCGGCCCTGGCACGGGCGATGGCGTGGATTTCGCCGGCCCGGTGAGACTGAATCAGGCGGGCGCAACGGTAATCACGACCAACAGCGGCTTCCTTGATTTCTCCGGCACCATTGCCGATGCCTTCGTCCCCGGCGGTGGGCTGACCTTAGTCGGCGGGACTTCCCTCATCGGAAGTTCGACGATCGGCGGAGTTCCGAGCATCGCCGGACAGATCGATGCGAGCAACACCTACGCCGGACTGACCACGATCACGGGGGGAGCCCTCGTGTTCCTGGCCAAGAACAGCGGCGCGGTCGCCATCCCCGGCAATCTGCAGATCAATGCCGGGGCGACAGTGCGCCTCGACAGCTTTGCGCCCAATGTCCCGGGCCTGGGGACGACGGCGAACCAGATTGCGACGACCTCCAACGTGCTGGTCAACGGCGCGCTGGATCTCTCCGGCATCAACCAGGCGATCAACGGACTGACCGGCACCGGTACCGTCCAGCTCAACGATGTCAATGGCGCGAACGTCGGCGGGGCGTCGGTCTTCACTGTCAATAACGGTAACTTCGGCGGTTCCATCTTTGATAACGGCAAGGGCGGCCAGTTGGTCAAGAACACCGGGGGAACCCTCATCCTGACCGGATTCAGCCCTTACGTGGGTAACACCACGATCAATGCGGGCACCTTGCAGGTCGATGGGTTCATCGGCAGCAAGAATACCATCGTGAACCTCGGCGGGACGCTGACCGGCCTCGGCATCCTCGGCGGCAACGTCATCAACGGCGGCACCGTGAGCCCCGGCCATTCGCCCGGCACTTTGACCGTGAATGGGAACTACACCCAGACCCCTGCGGGCACGCTGATTATCGAAATCGCGGGCAGGGAGGCCGCCCAGCATGACCTGCTGGCGGTGGGTGGCGCGGCGAACCTCAACGGCAACCTGCGCCTCCTGCAACTCGGCGGCTTTAAGTTGAAAGTCGGCGACAAGATCACCTTCCTGACCGCGGCGGGCGGGGTGAATGGGACGTTCGCCAATGTCAGCAATCCCTTCGCGACCACGGGGACGATCGTCACCACGGGCGTTGTCTATGATGCCAACTCGGTGTCTCTCGAAGCGCGGCAGGGTTCCTTTGCGAAATTCGCCAGCGGCCACTGCGAGCCCAACGGAATCGCCGTGGGTAAAGCCCTCGACAGCATCGCGGGTAACAGCAGCCAGAAGAAGCTCATCAACTTCCTCAACGGCGAACCGCTCGGCAACCTGTGCAGTGACTTCGATAAGATCGCGCCCGAGGAACTGGCGTCGATCTTCAACATCGGCATCTCGCTGTCCCATGTGCAAAGCATGAACCTGCTGCGGCGCATGGATGACATCCAGGCGGGCTCGGCGGGCTTCAGTGCGAGCGGCTATGCCATGAATACCGGCGGCGGCCCAAGCTACAGCGGCGAGCTCGCGGCCAATACCGGACGGACGGCCAATGGGGTCGCCGGCCCCGAGGGCAAAGGTGGCAAGGAAATGCGCGCGCCGCAGGAGGACAACCGCCTGGGCGTGTTTGTCACCGGCGTGGGTGAGTTCACCAACATCGGCAACACCGCCAACGCCCGCGGCTATGACCTGACGACCGGCGGCTTCACCCTTGGTGTGGATTACAAGGTCACGCCGAACTTTGCCATCGGCATCAATGCCGGCTACGCCCGCACCAGCGCCGACCTGACGGGCAATGGCCGCGTGACCGTGGACGGCGCGAAGCTGGGCCTCTACGCGACTTACTTCACCGGCACCGGCTTCTACGTGGATGCGGCGGTCAGCGGCGGCTACAACAGCTACGATACCCGGCGCAGCGCCCTCAAAGGTTTCGCCAGCGGGAGCACGACGGGTGGGGAGTTTAACGCGCTCCTGGCCACCGGCTATGACTGGAAGACCGGCGGCCTGACGGTCGGGCCGACGGCCAATGTGCAGTACACCAATGTCAGCATCGACAGCTTCCGCGAGCATGGGTCGCTGGCCCCGCTGAACATCGCGAGCAAGAGCGGCGAGAGCCTGCGCACGGCGCTGGGGATGAAGGCGAGCTACGACTGGCAGGTCGGCGGCGGCGTGGTCATCCGGCCCGAAGTGCGCGCGGCCTGGCAGCATGAGTTCGGCGACAGCAGCTTTGCGCTCGACTCGCGCTTTGCCAACGGCGCGGGTAACACCTTCACCGTGCGCGGCCCGGCCATTGGAGACGACAGCCTGCTCCTCGGCGCGGGTATGGCCGTGCTCTGGAACGAGCGCACTTCCACCTACGTCTATTACGACGGCGAGCTGGGCCGCACCAACTACAGCTCGAACAACGTGAGCGGCGGCGTGCGCCTGAGTTTCTAAGCCGGAACAATGCAATGGGAAGCCGGTAGCGCACGCGCCCTCGCGTGCTGGAATCGGCGCCATCGCCGATTCTCCCAGGATACTGCCTGCTCACCGGATGGTCCGTGCCTTCGGCCACCGGGGGTCCGGCGAGGGCGCCGAACACAGCACGCGAGGGCGCGTGCGCTACCCATCTTCCCCCACAGTGGCGCGCACGGCGGCGCGCAAAGCAGCTTGGGCTTCAGCCCAAAGTGCGGCGGTGCGTTTGGGCTGAAGCCCAAGCTGCTTTTGCCGCGCTAATTTGCTGGCTGGCGCGCGGTTGATTTGCGGTAAAGTCACTGCTGTCTTTCCCATGTCCCAACACGACCACGCTCCGCGCCTCGCCGATCAGTTTTTCACCCGCCGCGATTTTCTCCAGCGCTGCGGCATGGGCATGGGTGGGCTCGCGCTGGGCAGCGTGCTGGGAAACGCGCTCGGGGCCGGCGCCGCCGAGCCGTCGGACCTGAATCCGCTGGCCCCGAAAGCGCCGCACTTTGCGCCGAAGGCGAAGCGCGTCATCCACCTTTTCATGAATGGCGGGCCGTCGCATGTGGACACCTTTGATCCGAAGCCGCGGCTCACGGAATTCCACGGCAAGACGCTGCCGATGGAGCATCTCGGCACGGAGCGGAAAACGGGCGCGGGGTTCAAGTCGCCGTTCGCTTTCAAAAAATACGGGAAGAGCGGGATCGAGGTGAGCGAGATTTTCGCGAAGACCGCGGAGTCGATCGACGACATCTGCGTGGTGCGCTCGATGCACGCGGATGTGCCCAACCACGAGCCCTCGCTCCTGCTGATGAACTGCGGTGAAGCGCGGCTGGTGCGGCCGAGCATGGGCTCCTGGGTGACCTATGGACTGGGGAGCGTGAACCAGAACATGCCGGGCTTCATTACGATGTGTCCCGGCGGTTATCCGATCCAGGAATCGCAGAACTGGCAGTCGGCGTTTTTGCCCGGCGTGTATCAGGGCACCTATATCGACACGCGGCACACGGAGATCGAAAAGCTGATCGAAAATATCCGCAACAAATACGTAACCTCCAAGGAGCAGCGCGCGCAGCTCGACCTGCTCAAGCAGCTCAATCTCGAGCACGAGCGGCGGCGGCAAAACGACGCGCAACTGGAGGCGCGCGTGCAGTCCTTTGAGCTGGCCTATCGCATGCAGATGGATGCGGCGGACGCCTTCGACATCTCCAAGGAGCCGCAGGGCATCCGCGACATGTATGGGCCGGGCGTGCAGGGCCGGCAGATGCTCATCGCGCGGCGGCTCGTGGAGCGCGGCGTGCGGATGGTGCAGGTCTGGCACGGCGAAGGGCAGCCGTGGGATTCGCACGACGATCTCGAAGCCCGCCACCGCCAGCTCGCGGGCGAGTGCGACCAGGCGATCGGCGCGCTTTTGAAAGACCTCAAGCAGCGCGGCATGCTCGACGACACGCTGGTCATCTGGGGCGGCGAATTTGGCCGTACGCCGACCGTGGAACTGCCGACGCCGGGCTCGAACGCGGGCAAGGTCAACGGGCGCGATCACAACCACCACGGCTTCACCATGTGGCTCGCGGGCGGCGGCGTGAAAGGCGGTTACGTGCATGGGGCGACGGATGAGTTTGGCTTCAAGGCGGTGGAGAAACCCGTGCATGTGCATGACCTGCACGCCACGCTTTTGAAGCTCCTCGGCTTTGACCACGAAAAGCTCACCTACCGTTATGCGGGCCGGGATTTCCGGTTCACCGACGTGCATGGCAATGTGGTGAATGAGATAATCGCCTGACACGGCGATTGAAGCAGCCGCGGGTGAGAAACCCAATCCGTGTCATCCGTGAAATCCGTGGTTCTTTTTCCCATCACGAAAATGACGCGAGTCGGGCGTTGACTTTGCGCCGGAGCCGGGCGCTCATCGCCTCCCTAGCAAAACCTCCAGCAAGAAAACCATGAGCCTTTTTTCCCAACTCGCCAGCGCCGCGCTCGGCGCTCTTTCCAACAGCCACACCGCCGGCGGCCAGAACGGGGTGAGCCTTGTGCTGACCGAACTCATTCAAAATCATGCTTCCGGCATCGGCCTGGCCGGACTCGTGCAACAGCTCGCCGCCAGCGGCCTCGGTCCGCAGGTGCAGTCGTGGATCGGCACGGGTGCGAACCTGCCGGTCAGCGGGGATCAGATCCAGCAGGCGCTCGGCTCGGAAAAAATCCAGCAGCTCGCGCAGCAGGTCGGCCTCAATCCTGCCGAACTTTCCGGCGCGCTCGCGCACCTGCTCCCGCACGCGGTCGATCAGCTCACGCCGGGCGGCGAACTGCCGCAGCCAGGCGGGTTGCAGGCGGCGCTCTCGGGCTTGCTGAGTTCGGGATTGCTCAAGAGTTAGGCGACGGATTGCCCGCGGGGGAGAAACCGCTTGCGTTCGCCGGACGCTCGGGCAAAGTCCGTTTCCTTCGCGGAACGGCTGGGTAGCTCAGTTGGTAGAGCAGAGGACTGAAAATCCTCGTGTCGGGAGTTCAATTCTCCCCCCAGCCACCTCCCGAAACCCCTGTGTCTATCAGGGTTCGCGGGCGATTCGAGGTTCAAAAGAGGCGTCGCCTGAGAACAAGCCCGCCGCATCGGCGCGGCCTGTGCCGCCAGCACGCCCGGTGAAGCAGTGGGAAATTTACGACTGCCCGTTCGCGGACGAAGGGAGTCACCCGGTTCTGATTCTCTCGAACCCCGCCCGGTTGCCGATTGCCCTGGGGTGATTGCCGGTGATTGCGCGGCGCCGGGCAGGCGCGCGTGAGTTTTGCCTCGAAGGATTCCGCGGCGCAGTGCACAGACTCTGCGGAAATCCGCGATGCCCTCCCGATACGACCATCTGACCAAAGACGAACTGGCCCGGCTCCTGGAGGCGCGGGACCGGCGGGATGCCACGCGCTTTGGCCTGGTGTGGGAGGCGAATGAGATCGACCGCGACAAGGCGATCAACTCGGACTTTGTGGCGCTCGACCTGGCGCGGGACCAAAGCGTGGGCTCTGCGCCGTGGCGGAATCTCATCATCGAGGGGGATAACTTCGACGCCCTGCGCTACCTGCGCATGACTCACGCCGGGCGGGTAAAGTGCATCCTCATTGATCCGCCCTACAACACGGGGAAGAAGGACTTTGTCTATAACGACCGCTTCGTGGATGAGAACGACTCGTGGCGTTTCTCGACGTGGATCGAGTTTCTTTACCAGCGACTCATCATCGCCCGCGACCTTCTGCGGGAGGATGGCGTGCTGCTCGTCTGCATCAATGACGAGAGCCGGGCGAAGCTGGAGATGCTGCTGGATAAAGTGATGCCGGGTCGGCGGGTCGGGAGTTTCGTCTGGCGGACGAAGGACTCGGCGAATGACGCGGGCGGAAACCTCAGCCAGGTGCATGAGCATGTCCTTGTTTATGGCAATCCGCAGTTCCAGTTTGGCGGCAAGGTGCTGCTCCTCGATGACTATCGAAACCAGGATAACGATCCCGAAGGTGATTGGACGCCTCAGCCGCTAACCTGCGCCAAGACACTCATCGAACGAGAGAATCTCTATTACCCGATTCAAGACACAGCGACGGGCTATTGGTATCCCTGCGATCCAGAGCGGGTGTGGGCTTATGCCACGGAGAAGCGGGTCAAGCCCGGCACCAAGCTCCGCGCGGAGACGATTGAGGAACTAATGCGGAAAAAGGAAATCTACTTCTCCGCCTGCAAGCCTGCCGAGGTGATGCAATGGGACACGCTCGACGATTTGAAGAAAGCCATCCGCGCTGGCAAAGGCCCGGTGCTGCCAAAGAAGAAGACCCCATTGCTGCGCGAAGACCTGCCCGATCTGGAATTCTGGGTCGGCAAACCCATCGCGCCCGGCAGACCGTCGCGGAAGGATTACTTGAAACGGAAGAAGAAGCTGGTGGCTCCGGTGAGCAGTTGGATCGCGGGCAAGAAAGAGGAGATTGATTACCTCTACGATGAGTTGGACGAGCAGGTGGAGCTGATGCGCAGCGAGCGCGGTGGTGAAGGCACGGATGCGATCAATGCCATCCTTGGGACAAAGGCTTTCAATCACCCAAAGCCGCCATCGCTCATTCGCGCGCTCGTCAGACAAGCATCCACGAAGGATGATCTCGTGGTGGATTTCTTCGCCGGATCGGGAACCACGGCGCAAGCCGTCCTGGAGTGTAACCGGACCGACGGGGCCGAAGGGCGGCGGCGGTTCATCCTTGTCTCGAACTCCGAGGCGACGACCGCCGAGCCTGACAAGAACATCTGCCGCGATGTCTGCGCCAAGCGCGTGCGGCGGGTCATCGAAGGTTACGGCAATGCACCGGGACTCGGTGGCGATTTTGCCTATCTGCGCTGCCGCCGAATCGCGGCGGGGCGGCTGGTGGAGATCGAGCATGAGCAGGTGTGGACGGCTTTGCAGATGTTCCACCGGGAGACGCTGGAACCTTATGCCGCGACGGATTTCCTGCGGACTGGGGATGACGAAAGCGCCCTGATTTATGTGCCGCGTTTTGCCACCGCGCTCGTCCCGGCCTTGCGCAAAGCAGTCAAAGCCAGCGCCGCGGTGATCGTCTATTCCTGGCAACCGGAGATGCTGCAACAGCACATCCGGGCGGGGCATGTGCAGCACGAGGCGATTCCCGAAAGTCTGGCGCGGCGTTTCGGACTGAAAGGATGATGGCATGAAGACGCATCGAATCCGCAGCGCAGCCCGGAGGGCTGATCGGAAATTAGCCGGTGGTGAAGCGAGTCCGCGAGCGGGAACCACCGGATTGCGCCCACAATCGCGCATGCGCCCCGGAGGGTGCGCAGGAAAACGCGGTGAAATTCTCCCGCGCACCCTCCGGGGCGCAGGCCGTTTGTCCGTGTGTTCCGGTGGTTCTCGCTTCGCTTCACCACCGGCTAATTTCCCATGTCCCTCCGGGACCACTCGCGCACATTGCCATTCTCCTCCATGAGCACCAAGACCCTGCGAGCATTCCAGGACGAAGCCGTGAACAGCGGCGTGTTACTTTTCATGACAGCCAAGGGGCTGCTGGATGCCGCCGGTGGAGATGCGGCCAGCCGCGCGATGGCTGTGAATCACAATGGCTATCTGCTCATCGAAGCGCCCACCGGTGCGGGCAAGACGCTCATGGCGGGGACGATCGTGGAGCGCTTCAGTCACGAGGAGAGCGTGGTGTGGTTCTGGTTTGCGCCCTTCAAAGGGGTGGTGGGGCAGACGGCGGCCTTTCTGCGCGAGCAATTCCACGGGCTGCGCCTGCGCGAGCTGGCGGATGACCGCGCGGCGGCGATGAGCCGCCGGGGCGATGTCTTTGTGACGACATGGCAGACGGTGGCCACGCGGGTGAGGGACAAGCGCAATGTGCGCAAGGAAGGCGACACCAACCCATCCATTGACACGCTGATTGAAAGCCTGCGCGAGCAAGGTCTGCGCATCGGGGTGGTGGTGGATGAGGCGCATCACGGTTTCGGAGAAGGCACGCTGGCGGCGAAGTTTTTCCGGGAAGTGTTAAAGCCGGAATACACGATCCTGATCACGGCCACGCCGGACGATGCCGATGTGAAGGACTTTGAGAAGGCGATGGGTATCGCCGAGTTGCAGCGCATCCGCGTGAGCCGGGCGGATGCGGTGAATGCGGGGCTGATTAAGATGGGTGTGAAGTGCGCGGCCTACTTTGTGGATCCTGAAAAGCGCGCGCTGGTGGACCTGCAAGGCACGGCCTTGCGCGATGGCGTGGCCGCCCATCGCAAGCTCAAGCAGACCCTGGCGGAAATGAAGGTGCCGCTGGTTCCGCTGCTCCTCGTGCAGGCGGACTCGACGGAAAAGAGCGTGGAGAAACTAAAGGCACGCCTGCTGCGGATGGGTTTCACGGATGAGCAAATCGCCATTCACACCGCAGAGGAGCCGGATGGCGATCTGCTCGCGCTGGCCAACGATGAGCGGCGCGAGGTGCTCGTCTTTAAGATGGCCGTGGCCCTCGGCTTCGACGCCCCGCGGGCCTTCACGCTGGTTTCGATGCGGGCGAGCCGCGACCCGGAATTCGGCGTGCAGCTTGTCGGACGAATCCTGCGCGTGCATCGGCGGCTGCAAGGCCGGGCGCAGGCCAGGTCACTGCCGGAAGCACTGAATTTCGGCTATGTCTTTCTCGCCGATGCCGAGACTCAGACGGGCCTGGATCTCGCCGGACAAAAGATCAACGCGATCCAAACCGAGTATGCCAAGGCCAGCAGTGCGACGGTGGCGCTGCGGTTCGGCGAAGGCCTAGCCGGCGTCGGCGAAGTGGATAAGTCCGGGCAGATTGCGTTCTTTGGTCTGGAAACACACGATGCCCCGAAAGCGGAAGGCGGAGCTGAGGTGGAGGGCGAGGCGGGAGCGCCCGAGTTCATCCCTCCCACCAGCTTCGACCTCGGAGCATTCTTTGGCGGCGGCGCAGCGCCGACGGATGCAGGAACGGGAACCGGCACTCAGCCGGCGCAAGTCATGGGCTCAGTGAGTCTCCATCGTTACGCGCTGCGCGCCGGGGTGCCGCGGCGTTTCAAGACTCAGGTCGTCTGCGCGGACAATGAAGTGACTGAGGAAGACTGCGCGCAGCGTTTCGTGATCTCGACGCGGGACTTATTCGAGGTGATGAAGAACAAGATTCCCGTTGAGAAACGCACCCTGGATGTCTTCGCTCATACCATCCAGCAGGAGTTCAACTTTGCCGCCGACCTTTCACCCACCCAAGCCGCCGAAGCCGCGCAGAAAGCACTGCTGAAGAACAAGACCTTCGACCCACGCGAACTGCGTCGCGCACTGCTGCGGAAAATGCAGATGGTGATGCGGGACGAAGTAATGAGCGAGGCGGACGATCCCGAAAAGGTGGCGCACTTTCTCGATGTGATTCTCGCCACGCACCCCGAGCTGCTTTACGAGGCCCAGAAAGCTGCCCACGCCAAGCACGCGGAGATTCTCGATGCGGCGGAACTTCCGGCCGAGATCGTCTGGGCGGAGCCGTTGCCGAGATCACCGCGTAACGTCTATGGCGTGATACCGGCCGGGCTGAACACCTGGGAGCAGCCCTTCGCGGAGCTGCTGGATCGCGATCCGAATAACATCGTGACGTGGTGGCATCGCAACGAACCGCGCCAGCCGTGGTCGGTCAATGTGCTCATGCCGGATGGACGCGGCTTCTATCCCGACTTCGTGATTGGCATCGAAGGGCGCAAGACTGAGCAAGGCGCGTTGCTGGCCGATCCCAAGTTGAACTACCAGCGCGACGATGAAGCGCCGAAAGTTCTCGCCGAGCACCGCAGCTACGGGCGGGTGATGATCCTATTCCTCGATGGAGTGCGCTGGATGACGGTCGGCTACGATGACAAGGCGAAGAAGCCGGTGATCGCGCGGGAGTTTCGTCTGACGGACGCGGCAGGGTTCTGACTGCGGTGGAAGAAACGGGCCTCTGCGGCCGGCGCTTATTCCGTCTTCAGCGTGATGTCCTTGAACTGGACGGTCATGGGCGCACCGGCGTGGAGCTGCAAGGCGAGCACCCCTTTTTTTGCACCGACGGTGGAGGCGTCGGTCACGTCCACGGTCTGGTCGCCGTTGATGTAGTGCTGGAGGTGGCCGCCCTTGGCGATGATGACGTATTCATTCCATCTCGCGGGACGAATCCCGGCCTGGATTTCGTCGGACTTGCCGATCGCGCCGGTGACTTCGATCTTCGGCTTGTCCGGCGTGGCGCCGTCGTGGATGACGACCTTCTGCCCGCGCTGGGCGAGGATGCCGCGGCCTTTTTCCTCGTAGAGGATGCCGCTGTAGGTCTGGCCGCACTCGAAGTCGGCCTGGTAGCCGGCGACCACGGAATACTCGGGCTTCACGACTTTGCTGCGATACTGGATGCCGGAGTTGCCGAAGCCCTCGGATTTGCCGTCGGCGTCGGTGATTTTGAATTTGCAGGTGAACTCGAAGTCGCCGACTTCGCCGTCCTGCCAGATGAGAAAGGTGTTTTCCTTCGCGGGCGTTTCCTTGGTGGTTTGCCCGGTGATGGCGCCGTCTTTCACGCTCCAGAATTCCGGCTGGCCTTTCCAGCCCGTGAGGTCTTTGCCGTTGAAGATCGGCCTGGCTTTTCCCGGGATCGTGATCGCCCTCTCCGGAAAGACCGGCACGTTGAGGATCTCCGAGGTATCGACGGCGTGAACGGCGAGGCTGGCGGCAAGCAGCGTGAGCAGGGATGGGAGCAGTTTCATAAGGGGTTTTTGGGTTGAAGGAGCGCAGCGATGACCGGGTCGCGCGCTCTGCCTTAGCGGGAACTTCCCGCGACGCAAGACGGCCCGCGCCTGCGCCGCGGCTCATCGGGGAAATTCTCGCGTGGGCATCGGAGCTTCCGGCGTGCTCCGGTGAGCGTCCGTCTTTCCCTTTTTCTGCGCCGCCTCTATTCCACGTCGTCCCCGGCGCTGGTCAGCTTGACCATCGGCAGTTTCTCGTCGTCGTCGGTCTCGGTGGGCGGGTGGATGAGTTCTTCGAGCCGGGCTTTGAGCGAGAGGTATTCGGCGGTGAGAAATTGCGCGGCGCAGCGCGGGCGCGGGACGGGGTTTTCGATGAACTCGACGACGCGGCCGGGGTTCGCGCCCATGACGACGATGCGGTCGGCGAGGTAGGCGGCTTCCTCGAGGTCGTGCGTGATGAAGAGGATGGTGACATCGACCTTTTTCCAAATCTGCAAAAGGTAGCTCTGCATCTGGCAGCGTGTCTGCGCATCGAGCGCGGCGAAGGGCTCGTCCATGATGAGGATGCGCGGTTCATTGGCGAGCGCGCGGGCGATGGCGACGCGCTGTTTCATGCCGCCGGAGAGTTCGTGGGGATAGGAATGCTCGAACTTTTTCAAGCCGACCATATCGAGCCATTCGCGCGCTTCGCTCTCGGCGGTGGTGGTGTCCTTGCCGCGCATTTGGAGGCCGAACATCACGTTGGCCCGCACGGTGAGCCATGGAAAAAGGGTGTAGCCCTGGAAGACCATGCCGCGGTCCGGGCCGGGGCCGGTGACGGCGTGGCCATCGAGCAGCACGGCGCCGCCGGTCGCTTCGTCGAGGCCGGCGACGATGCGGATGAGCGTGGATTTTCCGCAGCCCGACGGGCCGATGACGCAAATGAATTCGCGCCGGTGGATGTCGAGCGAGACGCGATCAAAAGCGGTGTGCGTCGCGCTGTCGGTGCCGAACTTTTTTTCCAAATCGCGGATGCTGAGAATGACGGGCCGCTGCCGGATGCGCTCGAATCGCGCGGCGACGGCGGGCGCAAGCTGGCGGTAGTCGGGGATCGCGAGATTCATGCCGGGATGGGTTTGGGCCGCAGCCGCGACCAGATCGAGGGCCGTCCGCTGGCGGTGCGCGTTTTCCTTTTCCACGGAAATAAAACGGTGCCGAGCCACGCGAGGATGAGGTCGGTCGAGAAGCCGATGATGCCGATCATCATGATGGCGGCATAGACGTTGTCGAAGTTCCGGTAACGCGCCTGCTGGTTGATGAAGTAGGTGATGCCCGACATCGTGCCGACGACTTCGGCGACGATGAGATAGGTCCACGCCCAGCCGAGCAGGATGCGCATGTCGGTGTAAATGTCCGTGATCGACGCGGGGATGATGACGCGCCGCACGAGCCGCCAGCGGGATGCGCCGAGCGTCTGCGCGGCTTCGATCAGCGCGGGATCGACCTTGCGCACGGTGTTGCCGATGACGAGCACCTGCTGGAAAAATGTGCCGATGAAAATGATCGCGATCTTCGGCCCGTCGTCGATGCCGAGGATGGCGACGCACAGCGCGCCGAACGCCGGCGCAGGCAGGTAGCGGAAGAACTCGATGAACGGCTCCTGCAGGCGCGAGAAAAACCGATACGAACCGCACAGAATGCCGAGCGGCACGCCGGCGAGCGATGACAGCACGAAGCCCCAGAAGATCGTGCGGATGCTGTGCCCGAGGCTCTCGTGAAGCCACGGCTCATTCGGCAGCCGCGGCGGCGTTTTGAATCCGGTGTAGAAGGCGCGGGCGACCTCGTGCGGCGCGGGCAGGTAGAGCGGGTTCACGCGATGGCCTTCCGGCGGCGTGGTGCCGTCGGCGCGCGTCTTCGCCAGCTCGCGCTCGAAATCCGCGCGCGGCACATCCATGTCCTCGGCGAAGTAATCCACATCGCCCTGCGCGGTGATGCGGACGAGCGGATGCCACAGCCACGGCACATAGCTGACCGCGCTCCACAGCACCACCGGTGCGATGAACGAGAGCAGCGTGAGAAGGAGCCGCCGCTTTCGCGGCAGCTCCATTTTCAAGCCGAGCCAGTCGCGATGCGCCATCCGAGCGCGCCGCTACTTCAAGCCCGCGACGATGCCCGGCACGAGGTAGTTCTCGGGCTTCTGCGAAACTTTATAGACCTTGTTATCGAGGTTGAATTTGTTGCCGACGGCCATTGAGCCATAGATCGAATCCAGCCCGTCGCCCTTTTTGTAAGCGGCCTGCGCCTCGGCGAGCGTGAGGAAATGCGTGCCGGGAATGTTCTTCGCGTAGTCCGCCGCATCCGCGCCGACTTTCGCCGCCATGATCTTAATCGCGTCATCCGCGGTCTTCGGGTCTTTGAGGTAATCGACGCACTTGTAGTAAATGGCGACGACCTTTTCCCAATCGGCCTTGTGCTTCGCGAAGCTGATCGGATTCACCGCGAGCGTGTCGTAGATCAGCCCTTTCGCGTCCGCGCTGGTAAAGAGCGCCTTCGATCCGGGCACCTGCTTGAGCGCCTGGCCGGACACCGGATACCACGCGCCGACTGCCGCCACTTTTCCGCTCGCGAGCACTTGCGGCGTGTCGTTGGTCGGCGTCTTCACGAGCGTCACGTCGCCCGGTTTCATGCCATTTGCCTCGAGTCCTTTCAGCAGGAGCAGATGCTCGACGAGCGTCAGTTCGATGCCGACTTTCTTGCCCTTCAAATCTTTGAGCGAGGCCACGCCCGGTGCGCCGATAATCATGTCGCTGCCCTCGCTGTAATCGAGCAGCGCGATGAGTTTGCTTTTCGCCCCGCTCGCGCCATTCACCAGCGCATCGGTCGCGACCACGGTGACGGCATCGATCTTCCCGGCGGCGAAGGCGTCGAGCGACGGCAGATAATCGAACCACGCCAGTTCGACCTCGACGCCGGCTTCCTTGAACCAGCCTTTCTGTTTGGCGACTTCGAGGATGGTGAAGCCCGGCCAGTCGGAGTAACCGATCTTGAGCGGCTCGGCTTGGAGCGAAGTGGCGAGGCCCAGGGCGAGGGCGGTGGTGAGCAAGGATTTGAGTTTCATGGATGTGTGGTGGGTTGGTTGATGCGGAGCGGCACGATTGGCCGGGCGCGCCCTATGCAGTCGCCGTGCCAGCGGGGCTGCCGGGGCAAAGGTTCACCGCAAACCCGCATGGAATCAGCATTCGCGGGCGGTGCCGCCTAAGCCACGGACGTATGACGAAAAGTGCAAAACGTCACACGATGCGCAAATCGCCGCAGCGCGCGTGGCTAAAACGTGCCTCCGCCATCGCCTGGGAGTAGGACGAAAACAAGAAAACGTAATACTTTCTCTCGACGCCCGGATGCTCGCACGTTAGCTGCTAACCGCGCTTCCCGCACCGCCCATGGCCCGACCCCGCAAACGCAAAACCGCCGCCCGCATCAGCATCTCGCTTCCCGTCCAGCTTTCCGACCAGCTCGACGCGATGGTCGCCGCGCGCGGCCATGCGAGCCGCTCCGAGGCCATCTCGCAGATGATCAGCGAACAGCTCGTCGCGCATCAGCAGCAGTTTGGCCGGCAGGTCATGGCGGGGACCATCACGATCATCTACGACCACGCCAAGCCCGGCCTCCAAAGCCGGCTGATGAAAATCCAGCACCGCCATTTGAAGGAGATCATTTCCTCGCAGCATGTGCATCTCGAGAACCATCACAGCCTCGAAGTCATCCTCGCCCAGGCGCCCGGCGTCCGGCTCAAGCAGGTCGCCGACGAACTCATCGCCTGCAAAGGCGTGAAGCACGGCTACCTCAACGTCACCTCCACGATCCTCCCGCCGATTTACTGATGTCCGCCATCGCCCCGTCGCTCATTCGTTTCGAGGAAATCGTGCCCGCCGGTGCGAACTGGTCGCACGTCCTCAAGCGCGGCACCACGCTGCGCCTCACCGACACGATCGGCGGCGCGAATGTGTCCGCGCTTTTCTACAACTTCGAGCTGCCGTGCGAGCGCCTGAATCTGCCGGACACGCTCAAGTGCCAGCACCTCGCGCGGCTCACGCGCGGCGCGTGCCTTTACTCCGACATGGGCCGCATCCTCGTCTCGATCACCGAGGACACCTGCGGCTGGCACGACCCGCTCGCAGGCTGCTCGAATGCGAAAATCATCGCGCAAAAATACGGCGAGCGCACTTTCCAGCAGGCGCGCAACGACTGGCATCGCAACGCCTACGACGGCTTCCTCACCGAACTCGGCAAATACAATCTCGGCGAGCGCGACCTCGCGATGAACGTGAACTTCTTCAGTAAAGTCACCGTCGATGACGCGGGCGCGATGCGCTTTCACGAGAACAACTCGCCGCCCGGCGCGTTCGTCGATCTCCGCGCGGAGATGAACACGCTCGTCGTGCTGAACACCTGCCCGCACCCGCTCGATCCCGCGCCCGCCTACGCGCCGAAGCCCGTGCATCTCACCGTCTGGACTTCGCCACCGCCCGCGCCCGACGACCTCTGCCGCAATTCACGCCCGGAAAACCAGCGCGGCTTCATCCTCACCGAGCGCTATTTCCTATGAGCACCCTCACTGAAAGCGCGCTCGATCCCGCGACCGCGATTTACGATTTCACCCTGCCCGCCGGCGAGGGCTGGGCGCACGAAATCCTGCGCGGCCAGAGCTTCCGCATCGAAGACCTCGAAGGCAACCAGGCCGCCGACACGCTCTTCTACAACCTGCACGACCCCGCCGACCGCTACAGCGCGCAGGACACCATCCGCGAGCAGGGGAATATCTACCTCACCACCGGCACGCGCCTTTTCTCCACGCGCGCCAACGTGCTGCTCACCATCACCGCCGACACTTGCGGACGCCACGATACCCTCGGCGGCGCGTGCGCGTGCGAGAGCAACATGGTCCGCTACGCCCTCGACAAACGCTCCATGCACGCCTGCCGCGACAGCTTCTGGAAGGCGCTGCGCGACCGCGGCCCGCAGTGGGAAAAGCGCGACATCGCCAACAACATCAACTTCTTCATGAACGTGCCCGTGACCCCGCAAGGCGGCCTGACCTTCGCCGATGGCATCTCCGCACCCGGCCGCTACGTCGAAATGCGCGCGGAGATGGACGTGCTCGCCGTGATTTCCAATTGCCCGCAACTCAACAACCCATGCAACGGCTACAACCCCACGCCCGTGCGTCTGCTGATATGGGAATGAGCGGCGTCCCGGAATTCCCGGCACCCGTTTTACCTGATGTTCACCAAAGTCCTCATTGCCAATCGCGGCGTCATCTCGCGCCGCATCACCCGCACTTTGCACAAGCTCGGCGTCGGCGCGGTTGCGGTTTATTCGGAGGCCGATGCCGACTCGCTGCATGTGCGCGACGCGGACGAGAGCGTGCTGCTTGGCCCGCCGCCGGTCAGCGAGAGCTACCTGCGCGTGGACAGGATTCTCGACGCCGCGCGGCACAGCGGCGCGCAGGCCATCCATCCCGGCTACGGCTTCCTGAGCGAGAACGCGGACTTCGCGGAAGCCTGTGAACAAGCGGGTCTCGCGTTCATCGGCCCGACGCCGCAGCAGATGCGACTCTTCGGTTTGAAACACACCGCGCGTGAAATCGCGGAGCATAACGGCGTGCCTTTGCTGCCCGGCACCGGCCTCATCGCAAGCGCCGACGCCGCGGTGGGCGAGGCGGAGCGGATCGGCTATCCGGTCATGCTAAAAAGCACCGCGGGCGGTGGGGGCATCGGGATGCGCGTTTGCTGGAGTCGCGATGATCTTGCGGAGGCGTTCGCGTCCGTCGAGCGGCTCAGCCGCAGCAATTTCAAGGAGTCCGGCATCTTCCTCGAAAAGTTCGTGGCCCGCGCGCGACACATCGAGGTGCAGATTTTCGGCGATGGAAAAGGCCGCGTCCTCGCGCTCGGCGAACGCGATTGCTCGACGCAGCGGCGCAATCAAAAGGTTATCGAGGAGACGCCCGCGCCGGAGATTTCGGACGAGCAGCGCGCGCAGTTGTTCGCCGCTGCGACTCAACTCGGGCGCGCGGTGAACTACCGCTCGGCGGGCACCGTCGAGTTTGTCTTCGATGCGGACAGCGGGGCGTTTTATTTCCTCGAAGTGAACACGCGCCTGCAAGTCGAGCACGGCGTCACCGAGGAAGTGACCGGCGTCGATCTCGTCGAGTGGATGGTCCGCCTCGCCGCGGGTGACGCGACTTTCCTCGACAGCTACACGCACGCGCCGCGCGGTCACTCGATCCAAGTCCGCATCTACGCGGAAGACCCGCATAAGAATTTCCAGCCGAGTTGCGGCACGCTCACCGAGGTCGCTTTTCACGAAAGCCCGCGCTGCGAGACATGGGTCGAGGCGGGCACGGAAGTGACGCCGTTCTACGATCCGATGCTGGCGAAGATCATCGTCCACGCGCCCGACCGCGCCGAGGCCATCGTGCAAATGCAGACCGCGCTCGACGGCACGGCGTTCGGCGGCATCGAGTGCAATCTCGACTACCTGCGCAAAGTCATCGCGACCCCGCAGTTCGCCGCCGGCCAGGTCACCACGCGGTTCCTCGCCGACTTCGCCTACGCGCCAAATGCGGTCGATGTCCTCGAAGCCGGCGCGCAAACGACGGTGCAGGATTATCCCGGTCGCGTCGGATTCTGGGCGGTCGGCGTGCCGCCGTCGGGGCCGATGGATCACCTCGCGCACCGGTTCGCGAACCGCCTGCTCGGCAATCCCGAGTCCGCCGCCACGATCGAGATCGTGATGACCGGCCCGACGCTGCGCTTTTGCGCGCCGACCGAGATCGCGCTCTGCGGTGCGGACTTTGCCGCCGAGCTGAACGGCGCACCGCTCCCGCGCTGGACGGCGCTGCGCGTCAACGCGGGCGACGTGCTGAAAATGCGCGCGGTCAGCGGCCCCGGCGCGCGCGCGTATCTCGCCGTGCATGGCGGCTTTCAGGTGCCGCGCTATCTCGGCAGCCGCGCGACTTTCACGCTCGGAAAATTCGGCGGTCACGGCGGACGCGCGCTGCGGCCGGGCGATGTGCTGCATCTGCCAGCGCGCGAATTGGAGAACGTCCAACGTCCAACGCTCAACGCTCAACTTTCAACGTCGCTGATTCCGACTTACACGAATGAGTGGGAAATCGGCGTGCTCTACGGCCCGCACGGCGCACCGGATTTTTTCACCGCCGAAGACATCGCCACGTTCTTCGCGACGCCGTGGAAGGTGCATTACAACTCGAACCGCACCGGCGTCCGGCTCATCGGCCCGAAGCCGCAATGGGCGCGGCCCGACGGCGGCGAAGCCGGGCTGCATCCGTCGAACATCCACGACAACGCCTACGCCATCGGCGCGGTCGATTTCACCGGCGACATGCCGATCATCCTCGGCCCCGACGGCCCGAGCCTCGGCGGCTTCGTCTGCCCGGCGTGCATCGTGCAGAGCGAGCTTTGGAAAATGGGCCAGCTCAAACCCGGCGACACCGTGCGCTTCCGACGCATCGGGCTCGACGAGGCGAATGCCCGCGAAGCCGCGCAGGATCACGCGATCGACGCGCTGATCGCGCCCGCGCCAGTTCTGCCAATCCTTGCAATCGAAGACGCCGTCGAGCACCGCACGCCCGCCACGCCGGAGAGCATCGCCGTCTGCTACCGCCGCGCGGGAGACAGACATCTGCTTGTCGAATACGGCCCGCTGGTCCTCGACCTCGCGCTGCGCTTCCGCGTCCACGCGCTCATGCAATGGCTGGAGGCGAACCATCTGCCCGGCATCCTCGATCTCACGCCCGGCATCCGCTCGCTGCAAATTCACTACGACGCGCGCCGCCTTCCGCTGCGCGAATTGATGGAGACGCTGCGCCACGCGGAGACACAGCTACCGCCGCTGGATGCGATCGAAGTGCCGTCGCGCATCGTGCATCTGCCGCTCTCGTGGGACGACCCGGCGACGCAACTCGCGATCCAGAAATACATGCAGTCCGTGCGCCCCGATGCGCCGTGGTGCCCGAGCAATTTGGAATTCATCCGCCGCATCAACGGCCTCGCCGATCTCGATGAAGTGAAGCGCATCGTTTTCGACGCGAGCTATCTCGTGCTCGGCCTCGGCGATGTTTATCTCGGCGCGCCCGTCGCCACGCCGCTCGATCCGCGGCATCGGCTGGTGACGACGAAATACAATCCGGCGCGCACATGGACGCCGGAAAACGCCGTCGGCATCGGCGGCGCTTACATGTGCATTTACGGGATGGAAGGGCCGGGCGGGTATCAGTTCGTGGGCCGCACCGTGCAATGCTGGAACACCTGGCGCTCGACGAAGGATTTTGTCGAAGGCAAGCCGTGGCTGCTTCGGTTCTTCGATCAGGTGCGGTTCTATCCGGTGAGCGCGGAGGAGTTGCTGAAACATCGCGCGGACTTCCTGCACGGGCGTTTCAATGTGCGCGTCGAGGAGACGACTTTCCGGCTCGCGGAATATCAGGCGTTCCTCGACGCGAATGCGGAATCCATCGCCGCGTTTCGGCAAACGCAACGCGCGGAGTTTGCCGCCGAGCGCGAGCGGTGGGCGGCGGCGGGGCAGAATGTCGCCGAGACCGAACCGGAGCCGGAAGCGCCGCGCGCGGAGATCGAGTTGCCTCCGGGCGGACGCATCGTGACGGCGGATTTGCCGGGGAGCGTGTGGCAGTTGCTCGTGGGCGAAGGCGATGCGGTCGCGGAGGGGGACAAGCTGCTCATCCTCGAATCGATGAAAATGGAAACCGCGATCCTCGCACCCGCGAGCGGCATCGTGCAGTGCGTGCTCTGCGCGCAAGGCCGCACCGTCGAGCCGGGGCAGCCGCTGCTCGTGCTCGTGGAGAACTGACACATGGACCTCACGAAAATTGATTTCACCATCCCCACGCTGCGACGGTTTTACCGCGACGGCGCGGCGACCGTCGCCGAGGTGATCGACGAGGCGCTGCGGCGCGCGGCGCAACCACGCGTTTGGATTTCGCTCCTCTGCCGCGAGCATGTGATGACCTTCGCGGAGAAGCTGTCTCCCGCCGGCATCGACAAGCTGCCGCTCTACGGCGTGCCGTTCGCGATCAAGGACAACATCGACCTCGCGGGCGTGCCGACGACGGCGGCGTGCCCCGAGTTTGCGTTCACGCCCGAGCGGTCGGCGACGGTTGTCGAGCGGCTCATCGCCGCGGGTGCGATTCCGATTGGGAAAACCAATCTCGACCAATTCGCGACGGGCCTTGTCGGCACGCGCACGCCGCATGGCGCGTGCTCGTCCGTCTTTGATCCACGCTACATCTCCGGCGGATCGAGTTCGGGTTCGGCGGTCGCGGTGGCGTCGGGGATGGTGTCGTTCGCGCTCGGCACGGATACGGCGGGATCAGGGCGCGTGCCGGCGGCGTTCAATCACATCGTCGGGCTCAAGCCGAGCAAGGGCGTGCTCAGCACGCGCGGCGTTTTTCCCGCGTGCCGTTCGCTGGATTGCGTGTCGATCTTCGCGGGCAGTTGCCACGATGCGCGCGCGGTGTTCGATGTGGCTGCGGGTTGCGACGCGGAGGATTCATTTTCGCGCGCGTTGTCCGATGGCGTGTTGCCGGATGCTTTGCGGTTTGGTGTCCCAAAATCCGGGCAACTCGAATTCTTCGGCGATGCCGCGGCGGCGCAGCTTTTCGAGGAAGCCGCCGCCCGAATGAGCGCGCTCGGGGCGCAGCGCGTGGAGATAGATTTCACGCCGTTCCGCGACGCGGCGGCGCTGCTCTACGCCGGGCCGTGGGTCGCGGAGCGGCGGCATGCGCTCGGCGATTTTTTCACGCAGCATGGCGACGCGATGGATCCGACGGTGCGCGCGGTCATCGGCGGCGCGGACAAATACAGCGCGGTCGAGGCGTTCGATGCGGGCTACAAATTGCAGACGCTCGCCGTGGCGGCGCGGGGCGGGTGGGCGAAGATGGACGTAATGCTCCTGCCGACGACCGGGACGACGTACACGATCGAGGAAGTGCAGGCCGACCCGATCCGGCTGAACTCGAATCTCGGCTACTACACGAACTTCGTGAACCTCCTCGACCTCGCCGCCATCGCTGTGCCCGCGGGCTTTCGCGCCGATGGGCTGCCGCTCGGCGTCACGCTCATGGCCCCCGCGTTTTCCGACCGCGCCCTCCTCGCGCTCGGCGACCGGCTGCACCGGGCGCTTGGCGGAGCCATCGGCGTCACGGCCGCGCAGATTGCGGATCAACCCATCGTCGCACCGCCGTCCGCGCGGGAGATTCGTCTCGCCGTAGTCGGCGCGCATTTGAGCGGGATGCCGCTGAATCATCAGCTCACGAGCCGCGGCGCGCGCCTCGTGGCGACGACCCGAACCGCGCCAAAATACCGCCTCTACGCGCTCGCCAACACCACCCCACCCAAGCCCGGCCTCGTGCGCGGCAGCGAGCCGCAGGCCCACGGCATCGAACTCGAAGTGTGGGCCATGAGCGAATCCGCCTTCGGTTCCTTCGTCGCCGAAGTCCCCGCGCCCATGACCATCGGCACCGTCGAACTCGCCGACGGCTCGACCGTGAAGGGTTTCGCCTGCGAGCCCTGCGCCCTCGACGGTGCCCTGGAAATCACCGCCCACGGCGGCTGGCGGCGCTATCTCGCGGCGCGTTGATGCGGAATAATTTTGCCTTGAACCTTCGGAGTCGCTGCGGCCTATATGCGCCGCTCCGACTCCCCGCAATATGCCGACTTTATCCGAACTGAAATCCGACCTGCTGCAGGCTCTTGCCGAGAAATCCGTGCGCCGGGGCAGCTTCACCCTCGCCTCCGGCGCGCAGAGCGATCTTTACGTCGATGCCAAGCTCACCACGCTCGATCCCCGCTGCGCCCTCCTCGTCGGCAAAATCGCCTGGGAACTGATCAAACAAACCGCGGCGGAAAAACATCTCCGCATCGACGCCGTCGGCGGTTTGACGATGGGTGCCGACGCCATCGCCTTGAGCATCGGCATCGCCGCGCATCTCGATGCCCCCGCCCTCACACCGCGCATCTTCAACGTCCGCAAAAAGACAAAAGAACACGGCCTGCGCAAACACATCGAAGGCAATTTTTCCGCGGGCGATTCTGTCGTTGTCGTCGATGACGTGATCACCACCGGCGGCTCCACGATTGAAGCCATCGATAAAATCGCCGCCGATGGAGGCCGGATCGCCTTTGCCATCGTCCTCGTGGACCGGCAGGAGCAGAACGGGCGGGCGAACATCGAAGCCCGCGGCTGCCCTGTCGTCGCCATTTTCAACCGTCAGGAAGTCCTCGCTGCCGATGCCCGGAAACAACCGCATTCGGCGGCTGCCTGAGCTCCTGCCGGGCGATCTCAGTCAGTCGAAGCTCGACACTTTAAGCCGCGAGTTCGACGCGCTCGCGCAGGACAGCGCCGAAGTCCTCCCGTTCTTCGTCCTGCACCACGTTTGCACGCGGATTTCCGCCGCGATGGACGGCGAAGCCGTTTCCCTTTCGCGCTTTAACGAACTCACCGCCGGGATCGCGGAGCAAATCGCTTCGATCCTCGAAACGCTCGAAAAGGGAAAGCCGCTGGATGCGGCGTTGGAAAAGCTCGTCCGCACCTTGTTTCAAAACCTCGCGCTGTTCCGCTCGTAGTCACCGATCCGGCTCTTGCAGTTTTGCCTCGAAGGATTCCGCGGCGCGCTGAAAGTCGGGATCGCAAAGCGCGCGGTTGGACAGCCTGTTTCTGCTCGCACAGGCCTGCGGGAAGGCTCCATGTTCCCACTCGAATCCTCGTCCGCGTCGTCCACGACATGCAGGCCCCGGCCTCGACGCCGATCGAGCTTGCGCCCATCGTCTGCCAAGTGATCCCCTAATCGCTGCCTGCTGAAGACAAATGCCCGAGCCTTTCCAATTCGATGTCTTCCTGAGCCACAACGCGCAGGACAAGCCGCGGGTGCGGCGGCTGGCGGAGCGGTTGAAGGCGGCGGGGGTGCGGGTGTGGTTGGATGAGTGGGTCATCCAGGCGGGGGACATCATCGCGCTGAAAGTGGATGAGGGGCTGGAACAGTCGCGGGTGCTGCTGCTGTGCATCTCGCCGGCGGCGCTGGCCTCGGGCTGGGTGGCGCTGGAGCGGAGCACCGCCGTCCACCGCGACCCGGCCAATGCGGGCCGCCGGTTCATCCCGCTCCTGCTGGGCGACTGTGCGCTCCCGGATATCGGGACTCATCCGTGATCGACGTCGCCGGACCGCTTTAACCAAACAAGAATTATGGCATTCAAATCAACAGCACGAACCCATCTCTCCACCGATAGCCCGGAGTCACTTTTTGCGGACATCAAATCGAAGCAGATTCCGGGTCTGCTTACCCGGCAAGGTGATGTCTTGCGGGAATACGTGAGCAAGTTCCTTCCATGCCTATCCGGTTGCTTGACAAGGCAACGTTTTAACGGTTTTCCACTCCACCTATGGACCCAAGAGGATTTCCGACAAGTCTGCCTGAGTTTCA
>JAYWEP010000303.1:0-18127 GCA_043779205.1 Chthoniobacter sp. | reverse complement strand
GAGACGTGCTTGATGGCCTGCTCGACGACGTAGTTGCCGGAGGTGTCGCCGACGATGGACATGACCTCGAGGATCGGCACGCCGGCGCGGATGAGCTGGGCAAAGGTGCGGGCAAAACGGGTGAGGCAGATTTTGTGGATGAGCTGGCCGAAGATCGGCAGCTTGAGTTTGTAGCGATCCCAAATCTGCCGTCCGCGCTCGGTCTTGAGGAAGGTTTTGATGCCGAAGATCGAGCCGCCGATGATCGCGACGATGAAGTACCAGTTGCCGCGGATGAAGTCGCTGAGATCGAGGAGGAACTGCGTGGGCGCGGGGAGCTGCGCGCCGAAGTCGGCGAAGATTTCGCCGAAGACGGGGACGACGCGGACGATGAGGAAGGTGGTGATCGAGAGCGCGATGAAGAGCACAATGACCGGATAGGTCATGGCGGACTTGACCTTCTTTTTCAGCCGCGAGGCGGATTCGAGGAAGCAGGCGAGACGGTCGAGAATCTCGGAGAGCAAACCGCCGGATTCGCCCGCTTTCACCATGCTGGTGTAGAGGCGGTTGAAGATGCGGGGGTGTTTCGAGATGGCCTCGTAAAAGGAATCGCCCTGCTGCACGAGCGCGCTGACTTCGCCGACGACGCGGCGCAGGCCGGCTTGTTTTTTCGGGTCGGCCTGCTCATAGAGCGCGGTCAGGCCGGTGACGAGCGGGAGGCCGGCATCGACCATGGTCGCGAGCTGCCGGGTGAAAAGCACGAGATCGGTTTCGTTGACCTTGCCCTTGGGCGCGAGGGACTTCGAGGCGGCGCGCTGCTGGATCGAGAGGACCATCAGGCCGCGGGTCATCAGCGTGTTGATGGCGTTGTCTTCGTTGAGCGCCTCCTGGACGCCGGAGATGGTTTTCCCAGCGGAGTCGCGGGCGGAATAGGCGAAAGTGTGCATGCCGTGAGGAGAAAGCACGCCCGGTGCCACTCCGGCGCACGAACTATAATTTCCGCAATCGCGGCGAGGCGGGCTGCGGGGCAGAAAGTTGGAATTCCCACTTGCCAGATGCGCTTTCCCTCCCATACTTCGCGGCTCACAAAAAATAAGAAGAATATGACCGACGTTCAAGACATCACCGCACTCCGCATGCACCCCAAGGACACGGGCAGCGCCGACGTGCAGATCGCCCTCCTCACCCAGCGCATCAATCATCTCACGGAGCATTTCAAGGCGCACGCCAAGGATCACTCCTCGCGCCGCGGCCTCCTCCTCATGGTCGCCCGCCGCCGCAAGCTGCTCGACTACCTCAAGCGTTCCTCGCTGGATCGCTACAAGGCCGCGCTCGAGAAACTCGGGCTGCGCAAGTAGCTCCCACGGATTTTCGGAAAAGTTCGCCCGCGATGTTCTCGCGGGCGAACTCTTTCACCCCATCACTTTTCCGCGCGGCAATTCCGCCGCACGGACTGCAACCCCAAACAAAACCGGCACCCCGGAGGGATTTCAGATTTTAGATTGCAGATTTCAGATTGGAGGACTCGTGGCGACGTGTCCGGCCAATCTGAAATCTGAAATCTTCCATCTGAAATCCGAGGTCGGTGTCACATCCACACCACACATCAAAATGAGTATCCAAAACGTCACGGCGCAAATCGGCGCCACCACCATCACCATCGAAACCGGCAAGCTCGCGCGACTCGCGGACGGCGCCGTCACCGTCCGCACGGGCGACACCATCATCATGGTCTCCGCCGTCTCGGCCACCACCATCAAGGAAGGCCAGGACTGGTTCCCGCTGACCGTCGATTACCGCGAAAAAGCCGCTGCCGTGGGCAAGTTCCCCGGCGGTTATTTCAAGCGCGAAGGCCGCCCTTCCGAAAAGGAAATCCTGACCTGCCGCATGACCGACCGTCCGCTGCGGCCGCTCTTTCCGAAGGGCTACCTCTACGACACGCAGATCATCGGCGTCCTCCTCAGCGCGGACGCGGTGAATGATCCCGACATGCTCTTCATCAATGGCGCGAGCGCCGCACTGATGGTCAGCGACATCCCGTTCGCGGGCCCCGTCGCCGCCGTGCGCGTCGGACGTGTCGATGGCGCATTCGTCGCCAACCCGACCCACGAAGAAATGGGCCGCAGCGACCTCGACCTCGTCTATGTCGGCACGAAAGACGACGTCATCATGATTGAAGGCGCCGCCGACCAGCTCCCCGAGGAGGAGTTTGTGAAAGCGCTCCATTTCGCGCATGACGAAGCCTCCAAGCTTATCGCCGCGCAGATCGACCTCGCCGCCCGCGTGGGCAAGGCCAAGCGCCAGGTCACGCTCTTCACGGTGAAGGACGAGCTGATGGAAGTCGCCTACGCCGTCGCCGGCGACCGCATCGAATCCGCCATCTACAACAAGAGCAAAGTCGCCCGCCAGAAAGCCATCGCCGCGCTCAAGGAAGAAGTCACCGCGGCCATCACAGCGAAGTTTCCCGAGGCCTCGAAATTCGAAGTCAGCCAGGCTTTCGACTACCTCCAGAAGAAGGCGTTCCGCGTCTCCATTCTCGACAAGCAGACCCGTTGCGACGGCCGCAGCGCCGACCAGATCCGCGAACTCAGTGGCGAAGTCGGTCTGCTCCCGCGCTCCCACGGCTCCGCGCTTTTCCAGCGCGGCGAAACGCAGGCGGTCGCGCTCGTCACGCTCGCGCCATCCGACGAAGCTCAGGACCTCGACGGCTACACCGGCGGCGAGAAATCCAAGCGCTTCATCCTGCACTACAACTTCCCGCCCTTCTCCGTCGGTGAAACCGGCCGCACCGGTTCGCCCGGACGCCGCGAGATCGGCCACGGCGCTCTCGCCGAGCGCTCGGTCGCGCCCGTCCTCCCGAGCGTGCAGGATTTCCCGTACGCCGTCCGCGTTTCGTCCGAAGTCATGGAGTCCAACGGCTCCACCTCAATGGCGTCCGTCTGCTCCGGCGTCCTCGCCCTGCTCGATGCAGGCGTGCCGCTGAAAAAATCCGTCGCCGGCATTTCGTGCGGCCTCGTCACCGAGTTCAGCGAAGGCGGCCACCTCGAGCGCTACACCATGCTCACCGACATCATCGGCAGCGAAGATCACTTCGGCGACATGGACTTCAAACTCTGCGGCACCGACACCGGCGTCACCGGTTTCCAGCTCGACCTCAAGCTCCCCGGCATCTCGCTCAAGCTCATGGAAGAAGCCGTCTATCGCACCCGCGACGCGCGCATGAAAGTGCTCGCCGTCATGGACTCCGTCCTCGCCGCCCCGCGCACCGTGATGAGCCAATACGCCCCGCGCATCGAGACCATCCGCATCCCCGTGGACAAGATCGGCCTCATCATCGGCCCTGGCGGCAAGACCATCAAAGGCATTGTCGCCGAAACCGGCGCGGAGATTAACATCGAGGACGACGGCAGCATCCACATCTACTCCTCGTCCGCCGACTCGCTCTCGCGCGCCAAGCAGATCATCGAGGGCATGACCAAGGACATCGAGATCGGCAGCGTCTATCAGGGCCGCATCGTCACGATCAAAGAGTTCGGCTGCTTCGTGGAAGTCATGCCCGGCAAGGACGGCATGGTCCACATCAGCGAGCTCGCGGACTTCCGCGTGAACCGCGTCGAGGACATCCTCAAAGTGGGCGATCTCATCTGGGTGAAGTGCATCGGCGTGGACGAAAAAGGCCGCATCAAACTCAGCCGCAGAGCCGCCATGCAGGAGCGTGGCGAAAGCATGGGCAGTGCTCCGGCGGCGTCCATGGATCGCGGCGACGACGGCGGCGAGCGCCGCGAGTACCGCGGCGGTGGTGACCGTGGCGACCGCGGCGGAGATCGCGGAGGCCGTGGTGGCGACCGTGGTGGTGATCGTGGCCCGCGCCGCGAAGATCGTGGCGGCGACCGCCCCGCATACCAAGGCGGCGAGCGCCGCGAGCCGCGCATCGAGCCAGCCGGTGGCGAGCAGGCTCCGCGTCCCGCTTACCCGGAGTACCGCCCCGGCGACAACGCCCCGCAGCAGTAACAGGGGAGTTTCCCCTTCATTCAATGAACGCACCGCCGCCCGGCAACGGGCGGCGGTTTCGTTTTTTGGTAGCGCACGCGCCCTCGCGTGCTGGAATCGGCGCCCTCGCCGATTCCGCCTTGATGAGAAATGTCTGCCGGGCCGTGCCGCCGCGTGTCCGGCGAGGGCGCCGGACACCACACGCGAGGGCGCGTGCGCTACCCAAGCATTGCACCGCGCACGGCGCGTGTTTAATAACCCGCCCTCCCGTTTTCGCCGTGTCCCGCCTTTTTCCAAAATCCCTCGGCTGCATCCTGCTCCTCGCCTTCGCCATGTCGGGGGCGCGCGCGGGCGTGGTCATCAATGAAATCCACTACCACCCGAAGGACAAAACCTCGCCCTCGGAGTTCATCGAGCTTTTCAATTCCGGGCCGGCGGAGGTGCTGCTCGCGGGATGGAAATTCGACGCGGGTGTGAAGTTCACTTTCCCCGAGGGGGCAAAAATTGCCGCGGGTGGCTACGTGGTCGTGGCGAAAGATCTGGAGGCGTTCAAGGCGGCGTTTGGCAAGGAAGCGCTCGGAAAATGGAAGGGCAAACTCAAGACCGACGGCGAGACGATCGAGCTGCTGGATGCGACGGGTGCGGTCGCGGATCGGGTGAAATATGGCGTCGGTTTTCCGTGGCCCACGGCGGCGGATGGCCAGGGCTCGTCGCTCGAACTCGTGAACCCCGCGATGGATCACACCGCGGGCAGTTCGTGGCGCAGCTCGGGTTTCGCGCCGGGCAAGAGCGAGGTCGGCAAGCCGACGCCGGGTGAGAAAAACTCCACCGCCGCCGACGTGGCCCCGCCGAGCATCAGCGCCATCGGCCACGCGCCGATCCAGCCGAAACCCGGGGAGCCGGTGCGCGTGGCGGCGCGGGTGCTTGCGCCGGGCGGGGTGAAGGCGGTGACGCTGCTTTACCAGATCGGGGAGCCGGGCAAATACATCCGCAAGACCGATGAGGCTTTTGAAAAAACCTGGACGCCCGTGCCGATGCACGATGACGGCAAGGACGGCGACGTGAAGGCGGGCGACGGCGTTTTCACCGCCGTGCTCCCCGCCGCGCTCCAGCAGCATCGCCGGCTGATCCGCTACCGCATTTCCGCCGAGGACGCGAAGGGCCAGACCGTGCGCGTGCCGTACGCCGACGATGCGTGCCCGAATTTCGCCTACTTCTGCTCCACCGCGCCGCCGACGTGGACGGGCTTTCCCGGCAAGCCTGGCGAGGGCCAGCCGTGGACGTTTCCCGGCACGCTCTTTGGCACGCTGCCGGGGATGACGCTGCTCGCCAACAAGGAGGACGTGGAGCACAGCCAGTGGGATGGGGACTCGAACAAGAAGAAGTTCTCCGGCACGCTCATCGCCGACGGGAAAGTGTATGACCACATCGCGTTTCACAACCGCGGGCAGGCGAGCACGTATGTGAGCGGGAAGAACAAGTGGGGGTTCAAGTTCAACCCGGCCCGCGAGTTTCAATCCGCCGAGATGGCCGGCAGCTCGCTCCAGCGCGGTCTGGAAAAGGTGGCGCTGAATGCCTGCGCGAGCCCGTGGGTGCAGGGCAATCGCGGCATGGCGGGGCTGGATGAGGCGCTGTCTTTCCGCGCCTTTGAAATCGCGGGCGTGCCCAGCTCGCGCTGCCGCCATGTGCAGCTCCGGGTCATCGACGCCGCGGAAGAGCAGACCAAGGATCAGTACACCGGCGACCTCTGGGGGCTCTACCTCATGGTGGAGGAGCCCGACGGTGGCTTCCTCAATGAGCGCGATCTTTCCGACGGCAATCTCTACCACATGGGCGGCCCCAACGAGAAAAGGCACCAGGCTCTCAAGCAGTCCGCAGACAACAGCGACCTCGATGCCTTCATGGGGAAAATCCGCGGCGGCGCGGACGAGGCCTGGTGGCGGAGCAACCTCGACCTGCCCGGCTACTACAGCTTTCACGCGATCTCGCGGCTCATGGGCAATGTCGATCTCCGCGAAGGCGAGAACCATTTCCTTTACCACCGCGCTGACAATCGCTGGACCGTCCTGCCGTGGGATCTCGATATGATGTTCATCCCCAAGGCGCACCAGAGCGGACGGGTGGATGCCGCGCGCTGTCTCGAGGTGCCGGCGCTGCGCGTGGAGTATCGCAACCGCTGCCGCGAAATCCTCGATCTTTTCTGCGACGATCCCAGCTCGCGCGGCGGACAGATTGCGCAAATGGCGGACGAGTTTGCGTCTCCCCTCCACCCGCCCGGCCAGCGTCTCGGCTGGCCCGAGCTGGATCAGTGCCTGTGGAATTACCACCCCCGCACCGCAGAAAAGGGCGCCTTTTACCTCAACCCCGCGAAGGGCGGCGCGGACAAGAACTGGGACCGCAAGCTGGCCACGCCGGACTTCGCGGGTTTCGTGAAATTCATCAACGAATTCTGCACCAATGCGCGGCCCGCGACCGCGCCTTGGAAACTCGATGACGGCGATCCGCGCGGCTACGGCTACGGCTACCTGCTCGCCGAGTCCGAGTCCGCCGACATCCCCGACCGCCCCACCATCACCTACACCGGCCTGCCCAGCTACGCGGCCAATGGGCTGGCCTTTGCCACCACGCCTTTCGCCTCGAAAAAGGGCGCGCAGTTTACCGCCGTGCAATGGCGGCTCGGCGCGATCGCCGCGCCCGGCCTGCCCGGCTGGCAGCCCGGCCAGCCGCGCCGCTACGAATTGGAAAACGTGTGGGTCTCCGCCGACCTCGCGCCATTCAACGCCGCGCTGCGCCTGCCCATCAACCTCGCGAAACCCGGCACCACCTACCGCGCCCGCGTGCGCATGAAGGACAGCAACGGCCGCTACAGCCGGTGGAGCGAGCCGCTGCAATTCACCGCCACGCCGCCCGCCGGCGCACCCGCGAAGTAGGGACGGTGCCGCTGGCGGGAAATCTGCAGGGGGAAGCTGTCAGCTTCCCCTACAGATTCCCGCCAGCGGCGCGGCGGCCCGCGGCTTCTCCGCGCGGAGCTGCCCGCAGCCCGCGGCCACATCGATCCCGCGCCGCTGCCGCACCGTGCTCGGCAGGCCGCGCTCGCGGAGCACGCGCTGGAATTCCCGCGCCGCCGCGCCCGCGCTCGCGGTCCCGGTGAAGCCGTTCGTGGGATTGAGCGGGATGAGATTCACATGCGCGTGCATCCCCGCGAGCAAGGCGGCGACTTGCTCCGCGTGCCGCGGGGAATCGTTCGCGCCGGCGATCAGCGTCCACTCGAAAAAAATCCGCCGTCCGGTTTTCGCGCCGTACTCGCGGCAGGCGGCGATGAGTTCATCCAGCGGCCAGCGCCGGCTCGCGGGCACGAGGGCGGCGCGCTCCGCGGCATCCGCTGAGTGCAGGCTCACCGCGAGGTTGAAGGCGCGCTTTTCCTCCGCCAGCCGCAGGATGCCGGGCACCACGCCCACCGTGCTGATCGTCACGCGCGACGGCGCGAGGGCCACGCCGCGGTCGTCGGTGAGGATTTCGAGCGCGGTCAGGACCGCGTCGTAATTGTGCAGCGGCTCGCCCATGCCCATGAGCACAAGGTTCCGCAGCCGCGCCGCGCCGCGCGCCCGCAGCTCGCGCTGGACGTGGAGCACCTGCGCCACGATCTCGCCCGCGCGCAGATGCCGGACAAAACCCATCTGCCCCGTCGCGCAAAACACGCACCCCATCGCGCACCCCGCCTGCGTGCTCACGCACGCGGTCGTGCGGCCCGTGTAGCCCATCAGCACGGTCTCGATGGTTTGGCCGTCCGCGAGGCGGAGGAGAAATTTCCGCGTCAGTCCATCGCTGCTCGCGGTGTCTGCCGCGACCGCCGGCTCATCGAGAAAAAAGCGCGCGTCTTTTCCAACGTGCTCCGCTGACCAGCGGGCGAGCGGTGGGAGAAAGTCCGCGCGCTCCACCAGCGCCAGCGCGCCCTCGCGCTGCACGGCCTGCCAGAGCGTCCGCGCGTGCGCCGGGCGCAGGCCGTCGGCGACGAGCGCGCGCTCGAGCGCGGGGAAGGGGAGATCGTGGAGTGAAGTCGGCATGCGCAGCGCGCGAAGGAACGCGAACCCCGCGGGGTGCGCAAGTTCGGGTAGCGCACGCGCCCTCGCGTGCGGTGTTCGGTGCCCTCGCCGAACACTCCGGCGGCAGGCGCCTGGCATCCGGCGGAGGAGAATCGGCGAGGGCGCCGATTCCAGCACGCGAGGGCGCGTGCGCTACCCGAGCGCTTCGCGCATGCGCGCGAGTTGCGTGAGTTTTTCCGCCCACGCGGCCTCGCGCTGGTGGTGGTCGGCGAGGACGGCGGGGGGGACTTTGCCGGCGAAGTTCGGGTTCGCGAGCTTGGCGCGCACTTTGGCGAGTTCGTCTTCGACTTTGGCGATTTCCTTCGCGAGGCGGTCGCGCTCGGCGGCGACGTCGATGAGCCCTTCGAGCGGGAGGAAGAGCGTGCCGAGCGGGGTGAGCGCGCTCGGTGTGCCGCGCGGGGCGTCGTAGTTTTCCACGACCTCGAACGGTTCCGCGTTGAGCAGGATGCGGAGGACTTCGGTGTCGTGCGGCAGGAGCGGCGTGGCGCTTTGCAGGATGAAGCGGACGCGCTTGTTGCTGGCGATGGTGGCGTCGCGGCGCAGGGCGCGGCCGCGGTTCACGACTTCGTATTTGTCGTTGGCGGCTTCCTCGGCGCTGGGGTCGAGGTCGTAGTAGTGGTAGAAGTCGTTGTCGAGCGGCGCGGGCCAGTGGGCGAACATGATGGTGCGTCCGCCTTGGTCGGCGGGGAGGTCGTCGTGGAAACCGAGGGCGTGCCAGAGTTCCTCGGTGATGAAGGGCAGGAACGGGTGCATCAGCCGCAGGGTGTGCGCGAGGATGAAATCCATGACGGCCAGGGTGTTCGCTTTGCGTGAGCGTGCGCGCTCTTCCTCTTCCGCTTCCTCTTTATCTTCCTCCCGAGCTGCCCGCGTGGCGTCGGTCGGGGAGGAAGAGGAAGAATAGAGCGAGGCTTTGCTCGCCTCGACATACCAGTCGCAATACTCGCTCCAGAAAAAGCGGTAGAGCGTGGCCGCGGCGTCGCTGAAGCGGTATTCGTCGAGCGCGGCGGGGACTTCGCGGATGGCGGCGTTGAGGCGGAGCAGGATCCATTTGTCGTCGCTCGTGAGGAGCACGGGGTTGATCTCGCCCTCGGTGGGAAAGGCGGAAGGCGGAAGGCGGAAGGCGGAAGATTCGGCGGCGGCGGTTTCCTCTTCCGCCTTCCGCCCTCCGTCTTCCGCCTTTCCTCCGCCTCCGGCCATCTGCCGGAAGCGGGCGGCGTTCCAGAGCTTCGTGCAGAAGTTGCGGCCGAGTTCCACGTTCTTGTCGTCGAAAAGGATGTCGGCCCCGAGCGGCGCGCTGCGCATGACGCCGAAGCGGAGCGCGTCCGCGCCATACGTGGCGATGAGGTCGAGCGGGTCGGGGGAATTGCCGAGCGACTTCGACATCTTGCGCCCCTGTTTGTCGCGGATGATGCCGGTGAAATAGACGTTGCGAAACGGCATCCCGCCCATCCACTCGAAGCCCGCCATGATCATCCGCGCGACCCAGAAGAAGATGATGTCCGGCCCGGTGACGAGGTCGGTGGTCGGGTAGAATTTGGCGAGTGTGTCGGTCTTCTCCGGCCAGCCCATCGTGGCGAAAGGCCAGAGCCAGGAGCTGAACCAGGTGTCGAGGACGTCGGGGTCTTGGGTGAAGCCGTTCGTTTCAAGTGCGGCGGCTACTTCGTCCGAAGTCGTCGCAATTTCCCTCACCGCTGTGAAGTCATCCGACTTGCGCCAGCGCGCTACTCCATCCGAAATCTCATCTGAATCGGGAAAAAGTTTTGCCGTCACTTCGTCAGACCAGCAATCCCCCACGGCAACGCTGTCCCAGAGAATGCCAATCCCATCCACGTCGCGGTCGGTTTGGGTTGTTTCGGAGAAAGCGATACCCTCGCACACCGCGCGGTTGAATTGCTTCTTCCACACCGGCACGCGATGCCCCCACCAAAGCTGGCGGCTGATGCACCAGTCCTGAATGCCGCCGAGCCAGTGGTCATACACTTTGGCCCAGCGCTCGGGGAAAAAGCGCATCTGTGGCTGGGTAGCGCACGCGCCCTCGCGTGTGGTCGTTGGCGCCCCCGCCGACGACGGGAGATTTTCGGCGGGGGCGCCGAAAACAGCCTGCGAGGGCGCAGGCGCTACCCCGGAGACGCAGGCGCGCGCTTGCTCGACGCTGGGGTATTTCAAAAACCACTGCTCGCTGAGGCGGGGCTCGATGGGCACGTCGGCGCGCTCGGAGTAGCCGACGTTGTTTTGATACGGATCTTCCTTCACGAGCACGCCGAGTTCGCGGAGGTGATCGACGGCGACGTTGCGCGCCTCGAAGCGGTCGAGGCCGACGAGGGATTCGCCGGCGAGGGCGTTCATCGTGCCGTCGGGATTCATGATGTCGATGACGGGTAGCTTGTGCCGCTGGCCGATCTCGAAGTCGGCCTTGTCGTGCGCGGGCGTGACTTTCAAGACGCCGGTGCCGAAGGCGAAATCCACATGCTCGTCGCCGATGATCGGGATGAGCCGCTGCTCGTGCGGGATCTGGACGGGGAGGGGACGGATGACGTGCAGGCCGATGAGATGCGCGTAGCGCGGGTCTTTCGGATTTACGGCGACGGCGGTGTCGCCGGGGATGGTCTCGGGGCGGGTGGTGGCGATGGTCAGCCAGATGCCGGACTCTTCCTCTTCCGCTTCCTCTTTATCTTCCTCTCGGCCTGCACTCGGGGAGGAAGAGGAAGAAGGGGACACGACCTCCACTTTGAAATGATACATCGTGCCGTTCTGCGGCTTCATCACGACCTCCTCGTCGGAAAGCGCGGTGAGGGAGGCGGGGCACCAGTTGACCATGCGTTTGCCGCGATAGATCAGCCCCTTTTTGTAGAGGTCCACGAAGACGCGCTGCACGCATTGCGAGTACTCCGCGTCCATGGTGAAGCGCTCGCGCTCCCAGTCGCACGAGCAGCCGAGTTTTTTGAGCTGCTGGATGATGATGCCGCCGTGCTTGTCCTTCCACTCCCAGACTTTCTCCAAAAACTTCTCGCGCCCGAGGTCGTCGCGATGGCGGATGACGCCCTGCTTTTTCAGCGTGCGCTCGACGACGGTCTGCGTGGCGATGCCGGCGTGATCGGTGCCGGGGAGCCAGAGGACTTCTTTGCCGAGCATGCGCGCGCGGCGGGCGAGGATGTCCTGGATGGTGTTGTTCAGGACGTGGCCGAGGGTGAGGACGCCGGTGACATTGGGCGGCGGGATGACGATGGAATACGCGGGCTTAGCGGACTGCGGATTGGCGTGAAAGCAGCCGTCGGCGAGCCATTGCGCATACCAGCGCTCTTCGATGGCGGCGGGCTCGTAGGTCTTGGGGATTTCGGACATGGCGTTTGGAAAAGGGGGCGAATTTGGCGTGTTGGTGCGGGGTTGGCAAACCTCGCGTCGGCGAGAAGAATTTTTTAACGCAGAGGCGCAGAGGCGCAGAGGACGCAGAGTGGGAAAAAACGGACTTCCTTTCTGCCTCTGCGCTCTCTGCGCCTCTGCGTCTCTGCGTTAAAAAAAGACGCTATCGAACTATCGGGCGCTGCGGCGCGCGATCAGGCGAAGAAGGCGCGCACACTTTCCACGACTTCCGCCTGCTCGGCCTCGGTCAGCTCGGGGAAGATGGGCAGGGCGAGGGTCTCGGCGGCGGCGCGTTCGGACTCGGGGAAGTCGCCGGCTTTGCAGCCGAGATAGGCAAAGCACTCCTGCTGGTGGAGCGGGAGCGGGTAGTAGATCTCGGTGCCGATGCCGTGGGCGGTGAGGTGGGCGCGGAGGGCTTCGCGCCGCGGGGTGCGGATGATGAATTGATTGTAGATGTGGCGCAGCTCGCCGCCGGGCCAGCTTTCGACGGGCAGGGTGAGGTGCGCGAGGAGGCCGGCGCGCTCCATTTCGCGACGGTAAAAGGCGGCGCGGTCGCGGCGTCCGGTGCTCCAGGTGTCGAGGTGGGGGAGCTTGATCGCGAGCACGGCGGATTGCAGCGCATCGATGCGGAAATTGCCGCCGATGAGCGGGTGAAAATAGCGCGGCTCCATGCCGTGATTGCGGAGGGCGCGCATTTTGGCGGCGAGGGCGTCGTCGTGGCAGACGACCATGCCGGCGTCGCCGAATGCGCCGAGGTTTTTCGTGGGGTAAAAGGAAAACCATCCCGCCGCGCCGAGCGTGCCTGCGTGGCCGAGCGGGTGCCGAGCGCCGAGCGCCTGGGCGGCGTCTTCGAGGACGGGGATGCCGTGCGTTTTGCCGAGATCGAGGATGGCGGCCATGTCGGCGCACTGGCCGAAAAGGTGGACGGGGACGATGGCGCGGACGTTGTTCGTGCGGTTGAGGGTGTCGGCGAGTTTTTCGGGGTCGATGTTGAAAGTGGCGGGGTCGATGTCCACGAAGACGGGTCGTGCGCCGAGGCGGGCGACGCAGCCGGCGGTGGCGAAAAAGGTGTAGGGCGTGGTGACGACGACATCGCCGGGGCCGATGCCGAGGGCCATGAGGAGGAGGAGCTGGGCATCGGTGCCGCTGGAGCAGCCGATGGCGTGGGGCACGCCGCAGTAGTCGGCCACGGCGCGTTCAAAAGCCTCGGTGCGCGGGCCGAGGATGAGGGCCTGGGAATCGGCGACGGCCTCGAAGGCGGCGAGGAACTGGGTTTTGAGCGGGGCGTACTGGCGGCGGAGATCGAGGAGCGGGACGGGCATCGGGGAAAAATGCGCGGGCGGGCGGGGCGGTGTCGAGTGTGGAGGGCGACGGCGAAACTTAACGCTCAACGTCCAACGTCCAACGTTCAACGTTCAACGTTCAAGGTCGGAGGTCGGAGGTCGCTTGCGGGAAAGGTGAGGGACTTGAGCGTTGGACGTTGGACGTTGGACGTTGAGCGTTGAGCGTTTGCGCCGCAGGCTTTCCCCGCCTCTGCGACTCCTGACTTGCGCCCCACGCGGCCGCGCGCAAACTGCGCGGCATGAAACGTCTCCTCCCGCTCATTCTCGCCCCCATTTTCGCCCTCGCCGCCGGTGCCGCTGAGCCGGTGCTGATTGCCAAAATTTTGCGGCTCGATCCGGCGCTCGATGCGCTGCTCGCGCCGGACGCGGAGGTGGAGAAAGTGGCGGAGGGGTTCCACTGGTCGGAAGGGCCGGTGTGGAAGGACGGGGCGGTGCTTTTTTCCGATGTTCCGGAAAACACGATCTATCAATGGACGCCGGGCACGACGACGGCGCGCGTCTTTCTCAAGCCGAGCGGCGGGATGGAGTCCACGAAGGAGTTTCGCGAGCCGGGCTCGAACGGGCTCGCGCGCGATGCGGAGAACCGGCTCGTGCTCTGCCAGCACGGCATGCGGCGGGTGGCGCGGATCGAGAAGGACGGCACGCAGACGCCGCTCGCGGATCGCTACGAGGGCAAGAAATTCAACAGCCCGAACGACCTCATCATTGCGAAGAACGGCGACATTTATTTCACCGATCCGCCGTACGGACTGGAGGGCGGGAATAAGTCGCCGATCAAGGAGCTGACCTTCAGCGGTGTGTATCGTGTCTCGGGCGGGAAGGTGACGCTGCTCACGGACGAGCTGACGTATCCGAACGGCCTCGCGCTCTCGCCGGATGAAAAGACGCTCTACGTGAATGTCAGCGATCCGAAAGCGCCGTACATTTACGCCTACGAATTGGCCGCCGACGGCGCGCTCGGAAAGCACCGCATTTTTTTCGACGCCTCACCGCTGACCAACAGCGGTCCCGGTTTGCCGGATGGGATGAAGGTGGATCGCGCGGGCAATGTGTGGACGACCGGGCCGAACGGGGTGCTGATTATTTCGCCCGAGGGGAAGCATCTCGGCACCATCCAGACCGGCCAGCCGACGGGGAACTGCGCGTGGGGCGACGACGGCAGTTCGCTCTACATCACGTCGAATATGTTTCTCCTGCGCGTGAAGACGGAGACGAAAGGCGCGGGCTGGTAGGCCGGGGGAGATTTTATGAAAACGTCGCCTCGTCTGCTCGCTGTGCTGCTCGCGCTGTCGGTGCTGCCGCTGGCGCAAATTCTGTATCCGGGATGTGCGACGCTGACGAGTGGGGTGACGCAGGCCGTGCGCGTTAAGAGCAAACCGGCAGGTGCCGTGGTGCTGCTGAATGGTAAGCGGATCGGTATCACGCCGGTGACTGTGGTGGTTGCGCGTTGGGGATTCTACCGGGTGCGAATTGAGATGCCGGGGTTCGAGCCATACGAAGTGAAACTCGAAAAGGGCTTCAACGGAAATGCCACGGGCAATCTCTTCCTTGGCGGAGGATTCATCGTTGTTGATGCACTGACGGGCGCGATTTTCACGCAGCATTTACCCGCTTCTGAGCGTGCAAGGTTGATGGAATACAAATGGGAACGCGGTGATCCTCGCGAGGGCGAGATTTTCGGTCCGGTTCCGCTTATTTTTTCTGTCGAACTGAAGCCCGCGCCGTCGGCGCGGAAGATCGGGCAGATGGAGCGGCGGAAAAAGTAGCTTGGACTTTAGTCCAAAGAGCGGCTGGGACTGTGGACTAAAGTCCAAGCTACTTTGGATTTGCCGCTGGGCGCGGGCGCGGGCAAGGTCGCGCGCTTTCCTTTTCTCCCGATGAATACCAGCTACCGCCCGCGCCTTTCGTTTTGGCAAATCTGGAACATGAGCTTCGGCTTTCTCGGCATCCAGTTTGGGTTCGGTTTGCAGCTCGCGAATATGTCCGCGATTTACGCGAAGCTCGGGGCGGAGCCGGACAAGATTCCGTTTCTGTGGCTCGCGGGGCCGATGACGGGGCTGCTCATCCAGCCGATCATCGGCTCGATGTCGGATCGCACCTGGGGCTGGCTGGGGCGGCGGCGTCCGTATTTTCTGACGGGGGCGATTCTTTCGAGCATCGCGCTTTTTTTCATGCCGAGCGCGGGGACGCTGTGGGCGGCGGCGGCGATGCTCTGGATTCTCGATGCGTCGATCAATGTCTCGATGGAACCGTTCCGCGCTTTCGTGGCGGACAAGCTGCCGATGGAGCAGCGGACGACGGGGTTTGTGATGCAGAGTTTTTTCATCGGCATCGGCGCGGCGGTGGCGAATGCGCTGCCGTCGATCTTCGAGCACTTCGGCGTGACCGGGCACGCGGCGAACGGCGTGCCGCTGACGGTGCTCTATGCGTTCAAGCTCGGCGCGGTGGTGTTTCTCGGCGCGGTGCTGTGGACGGTTTTCATGTCGAAAGAATATCCGCCGGATGACTGGGTGGAGTTTGAGCGGAGGAAGCGGGAGCATCGGGGCTTTCGGGTGCAGCCGTCGTTTTTGCTCGTGGGCGGAATCCTCGGCGCGGTGCTCGGCGTGAGCCGCGGGATGCTGGTGGACCACCACCTCACGGCGCTGCATGTGCTGGTCGGCGGCGGGCTCGGGTGCCTCATCGGCGCGGTGCTGAGCGGGCCGGAGGTCTCCGCGGCGGTGCGCGAAATGCCGGTGACGATGAAGCAGCTCGCGGTGGTGCAGTTCTTCACCTGGCTGGGACTTTTCTGCATGTGGATGTTCTTCGGGCTGGCGACGGCGCAGCAGATTTTCGGGACGACCGATCCGAAGTCGGAATTTTTTGATCGCGGCACGGCGTTCGGCGGGCAGACGTTTGCGATTTACTCGATCGTCTGCTTCCTCGTGGCCTTCGGGCTGCCGGTACTGGCGGGGAAAATCGGGCGCAAGACCGTGCATTCGCTCGCGCTGCTCTGCGGCGGCGTGAGCCTGCTGGCGACGGGCGTGATTCACGACGCGGGGCTGTGGAAGCTGACGATGCTCGGCGTGGGCGTGGCGTGGGCCTCGATCCTCTCGATGCCCTACGCGATGCTCAGCGGCGCGCTCCCGGCGGGGCGCATCGGCGTGTATATGGGCATCTTTAATTTCTTCATCGTCATCCCGGAAATTCTCGCCTCCCTCGCGCTGCAGCCGGTGGTGAAGCAGCTCTTTGACAACGATCCCGTGAAGGTGGTGATGCTCGGCGGCGGCTCGCTGCTGCTCGCGGCGCTGGCCACGCAATTCGTCACCGAGCCGCCGCTCGACGCGACGAAGCTGCAGATGGTGACCGCGGCGGAGCGGATGCTGCCGACGCTGACGCCGCCAGAGGTCTCGGAGACGTAGGGCTGCGGGGCGACGGCGGGCGGATTTTCCGGGAAAAGACCGGGCAGTGTCGGGCACACAGGTTGCTTTCCAGTAATTGCAACCACCGCCACCCATGAGCCAGCCCGCCAATATCTCCACCGTCGATTTTTCCTCCGCGCCGGCTACGCCGCCAGCGGACTCCCTGCCTCCCAGCATCCGGCTCCATGAGCCGGCGGACTCGGCGAAGACGGCGGTGAAAAAGGTGCTGCTCCTCGAGGACGACCCCGCGTTTGGCGAAATCATGACCGACTTCCTGCGCGAGAGCGGCTTCGATGTGGTGGCCGTGGTCAATGGCGTCGAGGGCGTGCATAAAGTGCTGGCCAGCGATTTCGAGGTCATCCTCTGCGACATGATGATGCCGACGCTGCCGGGCGACATGTTCTTCCGCGCCGTCGAACGGATGCGCCCGCATCTGTGCAACCGTTTCATTTTCATGACCGGCCACCGTGGCAGCGCCAAGGTGAACGACTTCATCCACACCGTGAACGGCACGATCCTCGCGAAGCCTTTCCATGTGGACGATCTGCTGGAAATGATCGCCTTTGTGCAAGTCCGCACGGCGGTGAACTGATACCATCTTTCAAAAATAAGAAGACTGAGAAGGGGGCTAAAAAAGCGGGACGGCGTGCATGGGGAGCGCACGCGCCTCGCGTGCCGTATTGCGCGCCCCGCGGAATACACCCGGCGACCCAAGACCCTCGGAATGTCTGGGGACGCCCGCTGTGCCGCGCGGGGCGCACGGCACGGCACGCGGGGCGCGTGCGCTCCCCGAGACACGCCGTCCTGCTCATGCGCCTCAGTTGTTCTCCGCGAGCCCTTCCTGGTGCCCTAGATTTTTCACCGGGGCAAAGATCGCCTGCACTTCCGCGAGCAATTCCAAATCGAGCGGCTCGGCGGCCCACTTCGCCCAGTTGCGGATGTTGTTCGGATTCGCGCTGCCGCTCACGGTCGTCGCGATGTCGGGATTCGCGATTGCGAACTGCAGCGCGAGCTTCGCGATGTCGCTCCCGCGTTTCGCACAGAGCGCCGCAGCTTCGCGCGCCGCCGCCTTCACGCTCTCGGGTTCCTTCAGCCACGCGGGCAGCGGCGCATTCGTGAGCAGGCGCGCGGAGAACGGCCCGGCATTCATCGCGCCGACACCCTTGCTTTTCAGATACGGCACGGCCTCGTCGGCGAAGCGCGTATTTTGCAAAGTGTACTGGTTGTAGCTCAGCACGCAGTCCACGTCCGTCTGCTCGCAGATGAAGCGGAAAATCTTCATCGGGTATCCGCTGAAACCGATGTAGCGCACCTTGCCCGACTGCTGGATCTTCTTCATCGCCGGGATCGTCTCATCCACGATCTGCTGCATCGGCACGAACTCGATGTCGTGGCACAGCACGATGTCGAGATGGTCGGTGCCGAGGCGGTGCAGCGACACGTCCACGCTCTCGGCGACGCGCTTCGCGGAGAAATCGAAATGCGGCAGATCGTAGCGGCCGAGTTTTGTGCAAAGCATGTAGCTCTCGCGCGGCACCCCGCGCAGCGCGATGCCGAGCAGCACCTCGCTCATGCCGCGTCCGTAGAATGGCGAGGTGTCTATGAAGTTCAGCCCGCACTCCAGCGCCACATGGACGCTCTTCATCACTTCTTCGAGCGTGACATTGCGAAACTCCGCCCCGAGCGACGACGCGCCGAAGCTGAGGATGGGAAGATGGAGATCGGTCTTGCCGAGGCGACGAGTGGGCAGAGGCATTTAGAATTTAGGATTTCAGATTTCAGATTTCGGATTTTACGAAGTGCGGACGCCGACGGTGAGCAGCACGTTGGCCCACAGCGCCTGGTCGGCGGTCTGGATCGTGAGCACGCGGTCGCCCCCGACCTGCGTGAAGGTATCGCTCGCGCGTAAGCTGGCGACCAGTCTCCCTGCGGCGAAGGGATGGCGATAGTCGAG
>JAYWEP010000302.1:0-8455 GCA_043779205.1 Chthoniobacter sp. | reverse complement strand
AGCTGCTCGGGCTGATGGCGGCGGCGAAGGACCAGCTCAACTTTCTGTGGGTCGTGGATTTCCCGCTGCTCGCGTTTTCGCCGGAGGACAATCACTGGGTCGCGGTGCATCACCCGTTCACGCGCCCGCGCGCCGAGGACATGGCGTTGCTGGATGCGGGCGATTTTGGCAAAGTCCGCGCGGTCGCCTACGACGTGGTGCTCAATGGCGTGGAACTGGGCGGCGGTTCGATTCGGATTCACGAGAAGGATTTGCAGGCGCGGATGTTCGAGGTGCTCGGCGTCACGCCGGAGGATCAGCAGCTCAAGTTTGCGCACCTCCTGCGCGCCTTCAGCTTCGGCGCTCCACCGCACGGTGGCATCGCGCTCGGGCTGGACCGGCTGGTCATGCTGATCGTCGGCGCGGAGTCGATTCGCGATGTCATCGCTTTTCCGAAAAACAACCGGGGCACCGATCTGATGACGCACTCGCCGGTGGAAGTGGACTTCAAGCAACTGCGCGAAATTTACATCCAGAGCACGGCGAAGAAGGGGTAGGGCGCGCGGGGACACGCCCTCCGTGGCGGACGCGCGCTGAGCTGCGGAAGCTGATTGTTCCTAAGCCCGCAGGCGGTGAGGGGTTTTCGCAGCAAGATGAAAACAACTCATTTCCTGACGGCTGCGACCTTGCTAACCATGAGCGCGCTGAGTGTCCGCGCGGAGGTCTTCAAGCTCGCGGATGGCACGTCGCTGGCGGGCACGCTCGGCGGGCCGAGCGAGGTCACGATCCAGACGAACGCCGGCGAGCGGAAAGTCGCCTTCGCGCTGCTGCCGCCGGAAGTGCGGCGGCGCTATTCGCCGCCGGCGGAAGTGAAACCGGAAGCGCCCGCCGTGCCGCAATCCGCGGCGGCTGGGCCGGTGATGGATGCGGAAATCGCGGCGCTCGCGAATGAGGTGAGTCTGGAGGCGTGGACGCAGGCGGCATCGATCGGCTCCTTCCGCGACAAGCCGGAGAAGCGCGGAGCGGGTGGCCTGGTCGTGACGAAGGCGTTTAACGCAATCGAGGAAAACTGGGTGACGATCTACTCGCCGAAAGACGCCGTGGGCGTGGCTGGGAACTGGCAGGAGCAGGTGGCGCGGGCGCGCGAATTGGAGGCGCGGTCGCCGCAGTTCATGCAGCGGCGCTGGCTGGAGCTGTTCCTCAAGGCGGGCGAGGCCGTGGCGCGGCGCGATTCCAATGAATTCGCCGCCGCGGTGCGGGAACTGAAACGCAGCCGCGTGGCCGCCGAAAATTCGCGTAACTTTTTTACAGCAAAGTAAGGGGCCGGGGGTTATCTCACCCGAACCTGCTTAAAAAACCGATCCTATGTTTGGCAAAAAAGAAAAAAAGAAAGCCGCCTGGGTGCAAAGTGCGCTGGAGCGCTACGAGCGCCCGCTGCTGCAGTACTCGATCAGCATCGTGCAGTCGCTCGACCGCGCGCGGGATGTGGTGCAGGAGACTTTCATGCGGCTGCACAAGCAGGAGCAGGAGGCGATCGAGGGGCATCTTTCGCAGTGGCTTTTCACGGTCTGCCGGAACTGCGCGCTGAAGTCGCTGAAGAAGGAGGAGCGTTACATTTACGTGGAGGCGCAGGAGTTTGAGCAGAAGCGCTGCGAAAACCTGACGCCATCCGCGGAGTTGGAGCGCAAGGAGCGCACGGAGCGGGTGATGGAGCTGGTGAAGCGGTTGCCGAAGAATCAGCACGAGGTCGTGCGGCTGCGCTTTCACGGGCATCATTCCTATCAGGAGATTTCGGAGATCACGGGGCTGAGCGTGGGGAATGTCGGCTTTCTCCTGAACGCCGCGATGAAGAATCTGCGCGGGATGATGGAGCGCGACGACAAGGACGAGAAAATCATCTACCTCAAGAAGGGAGTGGTCTGACCATGAAGGCGAAAATTTCCGAACAAGACCTGACCGATTACGCGCTCAATGAGCTGGGGCCGGAGGAGCGAATTTATGTGGAGACCATGCTCGGCGCGGACGAGCAGGCGCGCGAAGAAGTGTATAAGGTCATCGACCTCGCGATGATGCTTGATGCCGGTTTTGAGAAGCAGCAGACCCGCGAGCCCGCGGTGCTCACGCTGGAGCAGCGCCGCGCGCTGATGAATGTGCGCGGGCCGAATGTCTTTCTTTGGAACAGCGTCGCGACCCTCGCGGCGGCGGCATGCGTGGCGTTCGCCTTTGTCTTTCAAGATGCGTGGCTGCCGCGCCTGCACTTTCCGCGGGCGTCCGCGGTCGCAGTCACCGCACCCGGCAAGACCGGCATGCAGGCGAGCGCCCCGAGCCAGGAAACGGATTTCATTTCGCAAATCCTCCAAGTCCGGCAACTGACCGACGATCCGCTGCTGCGGAAATGGTTCTCGACGCTCCCCGGCGTGGCCAGCCCTGCGCCAGCGATGAATATGGATGCCGTGCTGGATTCCATGCCGCACGATCTCATGCCGTGAGTTTCATCCGCGGCTGACCCCGCGGGATTTTCGACGCCGTTCGTAGCACCGCCTGCCGAACGGCGTTTCTTTTTCCACCCTTCGACTTTTTCGCTACACACACCACCCATGCTCACGCAAACACCCGCCCCCACCGAACCCGCCGCCGATCCCATCGACGACCAGGCCGCCGCCGCGCTGCTCGTCGATGCCTTTCAGAAAATCACCGAGGAGATGGGCAAGTTCATCGTCGGCCAGCAGGAGGTCATCGAGCAACTCGTCATCGCCGTGCTCGCTGGCGGCCACTGCCTGCTCGAAGGCGTGCCCGGTCTCGCCAAGACCGCGATGATCCGCTCGCTCTCGCGGACGATGGATTTGTCGTTCCGCCGCATCCAGTTCACGCCCGACCTGATGCCCGCCGACATCACCGGCACCGACATCATCCAGGAAGATCAGACGACCGGCCATCGCCGCTTCGTTTTCCAAAAAGGCCCGATTTTCACGCAGATGCTCCTCGCCGATGAAATCAATCGCACGCCGCCGAAGACGCAGGCCGCGCTGCTCGAGGCGATGCAGGAACACAGCGTCACCGTCGGCGGCCACACGCTGAAACTGGAGGAGCCGTTCTTCGTTCTCGCGACGCAAAACCCCATCGAACAGGAAGGCACCTACCCGCTGCCCGAGGCGCAGAAAGACCGCTTCATCTTCCTCGTGAAAGTCGATTACCCCGACCGCGAGCACGAGCGGCAGATCGTCGCCCGCACCACCGGCACTTTCACCGCCGATCTCCAGCCGGTCATCAACGGCGCGCAGATTCAGGCGCTCCAGAAAGTTGTCCGCAAAGTCCCGGTGCCCGATCACGTCATGGACTTCGTCCTCGACCTCGTGCGCTACACGCGCCCGGCGAATCCCGATGCGCCCGCGTGGGTGAAAGACCTCATCGAATGGGGGGCCGGCCCGCGCGCCTGCCAGAACCTCGTCCTCACCGCGAAAGTCCGCGCCGTTTTGCGCGGCCGCTTCCATGTCACCGACGACGACATCGAAGCGCTCGCGCTCCCGGTTCTCCGCCACCGCATCGTCCCGACGTTCAATGCCGAGGCGGAAGGCATCAAGGTGGACGACATCATCGCCCGGATCATTAAGGCCGTGCCGCGGGGAGAGGCAAAGCGCGCGTTGTGATTTTGGAGAACGTTCAACTTTCAACGTTCAACTTCCAACGTTCAACGATGAGAGGCCGAGACCGGGCTGCTGCTGCTTCCTTGAACGTTGAAAGTTGGACGTTGAAAGTTGGACGTTCTCCCCAGCCCTGCGCTTAATGGCTCACGTCTCCGACTTTCTCACCCCCGCCGATCTCCAAAAGATCAGCAACCTCCAGGTCGTCGCCAAGCAGGTCGTCGAGGGCTTTTGCTCGGGCATGCACCGGTCGCCGCACAAAGGGTTCAGCGTCGAGTTCAAGCAGCACCGGCAGTATGTGCCGGGCGACGAAATCCGGCATATCGACTGGCGCGTCTATGGCCGCAGCGACCGTTTTTACATCCGCGAATACGAGGAGGAGACGAACCTCCGCGCCACGCTGCTGCTCGATCTCAGCGGCTCGATGAACTACGGGCGCAACGGCGTCTCGAAGTATGAATACGCTAGGCGGCTCGCCGCGTGCCTCGCCTACTTGATGATCGGCCAGCAGGACAGCGTGGGCATGGTGACCTTCGACACGAAGATCCGGAAATACATCCCGCCGCGCGCGCGCGTTTCGCACCTGCGCGTGCTCATCGACGAACTCCAGCGCAGCGAACCCGGCGGCGAAACCGAACTCGGCGATGTCTTCCACGACCTCGTCCCGAAGCTCCACCGGCGCGGCCTGCTCATCATCATCTCGGACTGCTTTGGCGATGTGCCGTCGCTGCTCAAGGCGCTCGCGCACTTCCGCCACGCCCACCACGAGATACTCATTTTCCAAATCTGGGATCGCGACGAACTGGAGTTTCCATTCAAAGGCTGGACGCAGTTCGACTCGCTCGAAACGGCGGGAGTGAAGCACCTGCTCGACCCGGTGCTGCTGCGCGAAGCCTATCTCGCGAACCTGGAAAAATTCCGCACCGAACTCGTGAAAGGCTGCCGTCGCCACAAGATCGACTTGGTTCCTTTCACCACGGATCAGCCGTACGCGGAGGCGCTGGCGGCGTATGTGAGCAGGCGGAGGGCGCGGGGGTAGTTATGGGAAAACGTCCAACGTCCAACGCTCAACGTTCAACGTCCAAGGAGGAGCGGAGCTTCGACCTTGAAGAACGGCTGCTTGAATACGCAGCGCGAATCATTCGACTTGTGGATAGTTTGCCCGCGAGCCGGGCGGGTAATCACATCGCTGGACAATTGCTCCGCTCCGGAACCTCACCTCTGCCAAATCACGGCGAGGCACAGGCTGCGGAATCCCGCGCCGACTTCATTCACAAGCTGGGAATCTGTCACAAGGAACTGCGCGAATCCCGCCGCTGGTTACGGTTGATCAAGCGCGTGCCGCTCATCCGCCCTGCAAGCAAGCTCGATCCGCTCATCGAAGAGACTGTTGAACTTATCAAAATCTTCTGGGCCAGCATCCGAACTGCCGAAAGCGCAGATTCCGACTCCGCCCGCGTCCGCGAAACCACCTCCGACGCCACTGCAATCGTTCTGCCCTTGAACGTTGAACGTTGGACGTTGGACGTTGAACGTTCTCCCACGGAAAGGCGGCCGGCATGACCTTCCTCAACGCCGCCCTCCTCGCCGGCCTCGCCGCGCTGGCGATTCCGATCATCATCCATCTCTTCCACAAGAGCCGTTTCCAAATCGTGAAATGGGGCGCGATGCACCTGCTGGAGGCAGTCATCCGCACGAACCAGCGGCGCGTCCGCATCGAGCAGATCATCCTGCTCATTATTCGCGCGGCGATCCCGGCGATCCTCGCGCTGTGCATGGCGCGGCCGGTGTGGAAAGGCGCGCAGAAACTGATGGGCGAGGCGAAGACCTCGACGGTCGTGCTGCTCGACAACAGCTACTCGATGGAAGGCGGACGCGCGGGCGCGACGAATTTTTCCATCGCCCGCGACGAGTCGGCCCGGATCGTCAACGAACTCAAGCTCGGCTCCGATGCGCAGGTCGTGCTCATGGGGGAGGGCGGTTCGACGCTGCTCGATGAGCCGACTTACGATCTCGCGCGGCTCAGCCAGGCGCTGCAAAAAACGGACGCCGGCTTCGGCGCGGCGACGGTGCCCGCGGCGCTGGATTACGCTGCGGGGGTCTTCGGGCAAATGCACGAGTCGAGCCGCAATCTCGTGGTGATGACGGACTTTCAGCGCATCAGTTTCGAGGCCACCGAGGACGCGCAGGTCGGCCAGATGATCGCGCGGCTGAAGGCGCTGCCGATCGCGCCGGAGATCACCTTTTTCGACGTGGGCAGCGAGTTGAAGGACAACGTCGCCGTCGAGTCGCTGGAGTTTTCGCGGCTCATGGTCGGCGTCGGGCAGAAGATTCAGATTCGCGCGAACCTGCGCAATTTCGGCGACGTGCCGTATCAGGATTTGCGCGTTTATTTCAAAGCCGACGGCAAGGAAAAGTCCGTGTCGCAGATCAATCTCGGGCCGCATGAAAAAGGGCAGGTGCTTTTCTCGCACGCCTTCGACACGCCGGGCTCGCATGTCGTCGAGGTCGTGGCCGATGCCGATGCGCTCAAGGCCGACAACAGCTATCTCGCGAGCATCCCGGTGCGCGACAAAGTGCCGGTGCTGCTCGTCGATGGCGACCCGAGCGCCGAGCCGCTCAAGGGCGAGGTGGATTTCGCCGAGATCGCGCTCCAGCCGTACAGCGCCGGGCGCGTGGAACTCGCGGACCTCATCGCGACGAAGGTCACGAAAGCTGATGATTTGAGCGCGAAGGCGATCACCGATTCCGCGGTCGTGATTCTGGCGAACGTCCGCAAACTCAATGACGATCAGCTTCGCGCGCTGGAGGACTTCGTCCGCGGCGGCGGCGGTCTGCTCATCTTTCCCGGCAACCGCAGCGACACCGCCTGGTACAACAGCGCGCTGCTCAAGGACGGCAAAGGTCTGCTGCCGCTCGCGCTCGGCTCGCTCGCGGGGGATTTGAAAGACGGTGCGCCGTCGGTCGGCATCGTCTCGCAACGCTTCGAGCACGCTGCGCTCGACATCTTCAACGACCCGCGCAACGGCACGCTCACGGACGCGGGGATCAAGCTCTGGTTTCGCATGAAGGAGCAGGCGGAAAAGTCTGCCGCGACGATGCCCACAACCACGCTCGCGCGGCTCGACAGCGGCGATCCGTTTCTCGTCGAGAAGCAATTCGGCGATGGCCGCGTGATCGAGTGCGCGGTGCCGGTCGATGCGGACTGGAGCAATCTGCCGATGCGCCCGTTTTACCTCCCGCTGCTCCAGCGGCTCTCGGTCTATCTCGCGTCCACGGTTTACCCACCGCGCAACCTCGACGTGGGGAAGCCGCTCGTGGCGTTTCTGCCGGTCGCGGATGCGGGGAAAAAGGCGACGGTCATCGCGCCCGACGGCACGCCGACGGAGGTGCCGATCGTGAAGAAGGGCGAGCGGGGCGTGGTCGAGTTTGGGAAGACGCAGCGGCCCGGTCTTTACACGCTGAACCCGCCCGGCGCGTCGCCGGTCTATTACGTCGTCAATGCCTCGCGCCGCGAGTCCGACCTGCAAAAGCTGACCGACAAAGAGATCGCGGACTTTGCTAAAACCCACGGGGTCGCGCTCGTCCACAGCGGCGCGGAATACAAGCAGCTCGATCACACCCGCCGCTACGGCTTCGAGATGTGGCGTCCGCTGCTCTGGGCGATTCTTGGGCTCGTTTTCCTGGAGCTTTTCTTGCAGCAGAAATTTGCCCGCGTACGCAGCAAGGTGGGCGGAGTGAACTTTGGCCCCGACGCTTCCGACTCGGGACGAAAGCCGAAAGTCGCCGCGGCAGAGTTTGTATGATTGCGACGGATCAGGAACTCATCGGGGCGAGGCATCGCGGGAGTGACTGGGTAGCGCACGCGCCCTCGCGTGTGGGAATCGGCGCCCTCGCCGATTCTGTCCCGCTGCGACAGTTCCGGTGGGATGAGAGCGGGTCTTGCCGCCGCGTGTTTGGCGAGGGCGCCAAACACCGCACGCGAGGGCGCGTGCGCTACCCGGCGTCGCTTGCTGGTGCGTTTGTGGGGAGGCTTACGCCATGACCGAGCGCGTGCAGACTTCCCTCCGTTTCGTCGGCGACTGGCCGTGGTGGCTGGGCGTGGGGCTGGCGCTGGTGCTGGGCGCGGTTGCCTGGGTTTTTTACCGGCGCGAAACGCGGCCCATTGCCCGCTGGGTGAACTGGCTGCTGCCGACGCTGCGGGCGCTCGCCATCATCATGCTCGTGCTGATGCTCGCGGGGCCGGTGCTGCATCATCGCAAAGTCATCGGTCAGCTTTCGCGGCTGCTGCTGTTTGTCGATGGCTCGAAGAGCATGGGCTTGGCCGATCCGTCGATGGATGCGGGGCGGAAGATTCTCATCTGCCAGCGGCTCGGGCTGCTGCGCGAGGGCGTGATCGCGCTCGATCTGCCGCAGGCCGGCGCGGCGCTGGCCGATGCGCAGTCGCTCGCGGCCAAAGCGAAGACGATGCAGGCGGCACCGGCGGACGATTGGAAAAAGCTGACGCAGGATTTTGCGGCGAAGGCCGGGGTGGCGCGCGAGGCACTGGCGAAGGCGGGTGGCGATCCGGCGCGGCTTGATGCTTTGACGAAGGAACTCGCGGAGCCGGCGCGGGAAATTGCGGGGCGCGACATGAAGCAGCTCGATAACCGGGGCCGCGCGATCGAGGATTTGGTGCGGCTCGGCGAAGTGGCGGTTCGCTGGCAAACGGAGTTGCGCGAGCGTTTCGACAAGACGGTGGGCGAGCTGGCGGCGGGCGAGAACTCGCCGTTGCGCGCGGCGTTCGCAAAGTTCGACGCGCTGCCGCGCACGCAGCGGCTGCAGGCGATGCTGCT
>JAYWEP010000301.1:0-17648 GCA_043779205.1 Chthoniobacter sp. | reverse complement strand
CACGTCATCCTCGAAGGCGTGCCGGGGTTGGCCAAGACACTGATGATCTCGACGCTGGCGAAGACGCTCTCGCTCGACTTCAGCCGCATCCAGTTCACGCCCGATCTGATGCCCGCGGACATCACCGGGACCGAGATCATCGAGGAGAACCGCTCGACCGGGGCGCGCGAGTTCAAGTTCCTGTCCGGTCCGCTGTTCGCCAACGTCGTCCTGGCCGACGAGATCAACCGGACGCCGCCGAAGACCCAGGCCGCGCTGCTCCAGGCGATGCAGGAGCGGGAGATTTCCGTGGGCCGCACGACCTATCCGCTCGACCGCCCGTTCATGGTGCTCGCCACGCAAAACCCGATCGAATTCGAGGGCACCTATCCGCTGCCGGAAGCGCAGCTCGACCGCTTCATGCTCTGCATCCGCGTGACCTACCCGACGCCGGAGGAGGAGGAAAAGATCGTCCATGAAACGACGGGCATCGAAGAGCCCACGACGGCCACGGTGATGCACGCGAAGGAGATCATCGAGCTGCAGCGGCTGGTTCGCGGCGTGCCTGTTTCCTCGGATGTCGTGGCCTACGCCGTGCGCCTCGCTGGGGCGACGCGCGCCGATGCGGCCAACGGCTCGACGCCCGATGCGGTGAAAGATTACGTGACCTGCGGAGCGAGCCCGCGCGCCTCGCAGAGCCTGATTCTCGGGGCCAAAGCGCGCGCGCTTTTGGCCGGGCGGTTCCATGTGGATTTCGCCGACGTGGCCGCGCTCGCGCCGCATGTGCTGCGCCATCGCCTCGTGCTGAACTACCGCAGCCGCGCCGACAAAATCAGCGCCGACGACGTGATCGCCCGCGTCCTCGAAAAAGTCCCAGAGGAGCGCGCGGCGAAATAGTTTCGCCATGACCGCCGCGACCCAAGACCCCGCGCCCGCGGCGTGGGACAAGCTGGAAGACCCCGCGCTTTTCCTCGCCATTGAGGACCTCGAACTGGCCGCGCACGGCATCGTGGAAGGCGCGCTGCATGGGCTGCACCGGAGCCCGTTCCGCGGCCACGGCGCGGAGTTCGACAGCCATCGCGAGTACCAGCCCGGCGACGATCTGCGCTATCTCGACTGGAATCTTTTCGCCCGCCACGGCCGCTATTTCACGAAGCAATTCCGCGCCGAAACCAACCTCAATCTTTACCTCCTCCTCGACGCCACCGCCTCGATGGGCACCAGCCGCGGCCCCGCCACGAAATTCCGCTACGCCGCCCGCGCCGCCGCCGCGCTCGCGCTGCTCACGCGCCGCACGCACGATTCCGCGGGCGTTTTTCTGCTCCGCAGCAGCGTCGTCGAGGGACTCCCGCCGAGTGCGCGCCGGGGGCAGTTTCAGGACCTCGTCGCGCTCCTCGAATCCGCCACGCCCTCCGGTGCCGCCGACCTCGGCACTGCGATGGACGCCATCCTCGACACCTGCCGCCGCCGCGGAATCGTGGTCGTCTTTTCCGATTTTTTCGACACCGAGGAATCGCTCATGCGACTCCTGCGCGCCCTGCGCCAGCAAGGCCACGAAGTCATCGCCTTTCAGACCCTCGACCCGTGGGAATGCGCGCTGCCCGAGACCGGCGACTTTGAATTCGCCGACCTCGAAACCGGCCAGACCCTCAAGACCAGCGCCCCCGAAATCCGCGACAGCTACGCCCGCGCCGTGGCCGCGTGGCGCGAAGATTTGCGCCGCCAGTGCGAAGCCGCCGGCATCGGCTGGATCAGCGCCATGACCACCGAGCCGCTCGTGAAAATCATCGCGCACTATCTTTTGCACGCGCGCCCATCCGCTCGCTGAGTCGCGATCCTCCACGCAGCGATTCGGGGTTGGAAGTTCCGCGCGGCGCAGGCACATTCCCCACCCATGAAGCTCCTCCCCTTTTTCGCCGCCGCCCTCCTCACCGCTCCCGCGCTCCACGCGCAGACGCCCGGACAGACGCCCGCGCCCGCGGCCACACCCGCCGGCGTGACCGCTATCCCCATGTGGCGCGCGAACCTGCCCGGCGGCAGCTACAGCGTGGCCCTCCGCTCGATCGTCTCCGTGAGCACCCACGAGTACGTGGTCGATGGCGCGGCGCGCGTCACCGAGGTCAATATCGACACCACCGGCGCGGCGCTCGTGCGCTTCTACTTCATCGAGCCCAATACCGTGAACGCCCCCGCTGGCTTCGGTGCCGCCACCATCGAAAAAACGCAGCAGCTTTTCCAGGAAGGTGCCGAGAAAACCGGCCAGGCGGGCGATGCCTGGAAAAAAGTCGTCAAGAGCTACCCTCTCACCACCCACCAGCGCACCATCGAGTACCGGCTGCCGAGCAAGGACGCCGTGCAGAAAATTTTCGACAGCGCCGAAGCCGCCTTCCGCCTGCAAAAGAACACCGTCTTCAAAGGCGAGTAACCGCACCTCCGCGCGCGCCGCGGATGCGATCAGAGGCCCGTCGGGTGGTCGATGAACTCCCACGGCACGCGGAATTTTTTCGCGAGGTGCGCGGCGAGCGCCTGCACGCCGAAGGTCTCGGTGGCGTAGTGGCCGCAGTAGAAAAGGTTCACGCCCAGCTCCTCCGCGAGCGCATAGGAATGATGCGGGCCTTCGCCGGTGATGAAAGTGTCCACGCCCTCCGCCGCCGCGCGGGCGACCTCACCACCCGCGCCGCCGGTGACGATGCCGATGCGCGCCGTTTTTCCCGGCCCGCCGGGCGCGAGGTGCGGCGCACTGCCGAGCACGCGCTCGAGCCGGCGCGCGAGGTCGGCGAGCGAAAGTGAGGCGCGCGTTTGCAGTCCGATGTGCGCGCCCTTTTCAAAAAAGAATGGCGCGCAACGCCTGAATCCAAGCGCCTTCGCGAGCAGCGCGTTGTTTCCCACGACCGGATGCAGATCGAGCGGCAGGTGCGAGCTGTAGATGGCGAGGTCGCCGTCGAGCGCGGCTTTCACTTTTCTCCGCACCGCGCCGGTCAGCGGCTGCACGCCGCCCCAAAACAGCCCGTGATGCACGAGCAGCAACGTGATCCCCTGCTCCACCGCGCGCCCGATGGTCCACTCACAAGCATCCACCGCCGCGCCGATCTTCACCACCGCGCCGGAGTTTTCGATTTGCAGGCCGTTCCACGCGCCGGGGTAGTCGGTGACTTCCGCGGTGCGCAGGTAGCGGTCGAGATGCGTGACGATGGGAGCGAGCGATGGCATAAGCAGGAAGATAGGAATTGCGCGGAACGATAACGCTGGCTACTTTTTCCGCAGGACAAAAGGCAGGGAAAATCCAACGCACCAACCGAGACTAAACATGCCAACCACCAACGCCAATCCTCCGCTCACCGACACGCGCACCTGCCCGCTCTGCGGCACCGCGCTTTCCCCCGACAACCTCAACGAATGCCCGAAATGCGACTGGGTGCGCGAGGAGGAGCGACATCCTCTCTCCGGATTTCGCGACCGGGTGGCCGTGTGCCTCAGTGTCCTCCCCGGCCTCGGCCACATCTACAAGGGCCACCGGCTGCTCGGCGCGATCATGATGCTCGGCAGCGGATTCGCTTTCGCCTTCTGCTTCCTTGCCGGAGCCGCAAGCGCCGGCTGGGGTTTTCTCCTGCTCCCGCTCTATTGGGGCGGGGTGATGCTGCACGTCTATTGGACCGACGACCGCGCGCTGCATCATCACACGCGCGGGTAGAGGGCGTCTAAAAAAGACGCACCGAGAGTTTCCTGCTCCTGCTCCTGCTCTTGCTCCCTTCCCCCGCTGTCGAAGGATCAAGAGCAGGAGCAGGAGCAGGATGACTTTTTAGACGCCCTCTTAGAAAACGCTCGTGCCCAAGCTCCCGCTTGGACACGCACCCTGTCCGCGAAGCTCCAGCTTCGCCGCGCGCGGCTGCGGATTCAGCGCCCGCCGTGGCCCTTCGTTGCTTGTCGAAGCGGAGCTTCGCAGACCAGCGCGTGACGAAACTGGAGCTTCGTCACGAGGTCTCTGCGACTTCCGCGCCTCTGCGTCTTTGCGTTAAAAAAACAATTCCAGTTTCACCCGCGCGATTTTCCCCTACCGTCCGCGCCTATGTTATCCGCAGGCATCGTCGGCCTCCCCAACGTCGGCAAATCCACCCTCTTCAACGCCGTCACCAAAACGCAGAAAGCGCAGGCGGCGAACTACCCGTTTTGCACCATCGACCCGAACGTCGGCATCGTCACCGTGCCCGACCCGCGGCTCGCGGCGCTCTCGAAACTCTCGCACTCGAAAAAGCTCGTCCCCGCCGCGATTGAGTTCGTCGATATTGCGGGCTTGGTGAAAGGCGCGAGCGCGGGGGAAGGGCTGGGCAACCAGTTCCTCAGCCACATCCGCGAAGTCCATGCGCTCGTGCAGGTCGTGCGCTGTTTCGAGGACGCGGACATTCATCACGTCAGCGGCACCGTCGATCCCGTGCGCGACATCGAGATCATCAATACCGAGCTGATCCTCGCCGACCTCGCCGCCGTGCAAAAGCGCCGCGACCGCCAGCAGAAGGCCGCGAAGCTGAACGACAAAACCGCCAAGGCTGAGGTCGCGCTTTGCGACAAACTCCTCCCGCATCTCGACGCCGGCAAACCCGCCACGACCCTCGAACTGAGCGACGACGAGACGAAACTCCTGCGCGAGTTTTTCCTCCTCTCCGGCAAGCCCACCATCTTCGCCTGCAACGTCGCCGAAGCCGATCTCGCGAACGTCGCCGCCATCGTCGAAGCCGCGCGCGACAATGAAGGCGTGCTGCCGAGCGACAATGTCGAGCTGACCGCCGCCGCGCGTTTCGTCACCGCGGTGCAGGATTACGCGCGCTCGCATTTCGCCACCGAAGCCGTGGTCATCAGCGCGCAGATCGAGAGCGAACTGGCCGGGCTCACCGACGAGGAAGCCGCCGAATACCTCGCCGGCATCGGCGTGGCGTCGAGCGGCGTCGGCTCGCTCATCCGCGCCGTCTATCACCTGCTCGGCCTGCGCACCTACCTCACCACTGGCGAGCAGGAGACCCGCGCCTGGACGATCCGCGCCGGCGACAAAGCGCCCGCCGCCGCCGGCGTCATCCACAGCGATTTCGAGCGCGGCTTCATCGCCGCCGAGACCGTCCACTTCGACGACCTCATCCACCTCGGCTCCCACGCCAAAGCCCGCGAAGCCGGCAAGCTGCGGATCGAAGGCAAGGAGTATGTGGTGAAGGACGGGGATGTGGTGGAGTTCAGATTTAACGTGTAAGCGGGCTCGCGGGCTCGATCATGTTCACGGAGTATGATCGCAAAGCGGGAGCGGGATGCTTGGTTGCTGCTGGGTTGCTGGGCCTTTTGCCGGCGCTCTTCGTTGGTTGGTGGTTTGCCATCGAAATGCGCAGCAACGCACAGTCAGCTTTCAGCGCGATTCAATGGAGCAGCTTGGGTGCTTTTTGGAAAAGCTGGCAATACCTTCTGAGCAGCGGCTCAGGGTCTGAACACGTTGTATTGCTCGTCTTCCTGATCATCGTGGGATACTTCACGGTGATATGGCAATGGATCGCTCTCGTAATGGGCTGGCGAACGCTCTTCTATCCTCGGCGCTTGTGGGCAGTCAGTTCGGGTTACTTTTTTGGAGTCATAGTCTTTCTGCTTTACATGGGTTACGCCGAATTCCGGCGCCTCAAAGAACACAACGTCCAATACAGTTTTGAAGATGCGATGACGATGGGAGCAATAGCCTGTGCAATTCCCGCTGCCTTTCTTTCCATCACAGTTCCCCTATGGCTTTCCACGCCTCGTCCGCATCGAGGAAATCAATGACGCCAGCATTTCGCGCGGAGGGCGGTGTTGCTAACGGCAACACCCTTCGCTAACCTCCCGTCATGCGAAATCTCACCGCCATCCTGCATCGTGGAGAACCAGACGAAGGTGGCTTTTGGGCCACCTGCCTGGAAGTGCCGGGTGCCAACGGGCAAGGCGAAACGAAAGAGGATTGCCTGCGCGATCTCGCCGCGGCGGTAAGGCTGGTGATCGAGGTCAATGAACAGGAAGCGATGCGCGACGACCCGGACGCGGTGAAGACCCGCCTCGCGGTGGCGTGAAGCGGAGCGGCGTAAAGTAGCTTGGGCTTTAGCCCAAAGTCCGCGTCGTTTGGGCTGAAGCCCAAGCTACATTACGGCAGCTCTTTGATCTGAATGTGCCGGTATTCCATCGTGCCGCGGTCGGCTTCGAGGCCGATGGGGCCGGTGGCGGGGAGCTTGAGGGCGGCTTCGAGGACTTCGCCGTTGCAGGTGCAGCGGGCGAGGCCGTCTTTCACGGTGACTTCGATCACATTCCAATCCTGCGGCTTGTAGGCTTTGAGTTCCTTGTAAGGGCCGGCGACGAGATAATCGCGGCACTGGAGCTGCGGCTCGCGGAGGAAGATGCCGCTGTCGGCGTTCACGCTGGCGCGGAATTCGAGCTTGAGGACGAAGTCTTTCGGAAACTCGCGAAGCGTCCAGAGCTGGCGGAGGTGCGGGCCTTTGGCGTCGTCGCGCGGATTGACGGTGAAGATGCCGTCCTTCGCGGTGTAGCGGCCGTCGGTGGCGTCGGTTTTGCCATCGAGGTCGGGCTCGTCCTTGTAATGCCAGCCGGTGAGATCCTTGCCATTGAAGAGGCTGGTGAAACCGTCCTCGGGTTTCCAGCCGCGCAGCTTGTCGAAGAGGTCCGCGTTGCTTGGCGCTTTAGGTTTTTCACTCTCATCGGCGCGGGCGATGAAAGCGGCGGCGAGGAGGAGGGCGAGGGCGGGGAGGAGTTTGGGGAGTTTCATGGTGGTGGAAAATGTGACGCGCAGCCTTTCCGTATGCGAGCCGACAGGCAAGCGCGGAAACGCGCGGCGCGGCGGCAGGGTGGGTAGCGCACGCGCCTCGCGTGTTGGCGGAGGCGCCCTCGCCTCCGCCCGGTTTCCGGCGAGGGCGCCGGAAACAACACGCGAGGCGCGTGCGCTACCCACCCTGCACCGGACAATCCTATTGCACCCCTTCGGCGGCATGCTCATCTTCCCGCCCGCATGACCTCCAGCCTCCCGCGCCTCGCGCTCACCTTCCTGCTCCTCACCGCTGCGGCGCTCGCGCAGCCGGGTGAAATCCGCAAGAGCATCGCCCGCATCAACAACACCGCGCAGGAGGCCAACTACCGCGCGCCGTGGCTGCCCGGCGCGATGAGCGGCGGGAGCGGCACGGGCTGGGTCGTGGGGCCGGACCGCCTGCTCACCAATGCCCATGTGGTCAGCAATGCGCGCTTTCTCACGGTCGAAAAAGAGAACGACCCGAAGAAGTACATCGCGACCGTGGAGCACATCGCGCACGATTGCGATCTGGCGATTTTGAAGCTGCAGGATCCGGCGTTTTTCAAAGGCACGATCCCCCTCGCGCTCGGCGGCATTCCCGAGCTGGAATCGACGGTCGCGGTCTTCGGCTATCCCATCGGCGGCGACCGGATGAGCGTGACGCAGGGCGTGGTTTCGCGCGTGGATTTCCGCACCTACACGCACTCGGTGGTGGACTCCCATCTCTCGATTCAGATCGACGCGGCGATCAATCCGGGGAACAGCGGCGGGCCGGTGATGCAGGCGGGCAAAGTCGTGGGCGTGGCCTTCCAGGGCTTCTCCGGCGATGTCGCGCAGAACGTCGGCTACATGATCCCGACGCCGGTCATTCAGCACTTTCTCGATGACATCAAGGACGGCCACTACGACCGCTACATGGACCTTTCCATCGGCATCTCCAACACGCTCAACCCCGCGATGCGCAAGGCGCTCGGGCTGCCGGACGACGACCGCGGCGTGATCGCGAGCAGCGTGCAATCGGCGGGCGTGTGCGCGGGCAAGCTGCTCGTGGGCGATGTGCTGCTGGGCATCGACGGGCACGACATCGCGAGCGACGGCATGGTGGAGCTGGAAGGCGAGCGCGTGCTGATGAGCGAAGTCGCGGAGCGGAAATTTCTCGGCGACACGGTGAAATTTTCCGTCATGCGCGACAAGAAGCCGCTCGAGGTGACCGTGAAATTCGACCGCGCCTGGCCCTTCGCGATGCTCGCCACGGCCTACGACACGCAGCCGCCGTTCGTGCTTTTCGGCGGGCTGCTTTTCCAGCCGCTCTCGCGCAATCTGCTCGCCACCTACCAGTTCACGAGCGACCGCGTGAACTACTTCTACGACCGCTTCATCACGAACGAAATCTACAAGGAGCATCCCGAGATCATCGTGCTGAGCGCGATCCTCCCCGACCCGCTGAACACCTATCTCGGCGAGTTTCAGCAGGGCATCGTGGATGAGATCAACGACAAGAAAATCCGCACGCTCAAGGACGCCGCCGAGGCCTTGGCCGCGAAGGCCGATTTTTACGTGATCAAGTTCATCGGCTACGGACGCCCGCTGGTGCTGGAGCGCACCGCCGTCGAGGCCGCGCGCGAGCGCATCAAGAAACGCTACAACGTGCTCACCGAGCAAAACCTCGTCTCCACGGAAGTCACCCCCGCCCGCTAAGCACCGATCTTTTTTCCAGCCATGCCCCGCCTCCCATCCTTCCTCTTCCTCTTCCTCTTCCTCTCAATCCCCGCCGCCCGCGCCGAGGACGCGAAACCCGAAAACGCCCTCTCGATCATCCGCGTCAACGTCACCAATCAGCCGTGGGATTTCACGCGTCCGTGGGGCAAGCGCCCGCCGTATTCGCGCCGCGCCATCGGCACGGTGCTCGAAGGCGGCCGCGTGCTCGTGACCGCGGAACTCGTGGCCAATGCGAACTACGTGGAACTCGAAACGCCCGAGGGCGGGCAGAAGGTTCCCGCGACCGTGGATGTCGTGGACTACGAGGCCAATCTCGCGCTTTTGAAAACGGACGACACCGACTTTCTCAAGCCCATCAAACCGCTCGAAGTCGCCCCCGCCGCCATCGGCGACACCCTCGCCGTCTGGCAGCTCGAAGCGACCGGCAACCTGCTCGTCACCCGCGCGACCATGACCACTGCCGAGGTCACGCGCTACCCGGTCGATGACTCCCCGCTGCTCATCTACCGCCTGACCACGCCGCTCCAGTTTCGCGATTCCAGCTTCACCCTGCCCGTGGTCAAAGACGGCAAACTCGCCGGCATCGTCATGCGCTACGACACCACCACGAACAACGCCGACCTCATCCCCGCGCCGGTCATCCAGCACTTCCTCACCGACGCCGCGAAGCCGCCCTACAAAGGCTTCCCGCGCTCCGGCATCGTCTCCGCGCAGACGCGCGACCCGCAGTTTCGCCGCTACATCGGGCTCGCTGGCGGCACCAGCGGCGGCATCTACATCACCGACGTGCTCCCCGGCGGCCCGGCGGCCACGGCGGGCATCGAGAAAGGTGATGTCGTTTTGAAAATCGACGGCCAGGCCGTGGATCAGGACGGCAACTACAAGGACGCCGACTACGGCAAGATCAGCATCTCGCATTTGTTTTCCACGAAGCACTTCGACGGCGAGACCGTGAAGGTCGGCATCGTCCGCAAAGGCGAGGCGAAAGACCTCGACGTGAAGCTCGCCCATCGTGCGGTCGAGAGCTACGTCGTCGAGCCCTACGTCATCGACCGCGCGCCGAAATTCTACGTGCTCGGCGGGCTCGTGCTGGAAGAATTGTCGCGGCAGTTTCTCAAGGAATTTGGCAACGACTGGATGAAAAAAGCGCCCGAGCAGTTCGTCTATTTCGACCGCCAGCAGAATGAGCTTTTCAAGGACGGCCCGAAGAAAATCGTCTTCCTCAACCGCGTGCTCCCATCCGACCTGACCGTGGGCTACGAGGAGCTGTCGCATCTCGTGGTGAAGAAAATCAACGGCGTGGAACTGCAGAGCCTCGCCGACGTGCCCGGCGCGCTGACCAAGGCGGCGGACGGCCTGCACAAGATCGAGTTCGACGGCGAGCCGACGGTCATCTACCTCGACGCCGCGCAGGTCGCCGCGGGCGAGGGTGCCTTCATGCAAAAGTACCGCCTGCCCTCGCTCAAGCGGCTCGAATAAAATGGAGGCGGCAACTTGGGGCGCGCTGTTCGATTGGGACGGCGTGGTCATTGATTCCTCCTCGCACCACGAGGAAAGCTGGGAGCGGCTCGCCCGCGAAGAGGCGCGGACGCTGCCGCCCGATCATTTCAAAAAAGGCTTCGGGCGGAAAAACGAAGTCATCATTCCCAAGCTGCTCGGCTGGACCCAAGACCCCGCGGAAATCCGCCGCCTTTCGCTCCGCAAAGAGGCGCTCTACCGCGAAGTCGTCGCCGAGCGCGGGCTCAGCGCGCTGCCCGGCGTCCGCACCTGGCTGGAGCGGCTGCGCGACGCGGGCGTGCCCTGCGCGATCGGCTCGTCCACGCACCGCGCAAACATCGACCTCTCGCTTGGCCTCATCGGGCTCGCGGGGTTTTTCACCGGCATCGTCACCGCCGAGGATGTCTCCCACGGCAAGCCCGACCCCGAGGTTTTCCTCCTCGCCGCCGCGCGCATCTCCCGTCCGCCCGAGCGCTGCGTGGTCTTCGAGGATGCCCACGTCGGCATCGCCGCCGCGCGGGCCGGCGGCATGCGCGTCATCGGCGTCGCCACCACCCACCCCGCCAGCGAACTCACCGCCACCGACCTCGCCGTGCAGCGGCTCGACGAACTCCAGCCCGCGACGCTCGCGGCGTGGTTCGTGCGCCCATAAAAAAGTCGAAGGCGCGGGTGGATGGCGTCGCTCCGCGCGCCATGTGCGCCCTCCGCCGAAGGCGCACTTCTCATCCACGCGAGAAAAAAATGATGGGCGCTGCGCGCAGGTTGTCGGCATGGCGCGCGGAGCGACGCCATCCACCACGCGCTCCGATTTTACGGTCTCTAAGCAAATCCCACCCGTCCGATTTTCTACGCAGACGTATCATTGCGCCCATCCCGGTTGCCGCTTAAATAGAGCACCCCAACCGCCTCCACCTCCACCTCCCGAATGAAAAACCCCGCCCTCATCCTCCTTCTCGCCGCACTCGCCGGCGGCGGATGGTTTTTCCTCGGCGGCAAACTGCCGAAGCCCGAAGCGAAGGCGGTCGCCGGGGACAAAGCCCTCGCCCGCGTGGAGAAGCGGGACATCGAATCGAGCATCGACGTGAGCGGCGATGTGACGCCCGCCTTCCAGCTCGACGTGAAGCCGGAGGTCGGCGGCAAGCTCAAGGCGCTGCACGTCATCGCGGGGCAGACCGTGAAGGAAGGCGACCTGCTCGTGGAGATTGATGACCGCGATTTGCTCTCGGAAAAAGAAAGCGCGCTGACCGAGATCGAAGGCGCGAAACTTTCGATGGAAAAGGCGAAAAAAAACTTCGAGCGCTCGCGCGAACTTTTCGACCAGAAGCTCATCAGCCGCGAGGTCTTCGACAACCTCACCTCCGAGTTCGAGATCGGGAAAAACGACCTCGTCAAAGCCCAGCGCAAGCTCCAGCTCGTCGAGGATCGCCTGCGGAAAACGAAAGTCTTCTCCCCCACCGACGGCACCGTCCTGACCGTGCCCGTCATCGAGGGCCAGGTCGTCATCGCCGCCGCCAGCGTGAACAGCGGCAGCACCCTGATGACCATCGCCAACCTCTCGACCCTGCTCATCGAGATGCACATCAACCAGGTGGACAAGGCCCGGCTCACGCTCGACAAAGTCGTGCAAATCCACGCCGAGGCGCTGAAGGAAGAATCCATGGACGCGCGCATTTCCTTCATCGCGCCCATCGCCACGACGAAGAGCAGCGTGAAAGGTTTCCAGGTGCAGGCGCTCATCGACAAACCCGACCCGCGCCTCAGTCCCGGCATGACGGTGACGCTCAACATCCCCATCGCCCGCGTCGAGGACGCCATCAGCGTGCCGGTCACGGCGGTCTTCAAAAGCGAGGGCAACAAAAAGGTCGTCTATGTCAAAAACGGCGACGCCACGGAAAAGCGCGAGGTCAAAGTCGGCGTGACGAACATCGACCACGCGCAGATTCTGCATGGCGTGAAAGAGGGCGAAGAAATCCTGCTTGTCGAGCCGGGCAAAGCGCCGAAGCGATCCTAGGGAAAATGAGTAATGAGGTAATGAGTGGAATGAGTAGGGAATGCCGAATGTCGAATGATCCGCCGCGCGCTGCGCCGACTCCGCACTCATTGACTCATTCACTCATTACTCATTTTCTCCCGTGGCCCTGATCGAGCTTCGTGAAGTCACCAAACGCTACCGCGTCGGCGAGCAGGAAATCGTCGCGCTCGACGGCATCGACCTCGACATCGCGCAGGGCGAATACGCCGCGATCATCGGCCCGAGCGGCAGCGGCAAATCCACGCTCATGCACCTCCTCGGCTGCCTCGATACGCCGAGCACCGGGCGCATGATGATCGACGGCATCGACGCCAGCCGCGTCGGCGGCAACCGGCTCTCCGAGCTGCGCAACGCCAAGATCGGCTTCGTCTTCCAGTCCTTCAATCTGCTGCCGAAATTCAACGTCCTGCAAAACGTCGAGCTGCCGATGATCTACGCCGGCATCGGCGGCGCGGAGCGCAAACGCCGCGCGCTCATCGCCATCGAGCGCGTCGGACTTTCCAACCGCGTGAAAAACACGCCGCTCCAGCTCAGCGGCGGGCAGATGCAGCGCGTCGCCATCGCCCGCGCCATCGTCAATGACCCGCGCATCATTTTCGCCGACGAGCCCACCGGCAACCTCGACTCCACGACCGGCGAATCCATCCTCGCGCTTTTCCAGGAACTCAGCGCGCAGGGCCGCACCATCGTCCTCGTCACCCACGACGCCGACATCGCCGCGCACACCCCGCGGCGGATCGAGATGCGCGACGGGAAGATCGTCGGCGACACGCAACGGAATTTATGATTTCAGATTTCAGATTTCAGATTGGAAAAATCGAGCGCTTCGCGCGGACGGATCGCTGCGGCTTTCAATCAGAAATCAGAAATCAGAAATCAGAAATCCCATGAAGCTCTGGCTCTCCCTCCTCATGGGTTTGAAGGAAATCGCCGCGCACAAATTCCGCAGCGGCCTGACCATGCTCGGCATCATCCTCGGCGTCGCCAGCCTGCTCACCACCTTTGCGCTGACCGCCGGCATCGCCCACGGCATGCGCGATTTCATGACGCAGATCGGCGGCATCGAAAAGATCGAAGTCGGCAGGCAGGACCCGCCCGAGGAACAGAGCAGCTTCGCGGAAATCTCCCCCGGCCCAACCGTCGCCGACGCCGAGATCATCCAGCGCCGCGCGCCCCTCGTAAATTACATCTCGCCCGTTTCCAGTCTGCAAAACGCCGCGCTCACCCGCGGCAACCAGACCTTCCGCGCGGTCGTCTATGGCTGCTGGCCGGACTTCTTTTTCATCAATAAGCACGAACTCGACGCCGGCCGGCACCTCAGCCAGATCGACCTCGACGAGGCGTGCCACGTCTGTCTCATCGGCCATACCATTCTCGAAAAACTATGGCCCGGCAAAAAGCCCGACGATGCCCTGGGGCAGTCCTACCTCATCAATGGCCGCCCTTTCACCGTCATCGGCGTCTTCAAATTGTACGAACGCGAGGACGATAAAATGCGCCGCGAGAACGGCCTCGTCCGCCCGGCCGTGAGCAAGAACGCCAGCAACCGCGGCCGCGGCTGGGACCCGTTCTTCGCCAAGAACACGAGCGTGCAGGTGCCGATCACCACGATGTTTTACGACTACAAATCCGCCAACGTCGTCAACCTGATTGACCAGGGCCCAAACTATAAACTCGACCAACTCGTCTTCCAGGTGAACGACGTCGCCCACTTTCAGGACGCCATTGAGCAGGCGCGCACGCTCCTCACCGTCACCCACCGCGGCATCGAGGACTTCTCCTTCATCACCCGAGAGGAGTGGTTCGACAGTATGGAGCGCAGCATCAAAAGCACGCGCATCAGCGGCGGGCTCATCGCCATTATCAGCCTCATCGTCGGCGGCATTGGCATTACCAATATCATGCTCGCCTCCATCACCGAGCGCATCCGCGAGATCGGCGTGCGCCGCGCCATCGGCGCAAAAGGGCGCGACATTTTTCTCCAGATCATCGTCGAGAGCAGCGTCATCGGCATCTGCGGCGGCGTGCTCGGGCTCGCCGCTTCCGCGGGGCTCATGCGCCTGCTCGCCACGCTCACCGAGAGCGAAAACACGCCTATCGTCGAGCCCGGCGCGATCCTCATCAGCTTCAGCTTCGCCGTCGCCATCGGCGTCCTCAGCGGCTTCTACCCGGCGATCAAAGCCAGCCGCCTCGATCCCATCGAAGCCCTCCGCTACGGCTGACACCGCGCCGCAACTGTAGGGGAAGCTGCCAGCTTCCCCTACAGTTGCGCGCGAGCGCGCATGCTACCGCGCGAGATAAAACCGCGCCGCATTTTCACCCAGCACTTTCGCCTGCGCCTCGGCGGAAAGTGGTGCGAGGTAATCGCGCACGAGCGCGAAAACCTGCGCGTATTCCGCAGCGAGGAGGCAGACCGGCCAGTCGCTGCCATACATCAGCCGGTCTTCGCCGAACGCCTCGAAAACCACATCGAGATACGGCCGGAAGTCGGCGGGCTTCCACGCTTTCGCGTCCGCCTCCGTGACCATGCCGGAGACTTTGCACAGTACATTCGGCGCTTTCGCCAGCTCGCGGATTTGCTCCCGCCACGGCGAGAGCGTGCCCGCCTTGATCGCCGGTTTCGCGATGTGATCCAGCACGAACGGCTGCTCGGGAAACCGCTTCACCAAAGCAATCGCCGCCGGAAGCTGCCGCGGCGTAATCAGGATGTCGTAGGTCAGCTTGTGCGCCCGCAGCGCGCCGATGCCACGGAGAAAATCCGCGCCGAGCATGAAGTCATCGTCCGGCTCGTCCTGCACCACATGCCGCACGCCGACGAACCGCGGATGCCGCGCCAGCACCGCCAGCTCCTCGCCCACCCGCGCCGCGCGCAAGTCCACCCAACCCACCACGCCCTTGATGATCGCGTGATGCTCCGCCAGCTCCAGCAGCCACCGGCTTTCCTCCGCCGTCTGCCGCGCCTGCACCGCGATGCACCCGTCCAGCCCCGCCGCCGCGAGCAGTGGCGCGAGATCACCCGGCAGCCAGTCGCGATGCAGCGCCGAGCCGCGCGGAATCCACGGATACTGCGCCGCATCGTAGCTCCAGAAATGCTGGTGCGCGTCGAGTTTCACGCGAGCGCGAGCCGCTCGTAGAGTTCGGCAACGGGGAATTCGACCTCGACCGTGGGCAGGCTCACGAGCGCATCGGCGGCGAGGATTTCGCGCTGCCAGCCCGCATTGGTGCGGCGCTCGATGATGACCTCCCGGCGCTCCTGCTCGATGCGGACGTAGGCATCGAGACTGGGAAGAGTGAGGTAGGCCATGCGCTTTTCGCGCTCGTCGATGGAGCGGGTGCTCTCGGAGAGAATCTCGAAAACCACCGTCGGGCGCTCGCACCACGACGGGCTGAGGCCGGTGCCGCCGCAGAAGATCATCGCGTCCGGGTAGTAGAAATAAGTCGTCGCGGAAACCGAGAGGCGCAGCTTCATGTCCGAGCCAAAGGCCTGGCACTGCCGCCCGCGGAGACGACCAACGAGCGCGCCCATAAGATTGGCGGTGATGGTGATGTGCGGCGTGCTTGCGCCCGCCATTTCATAGACCATCCCGCCGAGGTATTCGTGCTTCACCTCGTAACCGGGTTCAGCAGCGAGAAATTCCTCGACGGTCAGCAGGCTGTGGCTGGTGGAGAGGGCGGTCATGGCGGGGAGATTAAGCGGCGGACGGGAGAGCGTCAACGCGACCGGGGGGATGATGGGTCAGTTTGAAAAACATGCCGTCATTCTGAGTGGAGCCTTTGGAGGCTTTGCGACCGGCGGTCACGGCGCGGGCCAGAATTCGCGCACGACGCGCACCCATTCGTCGGCCATGAGCTGATGGCCCGAATAGGTGGGGTGGACGCCATCCCAGATCCAATGCTCCGCCGGCGCGCGCCGGCACGCGGCCTCGAAGACCGGCTGAAACCGCACCAGCGCGGCGTGGTATTTCTGCGCGAGGCGGGCGACGATTTCCTCCCGCTGCTTGAGGCCCGCGCTCCACGCCTCGTAGTTCTCCGCCCGTTTCCCCACCGGCAGCGTGAAGGGCGCGCAGAGCACGAGGCGGACATTCGGATTCGCCGCGCGCGTGTCGGCCAGCAGCTTGTCATAGGTCTGCTCGAATTGATCGGGCGGCACGCCGTGGCTGTTGTCATTCACGCCGATGAGGATGCTCAGGACATCGGCCTTGAGATCGAGCGTGTCCTTCGGCCAGCGCTTTTCCAGGTCGAGGACGGTGTTCCCGCTGACGCCGCGATTCAGGAAAGTCAGATTGCGCTCCGCAAAGGCGGCCCCGTATTTCGCGGCGATGATGAAGGCGTAACCGTGGCCGAGGATGTGGTTCGGGTCTTCACTGCGCCCGCGATTGCCGTCGGTGATCGAGTCGCCTTGAAAAAGGATGCGCGCGTTCTTTTTGAAAACAGGAATCGGGGCGACACCGGAAGGCACCTGCGCCCCGGCTCCGGCGGAAAGCAGCAGCATGACGGGCACGCATTGGCGGATGAAATGGCGGCGATTCACGCGAGAAAAAGTATCCGGCGCGATGGCGATGGCGAGCGGCATCAAGGATGCGGTGACATTTCCACCGGCTGCCCCGCCGCGAGCGCCAGAGTTGAAACCCGGCGCACGACGGCCGCCAAGGCACATCCCGGAGGGATGCAAAGATATTAGCCGGCGGTAACACCGCCGGAACCCGCACACACAAAGCGACGCATCCCGGCAGGGATGCAGGAAACGGCCACGCTCGATCTCCCGCGCCCCTGCCGGGGCGCAGGCCTTTTCTTCGGGCGGCTCCGGCGGTGTTACCGCCGGCTAATGTCCATGCATCCCTCCGGGATGCTTTCGGAACTCCCCAACTCGAGCGTCTAAGCTAGAACTGTTGAGGAGGTCTTTCGTATGCCTTTTTGGACGGCACAGTGATTCGTGCCATATCCATCTCCACCGCGCGGCTGCTTGAAGCATTAATCACGTATTGAAACTCGATCACGTCGCTTTCCTCGTAGGCGCGATACTCAATTGCGCCGTACATCTTTCCGAACAATGGCCCAGACGGGAGCGATGACCTGATCTTTAGATAGTATAGAACATGTGGTGGAATACCTTCTCCAATCTCGGCACCCACCGCCGTCGCAGCGTCGGCATGACTCGCCTCATAACCATTGGCTGGAGCAGCATAGTTTGAAACCAACGGCGACCTGTCGGCTCCCGCATCGAGATTTACCCGTTGCGCCACAACGCCGTTTCCGTCGCCAACCATTCGAGCAGAAACCAACTCGCGGATGCCGCTTCCCTTCTCGGGGCGCTTCCATTCGATTTCCAAGTCCGCAACAACTCCTTTCCATTTTGGAGGCAACACGTCACCCACTAACAAGTCATATTGCAGGCGTGCTGATCCGATCGGCACGCTAATCCATACACGCTTGCCGACCATAGGTTGTGGGTGACGGATCGGATAGAGACGGACAACACGCGGAGAAGCTGGCGGATTCCAAGGGTCGACAACCGAATACGTTGGGTATTACTCCGGCAAGGAAACAGGTGGCAATCAGGCCGCGTAACGCACAAACTGGTTTTCAAAGTAAGAACCAACATGTTTAGGCAGCTTGCTTAGTCGG
>JAYWEP010000300.1:0-13169 GCA_043779205.1 Chthoniobacter sp. | reverse complement strand
CGACTGTAGGGGAAGCTGTCAGCTTCCCCTACAGTCGCGACACGCGCGCTGTCCCCCTTTCCGCTCCCGGCACTGAACGCAAAATGAAAAAACCGATAGTAAATAGAATTACTGAATGTTGCTATTGCGCCGCCGGACTTTTTGCCTACGATCTCGGCCCTCACCGCCAGCGCCATTTCGGTGCTGCGCGCAACCAAGACAGCCAAGTATATGATGAATGATAATCCAGGAGAGAGAATGGGCTCCGATCCGATCGCGTCCGAGAAGGTCGCCAACGATCGCAAGATCTTCTTTCTCGACCTCAAAGAAAACCAGCGCGGACGTTTCTTGAAGATCACCGAAGACGTGGGTGGACGGCGTGACACGATCATGCTCCCCGCCGCGGCGTTTAAGGATTTCCTTGAAGCCCTCCAGCGTCTGATCGAGTTCGAGGCCAAGCTCTAACCGGCGCGGTTTTTCACTCGACTCCTCCGCAAGCGTCCGGGAATGGAACCCTGGGTGGGTGCTGGCGGAGGGTTGAAGACTTCGAGCCGCTTCTCCCCCATAAGAAGCGGCTCTTGTCATGTACGGGTGGTGCGTAAAAGGGCGCGGAGCGGGAAACGATTTGGCAATTGTTCCGGCCCGCAGGCGCAGAGGTTTGGGCTGAAGCCCAAGCTGCTTTCTCACGCCGCGCGGAGGTCGGCGAAGAAGAGCCGTCCGGCGCTCGTTTGGAGGGTGCTGGCGACGACGACGGGGACGGTCTTGCCAATCTGCGAGCGGGCGTGATTGACGACGACCATGGTGCCGTCGGGCAGATAGCCGACGGCCTGATGGGCATCGCGGCCCTCTTTCACGAGCGCAATGTCGAGTGCCTCGCCGGCGGCCAGCGTGGGACGCAGGGCTTTGGTGAGGTCGTTGAGATTGAGCACGGAGACGCCTTGCAGCCGGGCGAGGGAGCAGAGGTTGCTGTCATTGGTGAGGAGCCGCGCGTCGAGCAGCTTGGCGGTTTGCAGGAGCTTGGCATCGACGGGCATGGGCTCGTCATTTTCGCTCTCGTGGATGGTGACGCTGAGCGTCGGGCAGCTCTGCATCTGCTGGAGCCGGTCGAGGGCGGCGCGGCCGCGCTCGCGCTTGAGCGAGTCGCCGGAATCGGCGAGGCGCTGGAGTTCCTCGAGGACAAAGCGCGGGACGACGAGCGAACTGCTGAGGAAGCCGGTCGCGCAGATGCTCGCGATGCGGCCGTCGATGATGATGTTCGAGTCGATGAGCAGCGGGGCGTCCTGCACCGTGGCCTGGCGGAAGCGGACATACGGAATGATGAGCGCGAATTCGTCGCGGTTGCTGCGGATGGCGAGCATCATGCCGAGGTAGCTGAAGGTGGCATAGACGATCAGCCCGCAGACCCACTGCGTCTGCGGCGAGGCCACGGCGAGGATGGTCGAGGAAAGGAGCAGGCGGGCGAAGATGAAGCCGACGAGCAGGCCGAAGGTGGCCGAGGAAAAAATGCGCAGCGAGATGCCTTTGACCAGCTTGTCGCCGAGCACAATCAGGAGGCCGAACGCCGTCCCCGCGGCCACGCCCGCAAATGCGGAGCCGAGCATGTCGTCGCCGATCATCAGCCCGACGCAGCCGGCCAGCGTGACGAAGAGCGCGCGGAGCAGGTTGATGGTCAGGTTTGGAGTCATGCGTCGGAGGCGGAAAGGAAAAGACCTTTCTTCCTAAGCAAGCCGCGAACCAGACCGCTCCGCGAATTACCGCGCCCGTGGTTTTGGCGCTCTAGGCGGAGGCGTGGAAGCCTCGGATTCAGGCAGCGGGCGATCCTTGTAAAAGAGCACGCCGGAGCGGCGCAGGTTGGCGATGAGCGTCTTGAGATTCTCCGCCGTCTGGCGGTCGGAAATCAGCGTGCCGAGCGTGCCGTCGCCGGTGGTGGCCTTCTTCACGAGGCCGGTGGCGGAGTCGGTCAGCTTGCGAAAATCGCCGATGGCCAGCCGGATGTCGCCCGCCGCGCCGTCCACGTTCTTGAGCATGACTTTGGCGTCATCGACCGCCGCGCTGGTCTTCGCCACCACGGCGTCGAGGTCTTTGGCCGTCTGCGAAAACTCCTCGGTCGTCTTTTTGAGATTGGCGAAGGTCTCCTCGATGTTCTTGAGGTTTTTCTCGCTGAGCAGCCGCGCGTTGATGCTCCGCGTGGCGATCTGGATCTCGTCGAGTTCCATGTTGATTTTGCGGAGCACCTCGTCGTTGACCGTGTCCATCATCCGGCCACCCTTGGCGGTCAGTTCCTCGAGCCCGCCGACGCGCGAGCCGACGATGGTTTCCCCCGGCTGGATGAAATCCTCGGGGTCGAAAGCCAAAGGCGGAACCACATCGACATAGGAATCGCCGAGCATGCCATTGGTGCGGATGAGAAAGGTCGATTTGTGCGGGATATGGACGCCTTCGCTGATCTGCATCGGCGCGGCCACGGCGTAGGCGCGACCGGTCAGGCGCGGGGCCTCGGTCACGAGGCCGACCTTCGCGCCGGAAAGGAGCACGTCGCAGCCTTTCAGCAGCCCGCTCGCATTCGAGAACTCCACGGTGATCGGGTAGTTTTTTTGGAAGCCTTTCCCGACGCGCCCGAAAAGCAGGATCATCGCGGCGATGACGCCGAAGCCGAGCAAAAGGAACAGCCCGACAAAAAGTTCGACGCCTCTGCGTTCAGTAGTCATGCGGTCTGGCGGTCAGCTCACGTCGCCGGAGCGGCCCTCGATGAAGTCCGTGAGGACGGGATCCTGCGTGGCGCGGAGGGAGTCCGCGGTGCCGTGAAAATAGATGCGCCCCTCGTGGAGAAAGGCGATCCGGTCGGCGGTGGTGAAGGCGGTTTTCATGTCGTGGGTGACGACCACGGAAGTCACGCGCAGGCGCTTTTGCAAGCGACGAATCAGATGGTTGATCGAGTCCGAGGCGATGGGATCGAGGCCGGTCGTGGGCTCGTCGTAGAGGAGGCACGCGGGCCGGCCGATGATGGTGCGCGCGAGGCCCACGCGTTTGCGCATGCCGCCGGAAAGTTTCTCCGGCATCTTCTTCTCCTCGCCCGCGAGATCGACCATCTCCAGCGCCTCGGCCACGCGCTCGCGGATTTCGCGCTCGTTTTTCACCCCGGCCTCGCGGAGCGGAAAGGCGAGGTTTTCCGCCACGTTCATCGAGTCGAAAAGCGCGCCGCTTTGGAAGAGCATGCCGATCTTTTTGCGGATGCCGCCGAGCTTGCGCTCGGGCAGATGGGTGATCTCCTCGCCCTCGACCCAGACCTCGCCGGAGGTCGGCTGGAGAAGCCCGATGAGATGTTTGAGCAGCACGCTTTTTCCGCTGCCCGAGCGCCCGAGCACCACACAGGTCTGGCCGTTGACGATCTCGAGATCGATCCCGCGCAGCACGGGTTGCGAGCCGAGGGTCTTGGTGAGCTGACGGACGGAGATCATGTTACGAGCCGTAGGGGAAAAGCATGTTGAGCAGGAAGGTGAGGAAGAAATTCAGGATCAGAATCGCGAGCGAACTGATGACCACGGCCTCGGTGGGCGCGCGCCCCACGCCGACCGCGCCCTCCTTCGCATTGAGCCCCTGATGGCAGCTCACAAAGGCGATGACCACGCCGAAGCAGAAGGCCTTGGTGAGCGCCATCTTGATGTCGCGCGGCCCGACGTAGCGGTAGAGATTGCCGAGGAAAAACGGCCCCGAGATGCCCAGCAGATTCACCCCCACGATGTAGCTCGCGACGATGGCGAGGCCCACGCTTTCGGCCACGAGCAGCGGCATGGAAAGCACCAGCGCGAGCACGCGCGGGACGACCAGGTAATCAATGGGATGCACGGCCAGCGAGCGCAGCGCGTCGATCTGCTCGGTCACTTTCATCGTGCCGATTTCCGCCGCGATGGCCGCGCCCACGCGGCCCGCGACCATCAGCCCGGTGAGCACGGGGCCGAGTTCGCGGAAGATGGCCACCGCGACCACCGAGCCGGTGGCGGACTTCATGCCGAGCGCGGCAAATTGAAAATACGTCTGCGCCGTGAGCACCGCGCCGGTGAACGCCCCCGTGACGATGACCACGAGCTGCGAACGCCACCCCACCTCCACGATCTGCCGCGCCAGGAGCCGCCAGCGGATCGGCGCGACGAGCATGGACACGCAGGTCTCATACGCCAGCAGGGCCAGCTCGCCGAGATATTGGAGAAGTGAAAGCGCGATGCGCCCGAGAGCAGTGACCATGCGGAGCGGGCGAAGCTAGGCGCACGGCGGGTGCTTGTCCATCGCGCGCCGGGGCGAGGTGGTGGGAAATAAAACACGCCGTCATTCTGAGTGGAGTTCCGGGAGGCTTTGCGACCGGAACGCCGCGAAGACCCGAGTCCGCGAGACGCCTATGGGACTGCGGGGCAATCGCTGACTCTAACGGGCGGAGGCGGTGGGGAGTTGCGCGCACATTTCACCAGACCGCCTCCGCCCGCGTTACAGTCAGCGATTCTTCACTGCGTTTCACCCCCGCCTGCGCCCGCGGCGAAACTCCGTTCAGAATGACGGCGTGGTTTCCTACAGCCCGCCGACGCGCAGCGGCTGCGTCTTGCTCTTCGGATTCAGCTCCGACGGCACCCCGCCGACGATCCGCGGCTCCAGTCCGAGCTTGCGAAACACCGCGCGGATTTCCTGAATCGTCATCGTCGGCTCCTCGAAGTCCAGATAGACGATGTCGTGGTTGCTATCGATCTTGTAACGCAGCCCCGCCACTGCCTCGAACTCGTGGTCGAGTTCCAGGATTTTCTCCAGTTGGCGGACTCCGGCGGCGTAGATTTCGACCTCGATCATAGATTTACTTTGTAACGACGACTGCACCGTAAAGTCGCGCTCCGCAGCTTGGCAACGAGTATTTTCCCAAACGGTCGGAAACCCCCGATTTTCGTCCGCCGGGACGCTCCGCGCCGGCGATGGATGCGCACTTGCCGGACTCGGCGAAGTCTGACAGCTTCCGGCGCTCGCGACCTTTCCCATGGACTCGCCTAATCCCCATCCTTCCCATCCGCCGCACGGCGCAAAGCCCATCCGGCGGCCTGTCGTCGCGGGTGCTGCGGTGCCGCTGCGGGTGAAAAAGCGGTGGGACTTTCTCGAGATTTTGCTGTGGCTCGCCATTCTCGGCGGCGGCGGGACGTTTGCGTGGTTCCGCCTGCACCCGCGCCCCGCAGCGCTGGCTGGGGAGAGCGCACCGGCGCAAAAGTCCCGCGCAGCGACGCCCGCGCCGGTCGCCAGCGAACCCGCTCCGGTTCCTGCTCCGCAGCCGGCGGCAGCGACTCCCGCGCCGATGGTCGCCAAGGAAACCGCCCCGCGCGACGAACCGGCCCGCCCGATTCCCGCGGCGATGCCCGCGGCGACCGCGTCCGCTTTCACCCAGCCGCTCGTGCTCGATGAAACCGCGGGCAAAAAAGCCGAGAATCTCCAGCGCGCGCAGGCCGCGCTCGACGCCGCACTCAGCACTGGCAAATGGACCGACTACCGCGAACTCCTCGACCGCGCGCTCGCCGCCGAGTTGAAAAAATCCACCGGCTTCCGCGCGCCCGCCGACTACGACCGCTTCCTCGCCAACCCGCTTTTCGCCAAGGCGCTCGTCCAGCGCACCACGCTCGCGCATCTCCCCAGCAGCGCCCTCGCCGCGCTCACCGCCGACACCGCGCACTACGAATTCGCGCGATGGCTTTTCGCCACGCCGGAGGCCATGCAGTCCCTCCTCCTCAGCCTCAAGCCCGAGGATGACGCCGGCCAGGCGCTCCACGTCTGGGCCGTCCTCGCCGCGGAAGACCCCGAGGCCCGCACGAAGTACCGCGAACTCGCCCTCGCCTGCGCCCTCGTTTTCGACAAACCCTTCACCCCCGACTGGAACGGCGAGCGCCTGCAAATCCCCGCCAGCCAGCGCTACGACTACTACAAACAGCACAACGAAAAAGGCGACCTCGCCACGCGCATCCACCGCCTCCCCGCCGCCGATCTCGTCTGGGTCGTCTGCGCGCCGGTGCCCGTGTCGGAGATGGATTGGGCGCTGAAAAAACTCCACCTCCGCCAGAAAAACTGGGGCTCCGCGTACGACATGGTGAAGTACGACATGGAAAAAGCCGTGACCGGCAAAATGAAAAAGCCCTACGAGAGCTACACCTTCGCCGAGATCCTCGACAAAGGCGGCATCTGCGGCGACCGCGCCTATTTCGCCGTGAACACCGCGCGTGCCGCCGGCATCCCGGCGGTCGTCCTCGGTGGCGATGGCAAACGCGGCCCGCACGCCTGGATCGGCTACGAATCGGACGAGGGCGAGTGGTCCTTCACCGGACGCATGGACGGTTACAGCGCCGGCCACGGCAGCGATGCGCAGACCGGCAAAGGCGTGAGCGAGCAGGAGTTCATCCGCCGCGGCGACAAGCGCGAATCGTCCGCCACGGCGTTGTTAAAAGCGCACCGTTTCCTCTGGCTCGCCGCACTCCACGGCACGCTCCAGGACGCCGCGTCCGCCGACACCGCGCTCGCCTTTGCGCTCACCGCCAGCCCTCACCTTCCCGCCGCCTGGAATGCGAAGAGCGACCTCTGGCGCGCGGCGCGCAAAGAGGCACCCGTGGAAGAATGGCGCGAATTCGTCGCCCAATTCAAACGCGCCTTTGCCGACGACGCCGAGCAGCTCGCCACCGCCAAAACTCTCGAGGAAACCTACATTTTTCCCCGTCAGGACGCGAAGCTCTCGCTCCAGGAACTCAAGCGCGACACCAAGAAAATCGAAACCCCGCGCGGGCGCGACGCCGGCAAACCCGGCGACACCGCTTTCCTCACCGAGAGCCTCCGTCGCGAGGCCGCGTTGCTCAGCAACGCCGGCACGCCCGCCGGCATCCACACGCTCTACCGCCGCGCGCTGGAGGAGCACGCGGGCGACGTGGCCGCGTTCAAGGCGCTCGCCACCGACTATTGCGCCGCCTTCGGCTCCGTGCCCGAGGAGCAGCGCAAAGCCGTGCGCCAGATCGAGACGCAATTCGAGCGTCGCGTCGATACCAAGGGCGGCGGCGATTACTTCGACGTGACCAGCGCCAACAGCGTCCGCAATCTCCTCGTCCAGATGTACCGCCAGGCCGGCGACGAGCACCACGCCGCGATGCTCGAAAAAAAGAGCGGCAAAGTGGACGAGAAGGCGAAGCGCAACGCGCTGTAGGCATCCGCGGCATCCCCCCTTGAAAGGCGCATCGGCGCGGACTAGCATCGCGCGCTTCGCCATCGGCGGAGCCTCTCTCTCCCACCCACGATGCCTTTCCAAAAAAACCTCCGCCCCGTCTGTTTCGCCGCGCTCTGGCTGGGCGCGATTTTCTCCGCGCAGGCGCTGGATTTTTCCGTGCCCTACGTCCGCCAGGGACTCCCGTTTTTCGGGCCGGACGGCGTCGCGGGATATGGCGCGATCGTCGGGCAGATCGAGGTGCGCGGCGCGGAGGGCAATGGCATCGACGGCTTCAACGGCCACCGGCAGAGCGGACTCGGGCCGAACCCCGGCGATTTCTACTACGGCACTTTCGGCTATCAGGACGTGAAGGATTTCAGCGGCGCGAACGATCCGACGGACAATAATTTTCACGGCACCTTCGTCGCCGGGGTCATGGCGGGGGAGTACACGTCGATCTCGGACGGCGTTCAATCGGCGCAGTTTCTCGGCGTGGCCCCGCTCGCGCGCTACTACGGCGCGGTCTTCGATGGCTCGGGGTCGAAAGCGGGATTTCTCTCGCTGAACAGTTCGCTGAATTACGTCCTCACGGTCTCGGGCGCGAGCGTGGTGAATAACAGTTGGGGCTCCGAGGCGGCGAACGCGGCGCAGCTCGATGGATCGTCCTTCGGCGAGTCGCTTTTGATGGACGAGTACGCGGGCTACGCCGGAAAAACCGGCGGCACCACGCACGCGTATCTCGACCGGCTCATGGTCATCTCCGCCGGCAATTCCGGCGAGACCACCGGCCTGCTCGGGTCACCCGCCGATTCTTTCAACGGCCTGTCCGTCGGCGCGCTCGATGTGGTGAATCCCGCGGCCATCGGCATCTTCGATACCGGCCGCACGCCGGTCGGGCGCGTGGCCCCGTACAGCTCGTGGCGTCCGCTGGCCGGCGGTCGCGCGGGCGTGGATGTCGTCGCGCCGGGCACCAATCTCTGGTCCACGCTGGCGATCAATTACTTTCACCAAAACGATCTCGTCGCCGGGGTCGCGTCGGGCACCAGCTTTGCCGCGCCGCATGTGGCCGGCGAGGCGGGGCTGCTTTACGGCGTGGCCTCGGGGGGATTTTTGACGGACAAAGGGACGCTGACTTTTGGCGCCGATCACAAGCTCATCAAGGCGCTCATCATCAACAGCGCGACGAAAATCCCCGGCCTCGATGCGACCGGCGCGGCGCAGAGCGCGTGGCAGCCGGGGCTCGTCACGACGACGGGCGGCGTGCCCAACGCCGTCGTCCCGCTCAACTACGCCGTCGGCTCCGGCAGCGCGAACGCGAACGAGGCCTACCGGCAGTTCCGCGAAACCGGCAACCGCTTTTGGGAAACGGACTCGCTCGCCGCCACGGGCAGCGAAAAGTTCTACACCTTCGGCCTCGGAAAATTCACGGCCGCGTCGTCCGCCGAGCCGTTTCTTTCCAGCCTCACCGCCACGCTGGTGTGGGATCGCCACGTCGATTTCACGCTCAACACCGACCCGAACGCCGCCTCGCTCGGCGACGTGACGAAAGACCTTTTGAGCAACCTCGATCTCATCGTGCAGGAGGAAGTCGCGCCCGGCGTCTGGCAGGACATCTACATGTCCGCCGGCACGCTCGGAAACGTGGAGCACATCTGGCTGCCGGAGCTGACCGGCACCGACAACTACCGGCTCGAAGTCCTCGGCACCGACATCGTCGAGCCCGCCTTCGGCGAAAGCTACGCGCTCGTTGTCGCCTACACGACCGTGCCCGAGCCGGGCGTTCTCGGGCTGCTCGTGGTGGGAGTCTTCGCCATGTCGCGGCGTGGCGAAAGGCGGAAGGGCGGCGGCGCAGCCGGGTAGGGCCGGCACTCCGTGCCGTCCGCTGGGCGAGCGGAGCGAGGCGGCAGGGTCCGGGGAGCGCACGCGTCCCGCGTGCTGGCGAAGTCGTCCCGACTTCGCGAACTTTCACCGCGCGTCGAATTCGGGACGCGCGCGCCTTCACTCCATGCGCCGCGGGAAGTTCGTCGTGTCGGGACGACACGACCAGCACGCGGGACGCGTGCGCTCCCCGGCACCCGCCGCCTCGCTGCGCTCGCCCAGGACGGCACGGAGTGCCGTCCCTACCTGCGCCTTTTCCCCCAATCGCCATTTGCCCTCGGCGAATCGCGCTGCTAGAACCTGCGCCACTTTTCGCCCAACGCCGCCATGCCCAAAGACACGTCGCTTCACAAAATCCTGCTCATCGGCTCCGGCCCCATCGTCATCGGGCAGGGGTGCGAGTTTGATTACTCGGGCGTGCAGGCTTGCAAGGCGCTGAAGGAGGAGGGCTACGAGGTCGTGCTCGTGAACTCGAATCCGGCGACGATCATGACGGACCCGGAGTTTGCGCATCGCACTTACATCGAGCCGATCACGCCGGAGGTGGTGGAGCTGATTATCGAAAAGGAAAAACCGGACGCGCTCCTGCCGACGCTCGGCGGGCAGACGGCGCTGAATTGCGCGATGAAGCTGCACGAGAGCGGCGTGCTCGCGAAGCATGGCGTGAAGATGATCGGCGCGAATGCGGCGGCGATTCACAAGGGCGAGGACCGGCAGGCGTTCAAGGAGGCGATGATCAAGATCGGGCTCGATATGCCGCGCTCAGGCACGGCGCACACCATGGAGGAGGCGCGAGTCGTGGCGCAGGAAATGGGCACGCTGCCGCTGATCATCCGCCCGGCGTACACGCTCGGCGGCTCGGGCGGCGGCATCGCTTACAACAAGGAGGAGTTCGAGACGATCGTGGCGCGCGGGCTGGATCTTTCGCCGGTCAGCGAGGTGCTGGTCGAGGAGTCGCTGCTCGGCTGGAAGGAGTTCGAGATGGAGGTGATGCGCGACCGCGCGGACAATTGCGTGATCATTTGCTCGATCGAAAATGTGGACCCGATGGGCGTCCACACGGGCGATTCGATCACCGTGGCGCCGATCCAGACGCTGACGGATCGCGAGTTCCAGGTGATGCGCGATGCGTCGTTTGCGATCATCCGCGAGATCGGCGTGGAGACCGGCGGGAGCAATATCCAGTTCGCCGTCCACCCGGAGACGGGCCGGATGATCGTCATCGAGATGAACCCGCGCGTCTCGCGTTCGTCGGCGCTGGCGAGCAAGGCCACGGGTTTCCCGATCGCGAAGATCGCCGCGAAGCTGGCCGTGGGCTACACGCTCGACGAAGTGCGCAACGACATCACCCGCGAGACGCCCGCGAGCTTCGAGCCGACGATCGACTACGTGGTGGTGAAATGCCCGCGCTTCACCTTCGAGAAATTCCCGCAAGCCGACCCGGTGCTGACCACGCAGATGAAGAGCGTGGGCGAGGCGATGGCGATCGGCCGGACGTTCAAGGAGGCGCTGCAAAAGGCGCTGCGGAGTCTGGAGATCAAGCGGTTTGGGATTTGCGGTGACGGTGCGGATTTTCTGAAACAGGAGATGCGAACCGAGACGGTGCGGAGTGACCACGACGACGGAACATTCACGGAAGTCGAAGTTCAAACTCCGCGATACACCGACGAGCAGATCGACACGATTACGAGGAAACTCACGATCCCGAACGCTGAACGTATCTTCTATTTGGTCGATGCCATCTACGCGGGATTCGACATCGAAAAGCTTTTCGAGCTGACGAAGATTGATCGTTGGTTTCTGCAGAACATTTCGGAAATTGCCGACGAAGCGGATTACATGCGGGCTTCCAGCGGTTCGACAGTCGCAACCGGACTGCCGGAGTTCGATCGAGTTCGTGACCTACTCAACAACGCGGGCGCAATGCGCCGCGCAAAGAAGCTCGGCTTTTCCGACCGACAGCTAGCGCATCTGAGCGGCTCGTCTTTAACCCAAATCCGAGAAGCTCGGAAGAAGCACGGCATCATCCCCACCTACCGCCTCGTGGACACCTGCGCCGCCGAGTTCGAGGCCTACACGCCGTATTACTACTCCACCTACGGCGACGAGAACGAGCGGCGCGACTCGGGGAAAAAGAAAATCATCATCCTCGGCGGCGGGCCGAACCGCATCGGGCAGGGCATCGAGTTCGACTACTGCTGCGTCCACGCCGCGTTCGCGCTGCGCGAGGAGGGCTTCGAGACCATCATGGTCAACTCGAACCCCGAGACCGTCTCCACCGACTACGACACCAGCGACAAACTCTACTTCGAGCCGCTGACCCTCGAAGACGTGCTCAACATCTGCGAGCAGGAGAGCGAAAATCTCTTCGGCGTGATCGTGCAATTCGGCGGCCAGACCCCGCTCAACCTCGCCGCCGGACTGCAAGCGGCCGGCGTCCCGATCATCGGCACCTCGCCGCACAGCATCGAGATCGCGGAGGACCGCAAACTCTTCGGTGCGATGCTCGACAAACTCGGCATCCGCCAGACCCACGGCGGGACGGCGGTGACTGAGACGGAGGCAGTCGCCGTGGCCGATCGCGTCGGCTACCCGGTGCTCGTGCGGCCGTCGTTTGTATTGGGTGGAAGAGGAATGCAGCTCGTCCATAACGAGACCGACCTGCGGCGCTACGTCCGGGAGGCGATGGATGCCTCGGGTAGGGTGGGCGTCCCGCCCGCCGGTTCGGGCGTCCCGCGCGAACCATCGAACGCCGAACCGACATCCCTCGCGGAAATGGCATCGCCCGACGTTCGGAGGATTCCGCAGGATGCGAAACCCGGCGGGCAGGATGCCCACCCTACCCGGGAACACGCCGCCCATCCCATCCTCGTCGATCACTTCCTCGAAGACGCCACCGAGGTCGATGTCGATTGCATCAGCGACGGCGAAACCGTGGTCATCGGCGCGATCATGGAGCACATTGAGGAGGCCGGCATCCACAGCGGCGACAGCTCGTGCGTGATCCCGCCCTTTTCGCTCAGCGAAAAAGTGAAGGAGGAAATCGCGCGCAGCACCAAGGCGATGGCGAAGGAGTTGAACGTGCGCGGACTGATGAACGTGCAGTTCGCCGTGCAAAACGAAACCGTCTATGTCCTCGAAGTGAACCCGCGCGCCTCCCGCACCGCGCCGTTTGTTTCCAAAGCAATCGGCGTCGCGCTGCCGAAACTCGCGGCGAAAATCATGGCGGGAAAAACTCTGCGCGAGCTGGGTTTCACGACCGAGATCATCCCGCCGCATTTCTCCGTGAAGGAAGCGGTTTTCCCGTTCATCCGCTTTCCCGGCATCGACATCGTCCTCGGCCCGGAGATGAAATCCACCGGCGAAGTCATGGGCATCGACCGCACCCTCGGCCTCGCTTTTGCCAAAGCGCAAATGGCCGCGCAACCCGCGCTGCCGGGCAAGGGCAACATCTTCATCAGCGTCTCCGACGCCGAGAAAGGGAAAGTCGCCGCCATCGCCAAAGGCTTTGTGGAGCTTGGTTTCACGGTCTTCGCCACCAGCGGCACCGCCGCGGCGCTCAAGGCTGCGGACGTTCCCTCGACGAAACTTTTCAAACTCAATGAAGGCCGCCCGAACGCGCTCGACATGGTGAAGAACGGCGAACTCGCGATGATCGTGAACACGCCCAGCGGCAAAGTCGCCCGTGAGGACGAGATCAAAATCCGCAGCACCGCGACCGCGAACCGCATCCCCATTTTCACCACGCTCCGCGGAGCCCGCGCCGCGCTCGAAGGCATCCGCGCCCTGCGCGAGCACGGACTGAGCGTGAAGCCGCTGCAGGAGTGGCACGGTCCGAAAAAGCAGCTTCGACTTTAGTCGAAAGGGCGGCGGAATTTGGGCTGAAGCCCAAGCTGCTTTGGGGCGGCGCGCCCGGTTTCCCGGTGACGCGAATGTCACAATGTTCACCGACATGTAACGCACGGTTTGCGTGCAGCCGTGCTTTGCTTCCGGCCATGAAAACCACCGCTCAAGCCTCTGACCGGATCATCGTCACGAAGTCCCGCGACACCCGCTGGTACCGCGTGCGCCCGGCCCTGTGCTGGGCTCTTGCGGGGAGCGCGGCGGC
>JAYWEP010000299.1:0-12707 GCA_043779205.1 Chthoniobacter sp. | reverse complement strand
CAGCTCGAGCACCTTCTTCAGCGTGAGCCCGCGGACCAGCTTCATGGTGTAGAAGAGCTGGTCCTGTTCGTCCACGCCCAGCTCGTAGATGGGGACGATGTTCGGGTGCTCGAGCTGGCCGGTGATCTTGGCCTCGGAGACAAAGCGCAGCACGTCGGCGGGGGAGGGGTTGTCGAGCATGACCTTCATCGCCACGGTGCGGTCGATGGCCGGTTCCTTCGTGCTCAGGATCGCGCCCATGCCGCCCTGCGCGATGACCCTGCCCGCCTCGTATTTGCTGCCGAGCAGAAATTCCGGCGGCAGCACGCGGAGCAAAGCCGCGCGCTTTTCCGCGACCGGGCGCACCGCCGCGGGCGCGGCGGCCTCGTGGCGGAGGACGAGCGTGACGGGGCCGAGCGTGATCGTCTGGCCGGGCCGCAGCACCGTCGCGCGCGTGACCGGCTCGCCGTCGAGCAGCGTGCCGTTGGAGCTGCCGAGGTCTTCAATCACGCCGTCGTTTTCCCGCACGGTGAGCCGCGCGTGCTTGCGCGAAAGCAGCGGCGCATCAAGGCGGATGTCCGCCTCCGCGCCGCGCCCGATGATGTATTCGCCGGGCAGCACCGGGCGCTTCTCCGGCGCGGCGCCGTCGGCGGTGATGTGGAGTTCGATTTTCGGCAGGTTCATGGCGGCGCGGTTCCTTTCAGTGAGCCGGTGGATAGCAGACCCGACCGGTAAACCAAAGCGCCGAAACGCTGCCGTTCACGGCTCGATCGCCATCCAGTCCAGGGTGCTGGCGTCGGCGTTCTGATTGCTGATGACGGTGAAGCTCGTGCCGAAGGTGCGCGCGCTCACATAGTAGGTTCCCGGAAACGACACATTGCCGAGTTTGTACGCGGTGAAAAAATAGCGCGTGTTCAAGGTGCAGCCGGGGTCGGCCACGGTCAGCGTGCCCGCGACGAGCGCGGCGGCACGCCCATGGCGGATATTTTTGACCGGCGTGCCGGCGCTGCCGAGCGTCGTCACGCCGGCAAAGGTCTGCGCTCCGGTGAAAGTTTGCGCGGCATCGGTGCGGGCGAGGGTGAAGGAGCCGGCCGGTGTCGTCCAGGTGACCGGGGCCGCCGGGCCGGTGATGGTGATGAGCTGCGGGCTGGTGAGCCGGCTCGCGAGGGTGATGCTGCCGCCGCCATTGGTGACGATGAGATTGTCCGCCGTGCCCGTAAAGGTCAGCGCGGGCTGGTAGGCCGTCGTGTCCACGCTCAGCGCGCCGGTGCCGCCGGTGGTTTTCAAAAAGCCATTGCCCGTCAGTTGCGGCAGCGAAACCGTACCCGCCGCCCCGACTTTGAGCCCAGGCACGCCCTCGCCGTAGAGATCGGTCTCGCCGTAGCTCGCGAGCATGATGGTCTGGCCTTTGCCCAGCGTGTCCCCGGTGAGCACGCGAAAGGCCGGTCCCACATCGTAATAGCCCTGGGTGGACATGGCCCAGGCCCGCCTGATCTTCGGCGGGTTGCCGTCGTCCGTACTCTCCATGACAAAACCGGTGCTCAGGTCATTGATCCGCGAGTCGCCCACCTTGAGGTAGATCACGCCCTTTTCCGATCCGTAGATGTCGCCATTGGTGCTGATGGTCAGCACGGGACTGTCGCGCAGCGCCGCATAGGCGACGCCGATGTCCGTCGCGCCGGCGGTTCCCCCGACATTCTGCGCCGTGCTCACGATGCCCTCGACGATGCGGAAAGTATTCGCGGTCAGTCCGGCCGCGCTCACCGTGGTCTGCGGCGGGTGGCTGTTGAGCGCGTAGTTGCCGGAAAAATCCCCGGCTCCGCCCGGCCCGTTGAAGCCGACGAGATTGATGAGCTGGCCGGCGGTGAAACCGTGGGCGGGGGCGGTGAATTCCGTGGTGTCCGCCGCGCCCGCCGGGTTGGCCGTGACGGCGGTGATCGCCACCGCCGCCCGCGTCAGCCCCGAGAGCGTGGTGAGCGCGGAGTTTGCGCCGGCCGCCCCGCCCATCGCCGCCGGCAGGACGCCCGTCACCTTGGCCCCGGCGAGATCGACCGCGCCGCTGGCGAGCTTGGTGGCCGTGACCGCGCCATCGGGCAGGTAGCCATTGGGCGCGAGCCGCTGGTCGGGCGTGAGAAGCTGGAAGCCGTGGGTGCCGTCGTTGAACCAGACCCGCAGGCGCACGTCGGCATTGCTCCACACGCTCGCGGGAATGGCGGTCATGTTCGCGAGCGCGATGTCGCCGAGGAGCACGGAGTAAAGCCCCTTCGTCACCGTGAGCGCGACCGCCGCCGCCGGTGCCGAGCCCGCGGTGCTGGCGCCGTCATTGCTCCAAAAGGTCGTGGTGCCCGCCGCATTGACGAGGGCGAATTTGAACTGGCCCATGCCGTCGAAATTCACCGCGCCGACGGCCACGCGGCCCTGGTAGCCGAGGAGCTGCGGCACCTGCGCCCAGGCGGTGAAGCTGAGCACGAGCGCGCCGAGGGCGAGGAGGGTGCGGAGTTTTTTCATGGAAAGCGATGCCGTGGCGGACGCGAGAAGGTTCTCCATTTCACTGCGCTGGCGAGGACGAATTTCGCCCGGCGCATCCGCTCGCCAAGCGCCGGCGCCGGCCGCTAGCGTCCCGCGCATGGCCTGCGATTCCTTTTCCGGCTGCCTCACCGTGCTCGACCGCGCGGGCGAGCTGCGGCGCATCGCCGCGCCTTACGGCTTCGTGATCTCCACGCGGTAGAACTTCGCCGCGCCGCCCGCGCTCAGGTCGGTGATGGTGCGCTGCGGGCCGGCGTCGCTCGGCGCGGAGGGGTTCGCGAGCGGGGCGTAGCTGCCGGTGGCGAGGGCGGGCCGGAAGGTCACGGTATAGGTGCGGCCGGTGAGGCGCGGGGCAAAGACGAGGTTCTTCTGCGCGGGCTGGCCGGGCACGCTTTGGATGGCGAGGGTGAAGCGCGATGTCGGATCGAGCGGGTTCAGCCCGGCGATGTATTTGAAAAAGTTCGTCTGCCCGGTGCCGTCGAAATCCACATTCGGCCCGGCGTTCGCATTCGGCGGCTGGCCGAAGTATTGCACCTGCCACGCGTCGTCGAGGCCGTCGCCGGCATACGCGCCGAAGTCGTCGAGGCTCACATTTTTCACGGTCAAGCCGAGCGTGCCGGTCTGGCCGAGATAGATGCCTTGCGCGGTGGCGGCGGTGTCCTGATAAACGAGGCTCGCGGTGGCGAGCCCGCTGGCGTCGATGCCGGTGAGCGGGCCGCTGGCGACGCTCCACGCCACGCTCACGGCGGGGACGGCGAGGAAAGTGGCGTCGTCGAGAAGCTGCCATGCGCCGAGCTGGTCGGTGGTGCCTTCGTTCACATTGAGCGTGGCGGCGGTGAGGGTGAGGCCGGTCACGTCGAAGAGCTGGCCGATGTAGCCATGCTTCGCGGCGGCGACTGGTGCGACCACCGTGGAAATCCCGGCGACGCCACCGGCGCTGCCGTCGCTCGTGTAGTTCGCGCTCGCGATGCGCCGGCCGCCGGCATCGGCGGTCTCGGCGGCGATGGAATAGCTGGCGCTCGTGCGCGAGCCGGCCATGGCAAGAGACGCGGTGAGCGGCAGGAGGAGGGTGAAATGCAGTTTCATGTGCGACGATGAGTTGGCGTTCATTGCCCGAGGGTGACCGGACTTCCGAATACCGAAGCGGTGAGGCTGAGAGCGAGGATGCCCAAGACGAGGAGTGTGCGGAGTTTGCTCATAGGAAGGGACGCTGCGAATCGCAGCGAGCGTTTGCCTCCTCCGCCCGCTGTCGAGCACCAATTTTCGGCCCGCGCATCCGCTCGCCAAGCGGCGGCGAAGACCGCTACCGTCCGCCCATGGCCTACGATTCCTTCTCCGCTTTTCTCACCGCGCTCGACCGCGCGGGTGAATTGCGCCGCATCGCCGCGCCGGTGGCGACGGAACTGGAGATCACGGAGTTTGCGGATCGCGAAATGAAATCGCCCGGCGGCGGGCAGGCGCTGCTTTTTGAAAAGCCGACGGTCAACGGCGCGGTGTCGCCGTTTCCGCTGGCGGTGAATACGATGGGCTCGCGCAAACGCATGGCCATGGCGCTGGGGCTGGAGTCCGTGGACGAGCTGGCCGCGCAGATGCAGCTCATCCTCAAGGCGAAGCCGCCCACCTCGCTCCGCCACGCCTGGACGCTGGCGATGCAGGGGCTCGGGCTGCTCAATGCGAAGCCGAAGCATGTGGCGAGCGGGCCGTGCAAGGAGGTCATTTACCGCTTCGCGGAAACGTCCAACGTCCAACGTCCAACGCCCAACGTCCAACTGCCGACGCTGCTCGACCTGCCCATCTTGCAATGCTGGCCGCAGGATGGCGGGCGCTTCATTACGTTCCCATGCGTCCACACGCGCGACCCGGATACTGGCGAGCGGAACCTCGGGATGTACCGCATGCAGGTCTATGATGAGCGCAGCACGGGTATGCACTGGCAGGTGCATAAGGTCGGCGCGCGGCATGGGCGGCGGTATTACGAAAGGGGCGAGCGCATGCCCGTGGCGGTGACGCTCGGCGGCGATCCGGCCTACACTTTCGCCGCCACCGCGCCGCTGCCGGACGGGCTCGACGAGATCATGTTCGCCGGTTTCATCCGCAAAAAATCCGTGCCGCTGGTGAAATGCGAGACCGTGGATCTCGAAGTCCCCGCCGACGTGGATTTTGTGCTCGAAGGCTTCGTGCAGCCGGGCGAACTGCGGGCCGAGGGACCGTTCGGCGACCACACCGGTTTCTACACGCCGGTGGATGACTATCCCGTCTTTCACCTCACCGCGATCACGCACCGGCGCGACGCCGTTTATCCCTGCACGGTCGTCGGCATCCCGCCGATGGAGGACTTCTACATGGGCACGGCGAGCGTGCGGATTTTTCTCCCGGTCTTCCAAATGAACTTCCCCGAGATCGTCGATCTCGCGCTGCCGGCGGAGGGTGTGTTTCACAACATGGTCTTTGTCTCGATCCGCAAACAGTACGCGTGGCAGGCTTACAAAATCATGCACGGCCTGTGGGGCATGGGGCAGATGATGTTCAGCAAATACATCATCGTCGTGGACGCCGACTGCGACGTGCATAACACGAGCGAGGTGCTCTTCCGCCTCTGCGCCAACACCGATCCGCAGCGCGACTCCACGTTCGTGAAAAGCCCGTGCGACGCGCTGGATCACGCGCAGACCGTCCCGTGCATCGGCTCGCACATGGGCCTCGACGCCACGCGCAAACTCCCCGGCGAAGGCTACACCCGCGGCTGGCCCGAGCTGCTGAAAATGCCGCCCGAGGTGAAGGCGCGTGTCGACGCGCTGCGGGGCGGGCTGTAGGGGAAGCTGCCAGCTTCCCCCTACAGCCGCCGCAGTGGCCGCGCCCGATTCCACGGGACGCATGAAACTCTTCGCCACCGCCCTTTTCACCATGCTCCTGCTCGTGTCCTCCCGCGCAGGCGAGCGCACCATCAAGACGCGGGACGGCCGGATTTTCACCAAGGCGGAGATCACCGAAATCGGGGCGGTGTCCGTCAAGATCGCGCACGATGGCGGCATCGCCGTGGTGCCGTCGGAGAATCTGCCGTCGGAGATTCAAAAGGAAATCGGCTACAAGACTTTGGCTGACCGCCAGATGGCCAGGGAGCACGGCGAGGAGCAGAAACAGGTGCAGGACACCGTCGAATCCCAAGGCCGCGATGAAGCCTTGAAGGCCGCGAAGGAGAAGAAACTCAAGGCGGCCTTTTACGCGATCAAATCGGCGACCCAGGCGGAGGCCAACGCCTTTGGCAGCATGGCCAAAGACGCCCTCATCGAGCAGCTCGGCGAGCCCGTCCGCACCGCCCGCACCGAGATTTCCGGCGGCGGTTTCACCACGCTTTTCTACGACGAGAGAAAACCCACCCGCACCGCCTTCGTGATCCGTGACGGCGAGACGGTGGTCTCCGGCGGCATCTACAAAGGCGTGCCCATGCAGCGGCCGTAGGTGGGCGGAACCGCAGTTCGCCGAAGAGAACCGGGCGGTTGACTAGCGCCAACGCGGGGGATTTTGATCATCAGCACTCAGGCATGGAGGTGCCGGACGGTCTCCCGCCGGCGGGTTCTTTCCCGGACTTCACGCACTGTCTCTCACGGCGCGAACCGCTTCGTGCTGACCACGCGCATCTTGTAGTATTGGTCGATATTCAGCGCACTATCATTGGGGTTGTTTGCAAACTTCGTCGCAAAATCCGGCAGGAGCGGGTCGTTCACGTCGATATAGCGTTCCAGAATCGACGACCCCCGATACTCCCCCACCACTTTGTCTTTGGAAGCATCCCATTTATCTGCCGGATTTGCCGGTGTGACGGGTGCTTTTTTCAAAGCCTGGACGCGGACATGCACCGTGTAGGTGTTCGACTTCGTCGTCAGCCGCGGATAGATGTCCACATACGGCTTCTCCCGCAGGTTGTCGCCCGTGAGTTGATTGTTATTCCAGAACGCCGCCATGCCCGGGGAGCCAGCCACCTGCGGTGGAATCAGGTTCATTTCACAAATCTGGGTGGCGGACTTGAAAACCTCATTGTTCTTAAACTTCGTGTCGAAATCAGCGAGCGTCTTGGCCATGTCGATGGAATACCTCCGATGGTCGAGAGACGCGTTTGGAGTTTGTCCGATCGACGTGATGTGCGGCTTGTAGCTCGTGGCATCCCCGACCTGGAGTGCCATGAATTTTGTCCCCTTCATCACCGCCTGCAATCCGGTGCTCCGCTGGATATAGGTGAAGGGTACAATCTGGTAGTTCATGTTGATCTTACCCATCGTCGCAAAGGGCTGGCTGATCGCCCAGGGCTCGACAATGGGCATCCAAAAAAGGTCGGCCAGCAAATGGTCCGGCGGCGAAGCCTTGCCCGGATGGCTGATATCTTCCGGCCTGGGATGAAAGAGCAGGGTCTGCCAGGGAAGATTGCGCTGCACGCCGGTAGGAATCCCGCCAAACATCATGGAGGAAGGAACCTGCCGGTTCGGTGAAAAAGCCGTCCCATCGGCCTGAAAAAAATCGTCCTTGGTAATATAGGGAATCCGCCCGCTGCCATCCAGGTAGTTGGTGAACTGCTGGTCCCCCTCGTCGGCCTTGTTCATATAAGCCCCGTCTTTCTGCAAACCGACACCGGTATCCCAATCGCCGGGTTTCCCATCCGCCCTCCGCACTCCGTCGGTCAGCGGGACGCGGGAGGGAATGCCCGGCTGCTTCACGTCGCCGTTCATGTAATTGGCATTCGCCACTAACGCCCCGCTGGTTGCCCCGGGATACCGCAGGCCGAGCGACGCAATCAAGCCGTAAGCTTTGCCGGGTGATTTCGCGCTCATCGTATTCGACCAATCCAGATGTGGCCGAAAGAAAGAATCCGCGACGGTTTGCCGGGCGGCCACCATCCTGAGATCGCCAGCGGTGTTGTCGGTGGTATTGGAGGCATCATTCCCCTTGGTTCCGGCCAGTTCCAGGCCAATCACCGTATCCTCATTTTGAATCGGCAACGTCCAGTTGCCCCAATCGGTTTGCATAGTACTGAGACGTTTATTGAAATCCGAATAGTTGTTATTAAAGTCAGGAATTTTGATTTTATCGGTCTTGGGAATCTTGAACGTCAGTGTTTGCACGATGGCCTTGGTGTCCACCGCGATCACTTCCACCTTAATGGTTCCGGCAGAGAGCGCGAAAGTGGTCACGCTGTCGGCAAAACCCAGGGCGATCTCCTGCTTCGAGAAAAACGGATAGTTGCCCGGCAGCTCACCGCCGGAAGTCGTTAGGCGTTTGTTGGTGCTTCTGTCGAGCAACGGTTTATTCGTGAAGGCCATGGCCGGCCCCTCGATGCCACCGAAGGAGCGGCCGTGGCAGGTCTGGTTGTCGGGAACCTCAATGATGTTGGTGGCATCATTCGGGAGATTGAGTGACACCGCCTCCGGTTTGGCGTCCGTGATTTTCAAGGTATCCAGCCCGGTGATCCGGTATTTGAGGTTCGGCTGGTAACCGACGTTACCCTGCATCGGCGAACCAAACTTCATCATCACAACCGCCTTCATTTTGTCCGCCCTGTTGCTCGTCGCGAATTTATGAGTCCCGTGGAAGAGCAGGTCCAATTCCGCCACGGTATCGAAACGTCCGAAGCCCTGAGTGTTATTGATGCGGATGGGGATCACCTCACCCGCGCCAGCGGTCGATGCCAAGTTCTTGTTATTAAAATTAGTCAGAGGCGTGAACGGCTTGGCCCCGGTTGAAGTGTCACTGAGATTGACGCAGCGGATATAGTCATAAATCGAGGTCAGGATCTGATCGCAGTCCGTCACCCCATCTGACCCCGCCGGATACTTGTCGGAAAACTTCCCGCCAAAACCGGGGACCGCTTTCGAGGTCAGCGCCTGAAGATATTTGTAAAGAGTTTGATTCCTCGGCGTGAAATCCTTCGTGGCACTGCGCGCATCCTCGCGGGTGAAGTAATATTCATCGTTACCTGCATTGCTACCTATCGTCCCGCAAAACGCCGCCAGTTTGTCGAAGGCGGTTTGCTTGAGCGGATCGACATTGACCGGCCAGATGCCAATGCGGGGCGTGTTGTAAAGCGTCACCTCGGGCGCACTGCTGTTGGCGGTGATGAAGAACCTCGCCTTTTCCAAGACACCCTTGGTAATGGTCTTCGGATTCTTGGAGTTGGCCGCAGTATTCGGGACGCGCGATGGCGGCGATCCGGTCGTGGTCAGGACCGGAGTGAACATCAGTTCATCGACTGAGGCATAGAGGCGGTCGGTGTCCAGAGTCATCGCCGCCGGGATTCGGGTTCCACCGTTTGATCCGCCGCCACCCTGCGCCACCCCGCCCGTGGCCGTCATCCCGATGCGGGGAGCGATATTATAGTATGGATCCAGTTGTGCCGCATTGCCTGGGGTGATGGCGGCGTAGTTATTCGAGAATGCGGGGACCGGGGAGGCCAGGAGACTGCCAAAGATCGGGCTGAGCGAAGTCGTGGCCGGGTGTCCCGGATAGCGCTGATACTCGCGATTCGCGGGCTGGCAGAGCCCCAGACCCGGCGTGCTGGCGACGGCCCCCGGTGAATAACCTGCGGCTGACGCCCCGACATCTTCCGGGGAGAAAATCCGCGGAGTGTCCCAATACACACCTTCCGAGGCGGTGTTGATATTGACCTTGGCCGTCTCGTCATCGGCCCAAAAGGCGATGCGTCCGACGATGGGATTGGCCGTCGTGGCACCGATGACATTGATGTTTCCAACGCCTGCGCCGGACCCTGGCTTGAGGGTTCCGTCCTTCAGAACGTAGAGCCATTTCACCGGCATCGGAGCACGGTTGTCCTTGCTGCTGTTATATCCAGGCGGCGAAGTGATCGAGAATCCTTCCACCTTGAGATCAATGGGTTGACCGAGCACCGGCTTGGTCCCATCCGCCGCGGGATCGACAATCGGATAGACGGGCAGGCCTTGGGAATCCACCCCCGGCGCATTGAGGTCGGTGTAAAGCTCGCTGTTGGCGGCCGTGTTCCAATCGGTCGGCGGAACCTCGGCCTTCGCGTCGAAGCTGCCGCCATCGGCCGTCATCTGATCCGAGGAATACAGTTTGAAAAAATCCTTCGCTTGGCCCGTGGTGTCAAAGGTGCGGATCATGCCCGGTTGCGAGGCCCAGGCCAGGGTCGCGTTCGAGGAGTCCTGTCCCTTGGTGGCATCGACCAATTGAGCCATCACGACATTGACCGCGGAATCCGCCAACTGATGGGTTGTGGCCGAATTCGCCACGGCTTTGGAGTTCGTGAGTTCGGTGCTGACGCTGGAGAAAAAGGCCAGGATGATGACCGAGATGAGAATCAGAAAGGAAAGGACGATGACCAGCGCGACTCCGCGTGAATGGAAATGGGAGCGGGCTTTCATAGGTAAGTCACATGGCTCCGCCACCCATCCGGCCAGCACGAAGCCGCCTCAGTTCGTGAAATGGGCTTGCAGGAGCGGGATTCATTGGCTGGTAATGGTCATGGCCTGGTAAGTTTAGCCGAACAGCAGTGCTTTGCGCTCGTTTTGGTGGAATGGATATGAAGTAGGAGGTTTGGCGTAATGAGCCTTGCGAGATGACCCAGCAGGGATGCAGCGCGGGAATCACTCGCGGAATGTCTCACGGCATGGTTCCTGACCATACCACATGAGCGTCCTGGGGGAATGAGAACGCGCGTATTTCGTATGAGAAACCGCCCCCCGTGCGGCCTGTGCGGCAGCAGCAGGAAGGCCGCATCCATCACCACCGTCGGCACGGGTGCCGCGTGGATGCGGCGCGCGGTGGCGGGACACGGCTGCAGGGGGAGGCTGGCAGCTTCCCCGGCAGCCGCCCTTTGCGCGTCACGGGCGCGTGGCTTCGAGGCGGAGGAATTTTTTCGCGTCGGGCGCGATGAACACTTTCGCTTTCACCGTTTGAATCGTCCCGTCGTCCGCGAGGATGGCCTCGGTCACGCCCGCCGCGCTCCAGCCGCTCATCGCCGTGGACCAGACGGCGCGCAGCGTGATGTCGGTCGCGGCTTTGGCGCGCGTGTAGGTCATGGTGAGGTAGGCTCCCTCGATGACGGGCTGCGGCAGGCCGCCGGGGTTGAAGGCGTTCGGGTTTTTGCCGGTGGCGTATTCCATGAGGTTCACGAGCCCGTCCTTGTCCGCGTCCACGAAGTCGCCGGAGATGGCCGCGTTGCCCGCGTTCGCGCCGAACTGGAGATTGCGCCAGACGACGATGGGCGCGAACGGCGTCCACGTCAGGTTCACGGCGGTGGAGGTCTGCTGCACGGCGAAGGTGCCGTAGGTCGCGGCGGCGTGGGTGGCGGAATCATTCGTGACCGTGCCGGCGGCGAACGTGCCGGTGACGCTCGTGCCGGTGAGCACGGTCCAGCTCCGCGCGGTGAGCCAGAAAGCGGTGGTGAAATCCACGGCGCTGCCTGCGGAGTTCACGAGCACGTCGATGGCTGCGCCGCCCGTGACGGTCACGGCGGCGGCGGTGATCTTGTCGAAACTCACGCCCGCGCCCGCGCCGGTGTTGCCCGCGAGTTCCCATTTCATGCGGCTCGCCGCGCCATAGGTCAGCGCGCCGGTGAAGGTCTGCGTGCCGATGGTCACGCCGGGCGCGTGGTTGCCGTTCACGACGGTCGCCGCCGCGATGCTGCCGGTGCCCGCGAGCGTCGCGCCGCTCGCCACGGTCACGGTGCCGCCGGCGGCGATACTGCCATTCACGACGAGCGCGCCGGCATTGAGCGCCGTCGCGCCGGTGTAAGTATTCGCGCCGCTCATCGTCCAGGTGCCCGCGCCGTCCTTGATGAAGCCGACGATGTTTGCCCCGGTGCCATTGGCGAGCACGCCGCCGAAGGTGCCATTGCCCGCGCCGTCGAGCGCGAGGTTCCGGTTCGTCGTGTCGGGCGTGAAAGTGCCGGTCGTGGTCAGCGTCCCCGCGAGCACGGTGAGCCGGGTGTCGCCGCCGCCCGAGGTGAGCGTGAAATTGCCCGCGATGCTGTTGTTGCCCGCCTCGTTGATGATCGTGCCGTTCAGGTCCGTCGTGGTGAAGCTGATCGTCGCCGGCAGGACGATGTTTCCCCCGCTCCCATCGAGCCGGACATTGGAAAATCCGGTGTGGCCGTTGAGGACCGTGATGGTCTTCGCGCCGGTGCCGAGCGCCGCGGCCTTGGTGATCCGCAGTCCGCCCACGTTCACGGTCACATTGCCGGTGAAAGTGTTCGGGCCGGTGAGCGTGACGATGCTCGCCGGAGCACCGTTCACCGTGAGCGCGCCGGTGCCGCCGATGACATTCGCCATGACCAGCGCGGTATCCGTGCGGCGGAAATCCAGCGTCGCGTTGTCCGTCACCGCGTTCGCGCCGAGCGTGCCCGCGCCGCCGAGCGCGAGCGTGCCCGCGCTGATTGTCGTCGGGCCCGCGTAGTTGTTCGCCGCGGTGAGCGTGAGCGTGCTTGCGCCCGCTTTCACCAGCCCGCCCGCGCCGCTCAGCACGCCGTCGAAACTGAATGCCGCCGTCCCCGCGCCCGTGAAAGTCGTGTCGGCGGAAAGCGTGAGCGCGTGGGCCACGGAGTACGTGAATCCCGTGCCCGCCGTCGCGTCGAGTGTGACCACCGGACCCGTGCCGGTGAGTTGCAGCGCATTGCCGGTGAGCGCGGCGATCGCGGCGCCGCTCACGGGGCCGGTGCCGGAGAGGCGCAGGCTGTTCATCGGGAAAGTTCCCGCGACATCATTGTTCGCGGTCACCGTGCCGGCGGCGACGGTCAGGCCGCTGAGAAATTCCACCGCGCTCGTCGCGCCCGGCACCGCGTTGACGGACGACTGCCAGTTCGCGCTTTGCGTCCAGGCGAGGGTCGAGCCGGTCGCGGCGTTTGACCAAATGTACGGGCCGGGGCGCAGCGAGAAATTGTCGAACTCCGCGAGCGCCGTGGCCTGCGTCGCGGTCGTGCCGCTGGCCACGGCGAAGCCGAATTGCAGCGACGGTGCGAGGCTGGTGAAAGTGGTCGTCGCGCCGACCTGCGTCCACGTCAGGCCGTCGGTGGAGACGTAGCCCGCAAGCGTCGCGCCCGTGCGGACGAGGCGCACCCAGCGCGGGAAGGCGAGCGCGGCGGAATTGATCGTCGCCGTATTTCCCGCGACCGTCGCCCGCGCGGCGAAATGCCCCACCGCATCCGGCGAGAGGCCGATGAAAGCGTGGCGCGCATTGGC
>JAYWEP010000298.1:0-7853 GCA_043779205.1 Chthoniobacter sp. | reverse complement strand
CCGATCTGCGCAGCGATCCCATTCTCGCCGCGGAGCAGCGTCTTCTGGCTCCATGCGGCGCTGTCGAGATAGGTGATCGTTTTTGCGGCTGAGGGCGCGGCGAGTTTCAAAGTGACGACATTTTTTGCGACGCTGCCCGAGGTGACTTTGCCCTTTTCGCCATCGAGGTAAAATTGCCCTGCGAGCGAGTCGTCCCATTTCACGGGTTGATCAAATTCCAGCGCAACCGCGTCTTTTCCCGCACTCGTAAAAGACGCGCGCACGAGATTCGGCGGCGTGATCGAGGTCGCGAATTTCCTCCCGAAATGATCGCGCTCGATCAGCGGCAGGATGAGCTTCGCGATCTCGACGTAGCCGGCGGGCGGGTAATGGCAACCGCCGGGCGGCTCGATGCCGAGCGTGGACATGATGCCCATTTTTGAAAACGCCGTGGGCAGATTGCGCTGCACTTCGCGCAGGCGATTGTCCGATCCGTTGATGCCCATAGAACACGACTTCGGCCAAATCTGGAAGACGTGCGTGTACTGGATGTTCGGGAAGTCCTGCTTCCACGCGGCGGCGAGTTCGATGAAAAATGCGCGGTAATTTTCCCAGCCGAAGCCCCCGGTCGGCCCGTCGGCGCCCTGATCATTTTCGCCCTGATGCCACATCACGCCGCGGATGCCGTGCGTGAGTCGCGCCTCGCGCACGCGCCACAGCAGACGACCGTAGATGGTCGTCATGTCCGTCGGATCGGCGGCGTTGCGCTGATGCTGGTCAATGCGCGTGCCGCCGACTGCGCCGTTGATGATGCACACGGGCACCTTCTCATTTTCGACGAGCCGCCTCGCGAGTTCCATCGCCCAATATCCGATCTGCAATTTCCCGCCCGCGCTGCGGTACGTCGCCTCACCCCACACATGCTCGCCCTTCGGACTGCCCGACGCATTTCCGAAAGTGCGGATCCACTCGCTGTGAAACGCAGGCGGTTCCTCCTTCCCCCAATCCGTCGCCACCGCGTTCGACTGGCCATTGAGCAGGAACGCATCGCCGCAAATCAAGTTGCCCGCAGTGTGCAGCACCTTGCCGTCCGCGCCGAATTCGACGCGATATTTGATCAGCCCCGGTTTGAGTTTCACCGAAAGGGCGTAGGAATTGTCCCTTTCGGTCATGGTTGCTTTTTTCAGGATCAGCTTGTCGTCGGCATAGAGCATGAGAAAAACGGTGCTCGCAGCGGCGTCGAGCGTGCCGTGGTAAAAGAGCGTGCCTTCGCCGCTGTCGTCGCGTGCGAAAAACTGCCCGTCCTCCGGCTTCTCATCCTTGTCCGGAATTCGCGCCACCCACGCATCGCGCAGCGGCTCCGTCACCGCGATGATCAGCGATTGCACGACCGGCTTGCCGCCATTGCTCACCGTCGCGGTCACGACGAGCGGGCCGCTTTTCTGCGCGCGCGTGAGGACGAGCCGGCCGGGCTGCGCCGCTTTCAGCGTCGGGGTTTGCTGATTCTTGCCGCTGAGTTCGCTGCCGACGACTTCCTTGGTCACGGCGAACGGACCGGCGCTCCACCCGATTTTCAAATCACCCGCACCATTCGCTCTCATCGCATCGAGATTCGTCACCAGCGGCACGATCTGGATCGTCGCGCGCCCGTCCCACGCCGCAGGAGCAGCGAGCGTGAAAACCGGATCGGGAATCATCTCCCGGATTGCAATCGCAATGTCCTTCGTCTTCACGCCGTCCGCCGTCACCGCCTTGCATCGCAGCGTCACCGCCTTGTCCCCCGTCACGCGCCCCGCCTCGAAGGTGAACGCAAACCGATCCACCGCCACGACGGTCTCGTGTCCATCGCGCACGAGCGACCACACGATCTTCTGCGCGCCGCCCGCTTGCGCGGTGAAAGTCGCGCTCTTCCCCTCCGGCACCGTCGCCTGCGCGGGCGTAACCGCGAACGCCGCGCCCGCCTGCACGATCGGTCCCACGAGCGTCTGCAGCGGCTTCTGATTTTCAAATTGCAGCCGCACCCAGTCCGCCGGGCGCGCCACCTTCGACACCCGCACTTCGTCGAGGTCGCCGACGAAATCGTAGTTGTGGTACCACCCGCCGATCCACAGCCGCGCCGGACTCTTGGTCGCCATCGGCGGGCCGTTGCGCGTGTTCGTTCCATCCACCACGCCGTTCACATAGATCACGGATTCGCCCTCGCGATAAGTATGCACGACGTGCGTCCATTCACCGAGCGGCACGCGGCTTTCGCCGCTCACATTGCCGCCGGAAAACCAGCAGTCCATCTGCACATGAGGAGGACTGCGGAACTGCATCACCACCTTGCCCTGCGCCTGCTCATTGCCCCACGCCATGATCGTCGAGTTCGGTTTCTCCGCGCGGAACCACGCCTCCGAACTGTGCGAGCCCGCGCCCGTCGGATAGCCCGTGATTTTATCCCCGCAAAAAATGCCCGCCTTCCCCGCGAAATGCCGCGCCTTCCCGACGACGCCCGCCGTCGTCGTCGTGCCCGTGTCCTTCGACTCCAGCGTGCCGACTTCATCGCGCACTTCATCGCCGAGATGCCACACGCTCAAGTAGCCGTTCGATTCGTTGAAGACCGCGCGCGCATTCGATTCGCCCGCCGCATCCGCCTTGCCCCAATGCACGCGGATCGTCTGCCGCGCATTCCCCGTGATGCGCGGCACGCGCACCCAGATGCTCGCCGCGCCATTCGCCGCATCCCATTCCTCGATTTCAAATGCCAGCGCTTCGCCCGTGCCCGAGGAAAATCGCACGTCCTCGCCATGCGGCTTCGCCTTTGCAAAATCGAACCAATCCCTGTGCAACCGCACGAGCAGCGGAAACTGCTCGACCGATGCGGACGCCGGGAGATTCGCACCGTCCGGCGTGGTGAGAATCGTGAGCGCGCCCGAGTGCTGCCAGGACTGATATGGAGTCGGTGTCACAGCAATGACGAACGAAGGCAGCACCAAGATGCCGAGGACGAGGAATGTGAATGCGGTGTGTTTCATGGTGTGTTTTCAGCGATTCGATCCGCCCTTCGACTGCGCCGGGATGCTCCGCAGCTCCGGCTGCGTGGTCGCGGCTTCGATGGATTTGATGGCTTCCTCCACGTCACCGATTCGCCGGTTGTTGAGTTCGCCTTTGGGGAATTCGCCACGCTCGCATTGTGCGTTGAGCGAAACGATCAGCTCGCGCAGTTCCGGCACAGCTCCTCGCGCGGCGCTTCCGTAGCTCACGATCTCTTTCATGATTTCCCCGGTGCGCTTTTGACTGCCGTGGCCGCCTTGCGTTTTGGCGAATTCGACTCCGGCTTCGATGCCTTCCTTGAAGTGATATTTCGTCAGCGCCTTGAAGCCTCCCATGCGGATGTCGTTGCTGAACATCGTGTCCGCCGGGCTCGGCGTTTTCACGGCGGCGAGGATGTCGGGAGCTAGTGCAACCACGTCTTCGAGCTTCAAGCGCCGATCAAAAAAGCTGCCGAGTTTTCCGCGCGCCATGCCGTCGGGGTTGCGCGAGATGACTTGGATCGCGGGGTAGAGCAGCTTCGGATCGGCGGCTTGCACCGCGTCGGCGAGCGGGCCGTCGAAGAGCGCCGCGGCTAGTTGGCCGTGCGTGAGCTGCACGGGGTCGGCCCAGTTCACCGGCAGCAGCGGCTCCGCGGTTTGCACGAGCGCCTTGAGGATTTCCGGGATGGCGGGTTTCGCCGCGCCGCTCATTTTCCGAATGGCCTGCGCGGCCTTGAATCGCACCCACCGGTCGGCGTGCGAAAGCTGGCGCACGAGGACGGGCAGCGCATCCACGCTCTTGATTTCGCCGAGAGCCTCACACGCGGCTTGGATCAAATGCACGTCCTTGCCGTCGGCGAGCGCGATGAGTTGCGGCACCATCGCCTTCGCCTCGGGGCGGCTCACCAGTTCCTCCGCCGCCCAGCCGCGCACGATGGGCGACCAATCGCCAAATGCCGCGACGAGTTCCTTCGCGCTCATTTTCGCGCGCACCGTATCGAACCGCCCGGAGGCAATCGCGCCCGCCACGTCCGCCGCGCTCAGCCAACTCGCGGGCTTTGCTTCCTTGCCGGTGATGCACAGTTTTTTCAAAGGCATCGCATAGGTCAGCACATACGTCGCCGTGGGGCTCATGCCGTAGTAGCCGCTCTTCCCGTAGTAAGTGTCGTCGTCCGTTTTGCCCGCGCCGTATTGCTCGCCGCCGTCGTAAGTGAACGACCCATCGCACCGCCGCACGAGGTCGAGATGCCACGATGCCTCGCGCACAAACGCCGCTGCCGCCGCCGGCCCGCCGACATTCGCGCCGAGTGCGCTCCACAAATAACTAAAGCCCTGCCCCGAGTGCCCGCACTCCCGGTTGCGATAGCCCGCAGTCGCCATCTTCGCGAAAAACTGCGCCTCCTTCACCCGTCCGCCTTGCAGCGCAAACAGCACGGCGGACATGGAAACCTTCCCGTTGTTTTCGTGGTAAGGCCACGGCTCGTGCTCGCCGTAGGGGATCGATCCTTTGTCCACGAAGTAACCGAAAAATCCTGCCGCCCGCGCGACGGCCGCATCCACCTCCGGGTCCGCGACGCCGCATTTTTTTCCCATCACGATTGCAAGATTTCCGATCAACCCCGCTTCATTCACCGGCCCATACGGCGGGATGGAACCGTGCAATTTCCCCTCCGCAGTGAGCCGCGAAATGCCATGCCCAAACGTCCCATATAAACTCTGCCCCTTTGCCAGCGAGAGCGTGTATTCGCCGATGGCGCGCAGCACTTCCTTGTCGCCCGTGAGCAGGAAATACTCACTCAGGAAAAGATTCCGATAGCCCCAATCCCACACCACCATCCCGTCCTTCAGCTCCAGCTTCAGCGTCGTCGGCCCCATCTTGTGCGCGAACTCCCGCACCTTCGGCAGATACTCCGCATTGCCCGTCGAGAGCAGGGCCAGCGCGCTGATCGAGCCCATCACACCGTCCTTCAGCGGCTCCTCCGCCAGCACCTTGCACGCTTCGTCAAAGATGCGCTTCGACTTCGCGCAGTCGTAAGGCGCAGTCGCGCTATACGCCCCGAGCACGCGCATCTTCAGCTCCACGTCCTGCGCCTTCCCCGCGCGCCAGATCGTCATTTTCAAAACACTCGACTGCTCCGCCGTCTGGATCGCCCCCGCAAAACTCTTCCGCGCATCGTCGCTAAAAAGTTTCCCGCCCGCGCCGAGGATCACGTCATCCACCTTTACCACGCCATCCGCCGGCGATTTCACGCCCACATGCGTTACCAAAATCTGCCGGCTCGCCGCCGTCGTCCGCCCTTGCAGCCCATCGAAGTGAGTCGCCGGCCTCGTGTAAATCCACCCCCGCAGCCCCGTCGCGCCGAGATTGTAAGTCAGCTTGCGATCCACCGCGCTGTCTTGCGTCAGATCGGGCGGAGTCTTCGGCGGCTCCGCCGCAAGAGCGGACGCGGTGAGCAGGACGGACGCGGCGAGAATGCTGTGGAGAGTCAGGCGGAACATGCTGGGCACCCTATCTCCTCTCGACCGTTGTGTCTTGGCGTGGAAGCGCACGCCCGCATGAAACTCGGCATAGCCGAGAGAGGCGGAACAGATGCGGCTCACACGACCGAAACCGCCGGGTATTTACCGGGATGCGCCGATCACGGCGCGGCGAAAACATCGAACTCGTAAATGGACCAGTGATACTTGGCGCTTGCTCCGGTCTGGGTGATGCGGAGGTAGCGCGCGGTTTGCTCGGGGAAGGAAATCGTCGTGATGCCGAGTTGGCCGCGGCCTGTGGCGATGGGGTCGCTCCATGTGGTGCCGTCTTTCGAGACGGCGACGGCATAGGTATCGGGCGAATCCCAGAGCGCCCAGGTGTTATCGAGGATGACCTTTGTAAAATGCTCGTCGCGCTTCATGTCCACCTGGAACCACTGCCCGGCGTGCTGGGTCTGCGTCATGTCGCGCCAGCCAGTCCAGTGATCGCCGTCGAGGGCATTCGCCGCCGAGACATCAATGGGGATCTTGGTGCCGTTGACGGGAGTTGTCCCGTCGGCCACGGACGCGGACGCGGTCCACGATTTCTTGTCGAGCGGACGAGCGGCGGAAGGTGGCGGCGGGGGCGGCTTGGGCAAATTGAGCGGCAGTTTTCCGAGGCCGACAAATTTCCACGCGCCGGGCGCGACGTTGAACTTCACGTAGTCGGCATCCTCGCCATTCCAAGTGATGCCCTCCACGCCGCCACGAAAGGTGCCATCCCAAATAGTGACGCCGCCCGCTTTGATCGTGTCGAGCGTGGTGAACGAGCCTTTCGGAATTCCCACGATGGCCGTCGTCGCGGCGGGCGAAGTGAGCGCGAGCGCAAACTCGGTGGCGCTCTTTTTTAGCTCCACGCTGATCGGCCCTTTGATGGACGGCACGACGACTTTGATTGCGCGGAGAAACGCCTCTTTCGGCAGCACATGATAAGTGCTCCAGCCCGGCGCTTCGGGCGAAACTCCGGCGATGGTTTGCGAAAGGATCAGCGCCGGTGGGTTCCAGCCGTGATTAAGCGACGAGCCTGCATCGAAGGCATCAATGCGCGACGCCCACCAGCGGTCGTAGTGCTCCCACAGCGTCGTGAAGGCGCAGGGAATCATCGTCTGGTAACGCTCCGACATGCGCAGGAGGGCGCGCTCCTGCCTGCCCATCGTGCAGAGCGCCTCGAAGACCCAGCGGTCGAAGAAGCAGCTCGCATAGGTCTTCTTCGTCAGCACGTTTTCGTAGATCGCCGCCCACTTCGCGCGATCCGCAAGCCCCACATTCACGGCCATCGCGTTCGCCCGGTCGTCCGGCTCAGTGACCTGCGCAGACATGTAATAGCCGCCCTTCCAGTAAAGACTGTCGAACGTGCTTCGGATGCCTTCCAGCTTCCCGTCGATAAGCGCCACATCCGCCTCGTGTCCCGTCGCGAGCGCCATCTTTTTCAGCGTGCCGAGGCAGTTAAAATAAAAGCACGTCTCGATGACGGCGGTATCCTTGTTCTCCTTCCCCCAATCGAACCACGTCCGCTTATTGCCGAACTGATAGGTCTCAAAAAGAAACGTCTTCGTCTGGTCATACACCGCGCGCAGCGACTCCAAATCTCCCGTCTGCAAATAGTAAAACCACAGCCCGTAATCGCCGAGAAACTCCAGGTGCTGCCCTGGGTAAAACTTCGGCTCCAGCTTTCGCAGCACGAGATCCTTGCACAGCCGGTGCGACTTTTCATCGAAGACATAAAAGCACTGGTCCAGCTCCGGCGTCCCATCGCCCCAAAAGCCCACGCGCTCCCGATCCGGGCAGTCGTAGAAATGCTCCCGCATGCAAATGTAGGCCGTCCGCGCCGCCTTCTTCCACAGCACATTGTAGTCGATGTCATTGCACTCAAAGGAGCCCGCAAACGTCGTGTCGTAGCCCGTCTCCCGATACTTCACCGCGCGCACCGTCACCCCCGCCGGGATGGTGTAGATCGCACCCTCGCCGCTTACCCAGTCCTTAGCCTCGTAATTCTGAACGCCCGCGCCAGTCGTCACGCTTTCCGTCTTCGTGAGGTAAAGCACGAGCGGATTCGTAGAGTTGAAAACGATCACCTTCCCCGCCTCCGCCTCGACCTCGATGGACGGCTGGAAGTGGCAGTTATACGGCATCGTGCAGACCAGCCTCCAAGGCGCGCTCTCGACGTGCGGAAGGTCTTTGGAAACGCGCACGTATTCCTTCCGACCATAGTCCTTCATCGGCGCATCCGTCGCGAACAGATGCGGAGCGATGAGTGTGAGGACGAGCGCGATGAACTTCATTTCGGGAGCAGCTTGAGCATTCCTTTGCCGAGCGCATCGCCGACGAAGAAGTAAGTCTCGC
>JAYWEP010000297.1:0-19726 GCA_043779205.1 Chthoniobacter sp. | reverse complement strand
TCGGCTCCATGGGGTTCAGCCTTCCACCAATGCCGTCGGCGTGCAAATGAGCGGACACTCGAATCCGCTCTCGCGGCAGAGCGTTTCCAGACGGCGGCGGTTGAAGGCATTGGCGATGTGTTTGCAGTTCCAGGTGAGCAGGAAATTCATGGCGTGAACTGCGGCGAGCGCGATGTGGGTGGCATCCGGCGCGGCGGTGAGCGGGATGATGCCGCGCTTGATGATGCGCCGGGCGAGAAGATCGACCGCGCGGGTTTGGGCGAGCTGCGGCAGGCCGGCGAGTTTTTCGAGACGCGCCGCGGCCATGGCGGGATCGCCCGAGGCCGATTCATCCAGGACGAGTTCCGAGATGAAGAGGTCGTGTTCCGCGCGCCGGAAATCCCACCAATCCTGGGTCGTCTGCTGGTCGGCGGAAATCCGCGCCAGCCCGCTGCGACGCGCGACGAGGTAGCTCGGGATGGTCGTTTCGAGATAGAGGCGCGGCTTCACGACGTGCGGCGCTCAACCCTCATTCACCGGAGACGCCCCGCTGATCGCACGCACCACCTCGTCGAGGAACGGCGCGTCCATTTCCACCAGATGGCTGCGCTCGGGGAAGCGGCCTTCGTGGACGTCGGCGATGTATTCGCGGAAGGCGGCGAGGCGTTCCTGCTGCAGGCGGCGGTGTTCGGCGGCGAAGTTGGCTCGCCCAAAGACACCGGCCCCCGCTTGTCCCGTACACCGCCGCCTCGGCGGTAGGCTTTGGCGTGGCGCGGCGGGCGTTCGTCGTAGTCGCCGATGTTTGCCGAGCACCTGCGCCACCGTCGTTTTCGGCAGGCTGCCGAACAAGCGGATAACGCGCAGCGCAAACTGCTTGGTGCGCTCTTTGAGGTCATTTTCTTCCTTCATCATTCTGCCTTCCTACTTCAGCCCCGTGCGTGAGGACGCGCTGGCCCTTGAGCTGCTGGAGATCGAAAACGGTGTATTTTTTGCGGGGGCGGAGCATGGGGAGGGAAAGTGAGGGAAACGGGCACCCAACTGGGATCAGCGAGCGCGGTGCGCTTCGCGCTGGATGGCGGCGAGGAGGGCGTCGGCGATGGCCTTCATGCCGCGATCGCCGGGATGTCCGGCGACGCCCTCGTGGGCGATGGTCCGCTCCGAGCGCGCGGAGTTGGCCGGATCCTGGCCGAGCTGGCTGATGTCCACAAAGACGCCACCGGCCGTGGCGCAGGCCTGCCGCAGGATGGCGTCCTTGGCCGCGTCCGCCCAAAAGCAACTGCGCACGAAAAGAGCCGGCTGGCCGTTGCTCTTCAGCGCGGTGAGCAGCTTGACGAGGCTCGCCTGGAACGTGGCCCTGGCCTCGTCGGAGTCGAGGGGCGGCACATTTTCGCCGATGGCGACAATCACGAGATCCGCGTGGAAGGCGAGTTCGTCCTTGAGCCTGTCGCCCGCGTCATAGCTCGCGGCGTTCCTTTCAAACTCGGAAATATTGGTGGTGAGAATCTCGGGCTGGTGGCCGGTGAGTTCGCCGAGGGCACTGGCGAGGACGTGGGCGTAGTCTTTTTCCCGCGCGCTGGCCGCCATCCCCCAATCGTTCGTCCAGCCGATGCTGGCCAGCGGCGCGTGCCGGGTGATGCTGTTGCCGAGAAACAAAACGCGGCGTGCCTGAACCTCGCCGCGCCCTCCGTCCGCGGGCTCCGCAGCACGAGCCATGAAGCCCGGCAGCCAGCAGCAGAGGAGAGCGAGGAAGGAGAGACGGAGGAGGGATTTCATGATCACGCACGCCGAGCGAAACACGCCGCCCGCCCGCGGGCAAGTCTGGCCCCCCGCTCGCCCGATCGATGTTTTGGGAGCGAGGGAAATGACCGTTGTTCCCGCGCCCCGCGGTCGCTAGCTTTCGCGCGCCCATGGAATGTTCCCAATGCCACTTTCGCAGCCCGGACGGTTTTCGCTTTTGCGGAAATTGCGGGTGCGCTTTTCCCGAGCCGGGGCCGGACCGCGCACCGGATGAGCGCCTCGGCGAACGGCGCTACCTGACGGTGATGTTCTGCGACCTCGTGGGCTCGACGCCGCTTTCCGTGCAGCTCGATCCCGAGGATTTGCACGAGCTGATCCGCCGGTATCTCGATGCTGCGGGGGCCGTGGCCAAGAGCTTCTCCGGCTTCATCGGCCAGTACCACGGCGACGGCATGCTCGTCTATTTCGGCTATCCGCGGGCGCGGGAGGATTTCGCGGTGCTGGGCGTGCGCGCCGCGCTGGGGATCGTGCGGGCGGTCGCGGACTTGAGCGGGCAGCTCGTGCGCGAGGGCCAGCCCGAGGTGCAGGTGCGGATCGGGGTGCATACCGGGCTGGTGGTCGTGGGGGAACTCGGACGCGGCGCGCGGCGGGAAACGTCGGTCATCGTGGGTCTCGCGGCGAATCTCGCGGCCCGCCTGCAAACGGAGGCGCAGCCCGGCACGGTGGTCATCAGCAGCGACACGCACCGGCTTTTGCGCGGCGCTTTTCGCTGCCTGCCGCTCGGCGATGTCGCGCTCAAAGGCATCGCCGCGCCGGTCACCGTTTTCGAGGTGCTCGAGGAGGCCGAAGCCGCGCCGGCGGAAACGGAGGAAGCTCCGGCGGCCCCGCTCATCGGACGCGGCGCGGAACTCGCGCGCCTGCGGGAGGCGTGGACCGGCGTGCTCGCGGGCGCGGGCGCACGGCGGCTGCTCGCGGGCGAGGCGGGGATCGGCAAGTCGCGGCTCGTCGCGGAATTCCGGCGCGGTCTGGGCGGCGGGGCGTGCCACTGGCTGGCGATGTCCGGTGCGGAGCAGGCGCAAAACAGCGCGCTCCATCCGCTCCTCGCACTGCTGCGGCAGCGGCTCGGTTTCGCGCGCGAGGAGGGCGCGGAGGAGCGGCTGGAGAAGATCGAAAAGTTCGCCGCGGAGTTTGCCTTTCCGCCCGAGACCGCGGGCGCGCTGCTCGCGGCGGCGCTCGCGGTGCCGGGCGCGGAGGCCCGCGGCTGGGAGGCGCTGTCGCCCGCCGCGGCCCGCCAGCGCTTGATCGCGTGGCTGCCCGACCTGCTCGCGGCCCACGCCGTGCGGCGGCCCGTGGTCCTGCTCGTCGAGGATTTGCACTGGCTCGATCCCTCCACGCTCGAAGCGCTCGACCGCCTCGCCGCGGACGCCCCGATCCCGCGCGTGCTCGTGCTCTGCACGGCGCGGCCCGAGTTCCGCGCGGCGTGGCCGGCGGAGTCGATCATCGGGCTGGAACGCCTGTCCGCGGCGGACGCCGCCGGGTTTGTCGAAAGCCTCGCGGGCGCGGGCGCGCTGCCGCCGGAGCTCGTCCGCCAGGTCGTGAGCAAGGCGGACGGCGTGCCGCTTTTCCTCGAGGAAATGGTGAAGATGGCGCTGGGTTCCGGGCTCGACGCGGGCGTGGCGGGCCGCGAGCTGGCCATCCCCGACACGCTCCACGCGGTGCTCATGGCGCAGCTCGACCGCATCGCCAAGGGGCGCGAAGTCGCGCAGCTCGCCGCGGTGCTGGGCGGCGAATTTCGTTATGAAATGCTGCGCGCGCTCAGTCCGCTGGAAGATCGCGAACTCATCGAGGGGCTCGGCCGGCTCGTCGAATCCGGCCTGCTCGCGCGCCTCGGCGCGATCCCGGATGCGATGTTCGCGTTTCGTCACGCGCTCATCCAGGCGGAGGCCTACCAGTCGCTCCTGCGGAAAAAGCGGCAGCAGCATCACGAAGAGATTGCGCGGATGATCGAGGAGCGTTTTCCCGAGACGAAAACGACGCAGCCCGAGCTCGTGGCCCATCATTTCACCGAGGCCGGACGGCCTGCGGAAGCGCTGGAATACTGGCATCGCGCGGCGGCGCAGGCCGCGGATCGCTGCGCGGGGCGCGAGGCGCTGGCGCATGTCGGGCGCGGGCTCGCGGTGCTCCCAGCGGTGCCGGATTCGCCGGCGCGGTTCGCCCACGAGATCGAGCTGACGCTGTTCCGCGGCTGGGCGCTGACGGTGCTCACGGGCTTCGCCGCGCCGGAGGTGGCGGCGACTTACGCGCGGGCGCTGGAGCTTTGCCGCCAGCTCGGGGACGCCCCCCAGGTCATCAAGGTCGCGCCGGTGCTCTTCGGCGTGTACATCGCCACGGCGAATTTTCCCGCGGCGCGCGAAATGGCCGACCAGATGCGGCGCGTGGGCGAGCAGGAAAACTCGCCGCTCACGCTCCTCCAGGCCTGGTTTTCCACCGGCGCCCACGCCTTCTACACCGGCGATCTGGATGCGGCGCTCGCGGCCATGCGGCGCGCGCTGGAGTTTGCCGAGGGGCTCACGTGTCCGCAGTGGCACACGCTGGACTCGAAAGTCACGGCGCTGGGCTGGGGTGCGCTCGCGCTGCTGCTGCTCGGCTTTCCCGACGAGGCGCTGCGCTGGGTGCGCGCGGGGCGGGATTGCGCGGAGGAGGTGCGGCACCCGCACAGCATCGCCTTCGCGCGGCATTTCGTGCAGCTCGTGCATTTCTGGCGCGAGGAGCCGGCGGAGGCGCTCGCGGGGATGGAGGAGTATCTGGCGTTTTGCCAGGAGCAGGGCTTCGGCTACTGGATTCCGCCGGCGATGATGATCGCCGCGTGGGCGCGCGGCGCGCTCGCGCCGGATGCGGCGGCGCTCGACGCGCTGCAGCAGGGCATCGCGCTGTGGCAGAGGACCGGCGCGGACATCGCCGGGCCGCAGCATTTCGCCACGCTCGCGGAGCTGGCGGGAAAACTCGGGCGCTTCGACGAGGCCTTCGCCGCCATCGCCGCGGGACGCGATTTCGTGCAGCGCACCGGCGAGCACGTCTATGCGCCGTGGCTTGCCGATCTCGAAGGCGCGCTCTGGCAGCAGCGCGCGCCGGCCGATTTCCCGCGCGCCGAGGCCTGCTTCCGCGAGGCGCTGGCGCTCGCCCGCCGCTGCGGCGCGCGCTGGCACGAACTGCGCGCCGCGCTTTCCCTCGCGCGCCTTTTGCGCCAGCTCGGACGCAGCGCCGAAGCGCGCCGCGAACTCGCGCCCGTGGCCGCGTGGTTCACCGAGGGCGCGGCGCTCCGCCCGCTGCGCGAGGCCCGCGCGCTGCTCGCGGAGCTGGGTTAAGAGCGATTGCCAAAAATGATTTCCAACTCTTCCTCTTCCTCTTCCGCTTAATCTTCCTCCTTGGCCGTGGAGGAAGATTAAGCGGAAGAGGAAGAGGAAGAGACCAAAACGAAAACCGCTTTCGGCAGCCGCTCTAAAACTGCACACTCACCGAGGCGTTGAGCGTGCGCGCGTGGCTGAACTCGCGCTGAATCTCGGGGAAGACATCGTCCTGATACGCGAAGTCGAAGGTCACGCCTTTGCGCGGGTAAAATCCGCAGCCGGCGGTCCAGCCCACATTGCCCCGCGTGTCCATGATCGCCCCGGCGCGGACGAAAAAGAAACGCGCCAGCGGCAGGTCGCCGCCGAGCCGGAAGCGATGCACCTCGAGGCTGCCGGTGTCGTTCCAAAAGCGCGCGTATTCGTAGTCGAGCTGGAGCAGCGCGTGCTCGCGCCATTCATAGGAAATGCCGGGCCGCACGAGGAGCTGGCGCGTGATGTCACGGGTCTCGCTTTGCACCAGGCCGAAGGGCGTGGGCGTGGTGAAATCCGTGCGCGTGGGCGCGTAGCCGAAATTGCCAAACACGCCCGCCAGCCAGCGCGGCGCGGGCTGCCAGAGCGCGCCGAGCCAGAGGGTCGAGGTCTTCCGCTCGGCATCGGCAAAGACCAACTGCTCCGTGCGGAAAGTCGTCGCACTTTGCGCATGACTGAACCCCGCGCCGAGCGCCACCGCGCCGAGCCGCTTCCCCCAGTCGATGCGGCCGAGGTTCAGGTCGTAGGTGAAAGTGAGCGGCGCATTGCCGAGCACATGGTCATTGCTGCGCACCTGCGCGAAGGCGAAGCGGAAGGTGCCGAGCGTCTGCGCATCGAGCGTGGCGACCTCGGTGGAAAAATTCAGCCGCGTGCCGGAGTCGAAGGCGACATTCGAATACTGCGCGCTTACCCCGTAGTCGTAAGCCGCGGGAAAACTCCACGCGATGACCGCCGGATTTTCCGACGAGCCAAACTTCCCCGCCGCCGACGCGCCGCCTTTCCCAGCCACATCCGCGTAGCTGGAAAAACGGCTCAGCGCGGCGGGCAGCCGGAGCGAAAAATCCTCCCCGGAAAAGTCATCCGCGCCGACGTGAAAAACCGGGGCGGCGAACAAGCCGGCGAGCAGGAAATAATGTTTCATAGGGGCCTTTCTCCTCGATGCCTCAACCGAAGCAATGGCGCGGAGTCTGGCGGGCCGGCCCCAAAAAAAGCAAGACCTTGGAGGCCGTCTTTTGAATTTTGCCGCCGGATGCGTGCGCCTAGTTTTCCGAGCCGGTTCCCGCATCGCGATCAAGGCCGGGGGCGCCGACGGAAGGCTTGGGAAAGGCCGCCAACTTGGCGCGGATGATCTCGGCGCGCAGGGCGTCGCGCTCGTCGGCGGCGAGTTTCTGGGCGGTGCCTTTTTGCAAATGCGCGGGCTGCGTTTCCATGAAGAGCTCATCCACCGGCTGGCTGCACTCCTCGGGAAAAAAGCCGAGGTCGATGCCGAGCTTCATGAAGGAGAGCAGGTTGAGCGCTTCCTTCGAGTTCATGGAATAGGCGTGCTGGAGGATGCCGTAGCCGCGCCCGATGTGATCGAGGAGGGTGTTGGGCCTTTTTTGCAGGAGCATCTGCCGCGCGTTCTGCTCGTTTTCGATGACGCGCTCGATGACCTTTTGCAGGTCGGCGATGATGTCCTCCTCCTTCTGCCCGAGCGTGGTCTGATTGGAGATTTGGAAAAAATTGCCCAGCGCCTCGGTGCCTTCGCCGTAGAGGCCGCGGACGGCGAGGCCGACTTTGTTCACGGCCTGGATGATCTGGTTGATCTGCTCGCTGAGGACGAGGCCCGGCAGGTGCATCATCGCCGAGGCGCGCATGGCGGTGCCGACATTGGTCGGACAGGCGGTGAGGTAGCCGAGCTGCGGGCTAAAGGCGAAGTCGAGCCGCTCCTCCAGCGCGCTGTCCACTTTGTCGATCATTTTGAAAACGGTCTTGAGCTGGAGCCCGGAGCGGATGCCCTGCATGCGGAGGTGGTCCTCCTCATTGATCATGATCGAGAGCGTCTGCTTCCGGTTCATCACCACGGCTGAGCCCACGCCCTTGGCCGCGTGCTCGCGCGAAATGAGATGCCGTTCGACGAGCACCTGTTTTTCCAGCGCCGAAAGATCCTGCGAATAGACCGAAAACGCATCGCTCATGTCCGGCAGCGCTTCGACCTGCGACTTGATGGCTTCGAGGATTTGCAGCCGCTCGGTTTTTTTCGCCCAGCCGGGGAAGGAAAAGCCGCGGAGATTGCGCGCCAGCCGCACCCGGCTGCTGACGACGATCTGATGATGCGGCCCGTCGCCGCGCATCCATTCGCCGGAGCTGGTGAGGATATTGTGAATGGCCATGGCGCGTCCTTTTTCTAACTCACCTCGAATTGCTTGATGCGGTCGCGGAGTTGCGCGGCGCTTTCGTAGTCCTCCGCCGCCACGGCCTTGCGCAAATCGCGCTGGAGCGTCTTCATCTGCGACTCGCGCTCGATGCTGCGCACCGCGCGCGCGGGCACTTTGCCGACATGCGCCGATCCTTTGTGCATGCCCTTGATCAGCGAGCCGAGCCCCTCAGCGAAGGTTTCATAACACGCGCCGCAGCCGAGCCGTCCGGTCTTTTTGAAATCTCCCTGGCTGAACCCGCAGACCGGGCATTTCTGCACGCTGCCGCCCCGCTCCATCTCCTGCGCCGCGCCGAGCCCGAGCAGCAGATCGGCCAGCGCAAAGCCGGTCGGATCGGTCACGCCCTTCTCCTTCGAGCACGATTCGCAGAGATTCACCTTCTGCATTTTGCCGTCCACGATTTGCGTGAGGAAAACGGTGGCCTGGTTCTGTTTGCAAACGTCGCAGTTCATTTGGGAAAGGCGAAAGACCGCTAGCTGTAAATCGGCGTGCCGGTGGTCTGCGTCAACTCGCGGAACCGCGCGATGACCCGCTGCGTCACCGCGCCGGGCTTGCCGTCGCCGATCTCGCGGCCATCGAGCTTGACCGCGGCGATGACTTCCGCCGCCGTGCCGGTGAGGAAACATTCGTCGGCAATGAAAACGTCGTGCCGCGAAAACTCGCGCTCGCGGATGGCGATGCCGAGTTCCTTCGCGATGTCGAAGACCGCGCCGCGCGTGATGCCGTCGAGCGCGCCCGCGCTCAGCGGCGGCGTCGAGATCACGCTATCGCGCACGATGAAAATGTTGTCGCCCGTGCATTCCGCCACGAGCCCCACGTCATTGAGCATCAGCCCCTCCTCCGCGCCGGCCTGGATCGCCTCGACCTTGGCCATGATGTTGTTCAGGTAGTTCAGCGATTTCACCTGCGGGCTCAGGATGTCGTGCGAAGGCCGCCGCGTCGCCACCGTCGCCATGGTCAGCCCGGTGCGGTAGGACTCCTCCGGGTAAAGCGAGATCGTGTCCGCGATGATGATGACCGACGGCTTCGGGCACTTGAAGGGACTCAGCCCCATCGGCCCCACGCCGCGCGTGACCACGAGCCGGATGTAGCCGTCGCGCAGCCCATTCGCCCGCACCGTCGCGCACGTCGCGGCGATCATCTCCTCGGGCGTGAGCGGGATTTTCAGCAGGATCGCGCGGGCGCAGTCGTAGAGCCGGCGGATGTGCTGATCGAGGCGGAAGACGCGCCCGTTGTAAAAGCGGATGCCTTCAAAAATCCCGTCGCCGTAGAGCAGTCCGTGATCGAACACGGACACCTTGGCCTGGCTCTCCGGGAGCATTTCACCGTCGATGTAGATAGTACGTTGCATGAAGAAAGAGGCGCACCGTGCCAGCGAGTCCGCGCGAGTTCAAGCGGCCAGCAGCCCGTCGCGAATCTCCAGCCGCCGGTCGCCGCGCCGCGCGAGCTGCGCATCGTGCGTCACCACCACCAGCGTCTTCCCGCTTTCGCGCACCAGCCCGAGCAGCAGCTCCACGATCCCCTCGCCCGTTTTCGCATCGAGATTTCCGGTCGGTTCATCGGCGAAAATGATGCTCGGATCATTGATCAGCGCCCGCGCGATGGCCACGCGCTGCTGCTCGCCGCCCGACAGCTCCGCCGGCAAATGCTGCAACCGCTCCCCCAGCCCGACCCGCGCCAATGCTTGCTCCGCGGCCTCCGGGTTGGCCTGCCCGCGGATCATCGTCGCGAGCATCACGTTCTCGATCGCCGTCAGTTCCGGCAGCAGAAAGTAGCCTTGGAAAACGAACCCGACCCGCTCATTGCGAATCCGCGCCTGCACCGACTCCCCGCCCTCGTAAAGCCGCGTCCCTTCAAAATCCACCGTCCCCGACTCCGGCCGCTCCAGCCCCGCCAGCGTGTAGAGCAGCGTCGTCTTTCCCGCGCCCGACGCCCCGCACAAAAACACCGCCTCCCCGCGCTGAATCTCCGTGCTGATGCCGCGCAGGACTTCGATGTGGTGCGTGCCGATTTTGAAAGAGCGGCGCAGGTCGCGGGCGATGAGTTGGGGAGAGGAGGTGGATGGGGTCATGCAGCGCAGGCGCGGAAGTTCAGATTCCGTCGATCAACTATCAACCCTCAACTTTTCCCTGCCGCACCGCTTCGTAGAGCACGATCCCCACCGCCGTCGCGAGGTTCAGCGAGCGGGTGCCGCCGCTCATCGGGATCGTCAGGCACTGCCCGGCGTTCCGCTCCAGCAAAGCCTCCGGCAGCCCCTTGGTCTCGCGGCCAAAGACGAGGAAATCGCCGTCCGCAAACCGCGCGTCCCAGTAAGCGCGCTCCGTTTTCGTCGTCAGGAAAAAGTAGCGCGCACCCGCCGCCTGCGCCGCCTGCAACTCGGCGAACGACTCCCACACCGTCACGCGCACCTCTTTCCAATAATCGAGCCCCGCGCGTTTCAGCTCCCGGTCCTCGATGGAAAAACCCAGCGGTTTTACCAGATGCAAATGCGCGCCCGTGGCCAGGCACAGCCGCCCGACGTTGCCGGTATTCGGCGGAATCTCCGGCGCGATGAGGACGATGTGAAGCATGGGAAAGGTTGAGAGTTGAAGGCCTCGAATCTCAACTCTCAACTTTCCCTCCGGGGTTGCGCCCTCTCGGCGGAGCGTGTTTAAGATGCGCCCGACTCCCCGTGCGCTACCTCAAAGTCACCATCTTCCTCGGCCTCGCCATCTGCCTGCTTGTCGCCGGGTTGTATGAGGCGGGCGTTTTCCACCGGCTCGATGTCGGGCTCGCCCGCTTCCTCGCGCGGACCACCCTGCCCCTGCCCTCGCGCGCCATCCAGTATCCCCTCTTCGTCTTCCTCGCCTTCGGCATCGTCTGGACGACCATCGACATCCCGCGCCACTCGCTCAAAGCCATCATCGCCGCCGGGGCGCTGCTCCAGATTTTCACCGCCGTGTGGGTGCTGAATCTCCACGGCATTTTCTTCTCCCCCTTCGCCAGCCTCACCGCGATCAGCGCCGCGTTCATTGGCGGATTCGCCTATTCGCGCGGCGAAGCGGGCGGGCGCAAGCGCGTCCTCGAACACGTCGTCGGCGACCGTGTTTCCAAAAAAACCTTCCTCGCCCTGCTCGACTCCGACAAGCCGCTCAACCTCGAAGGCGAGCGCCGCGAGATCACCATCGTCGTCTGCGAAATTTTCAACCACGACGAACTCGAAAGCGCCCTCTCCGCGCCCGATTACGTGGCGCTGACGAACTCCTTCCGCAGCAACGCCGCCGACTTCCTCGTCGAGCGCGGCGGCTACCTCGACGAGTGCGACGGCGAAAGCGTGCGCCTCGTCTTCGGCGCACCGCTGCACGACGCGCAGCACGCCGCCACCGCCTGCCAGGCCGCACTGGCGCTCGCCGAGCGGCTCGACGACGTGAACCGCGAATGCCACGCCATTTGGAAGCAGATGTTCGACTTCCGCATCGGCATCAACAGCGGCGAAATGGTCGTCGCCGCCTACGGCTCGCGCCGCCTCGGCACCCTCAGCGTGGCCGGCGAGCCCGTGGAATTTACCCGCCGCCTCTGCCGCGCGAATCTCATCTACGGCTCGCGCATCCTCACCGGCACCACCACCTACGGCCTCGCCGAAGCCGCCGTCGAAGTGCGCCCCATGGAACTCATCCAGCGCTACCACGACGGCACCCCCGAGGAAATCTACGAACTCCTCGCCGCCAAAGATGTCCTCGGCCCCGAGGATCTCGAACGCCGCGATCTTTTTTGGAAAGCCGTCGTCTATTACCGCGAGCAGCTTTGGGACGAAGCCCTCACGCTCTTTCACGGCGCGCGCGGCCCCAATGGCAGCGACGGCCCCGTCGAGTTTTACATCCGCCGGATTGAGCAGCTTCGCGGCGGATTGCCCGCGCTGGACTGGAGCGCGGCGCGGTTGTGAAGCGCGTCTCGTATCCGCCCGCGATCCAGGCCCTCGTCGCGGAACTCAAGCGCCTCCCCGGCATCGGCCCCCGCAGCGCCGAGCGCATCGCGCTGTGGATGCTCCAATCCCGCGACGCCCGCCCGCTCGACCTCGCCCGCGTCATCCGCGAAGTCCACGAAACCATCCACGCGTGCCCGCGCTGCGGCTTCTTCGCCACCGATGCGCTCTGCGAAATCTGCGCCGATCCCGCGCGCGACCCCGCCCAGCTTTGCGTCGTCGAGCAGCCGACGGAAATTCTCCCGCTCGAACGCACCGGCGCTTTTCGTGGACGCTACCACGCGCTCGGCGGACGCATCTCCCCGCTCGATCACATCGGCCCGGAAGACCTCCGCATCGACTCCCTCTTCGAGCGCATCGCCGCCGAAGTGCCGTCCGAAATCATCCTCGCCCTCGGCTCCGATGTGGAAGGCGAAGCGACCGCAAACTATCTCGCCGCCTTGCTCCGCGAGCTGCCCGTCACTGTCACCCGCCTCGCCCAGGGCCTCCCCGCCGGCGGCGGCCTGGAGCACGCCGACGAGCTCACCCTCACCCGCGCCATGTCCGGCCGCACCGTGCTGAAAGGGTAGCGCACGCGCCCCGCGTGTTGGAATCGGCGCCCTCGCCGATTCCTCCCCGATGCGGCGCTATTCCGGGATGGAAAACGCACGGTGCCGCCGGTGTTCGGCGAGGGCGCCGAACACCACACGCGAGGGCGCGTGCGCTACCCGACCGGGTGGCACCCGCACCCCGGCCCGCAGCCGCCGGCACCCATGACGCGCACCTGCAAATCAATTCCCTGAAAAGCAATCTGCTCCCGCACATGGCTGAGGAAACTCACCGTCATCGCATCCGGCGGTGTGGCGCAGTCGAGCTGGAGCCGGAGCGGCAGACTGACGAGGGCGGGATACGCCTCGGCCATTTCCCCATCGAGCGCGAACGCGAGGTAGGCGTTGATTTTTTCCTGAAGCTGAAAAAGCCGCAGCTCCGAGCCATCCCACGCCCGCGGCTCCAGCATGATGAGCGCGACCGAGCCGGACGGCGCGTCGTGGGCCACGATGTCGATAACGTGGGCGTGCTCGACGCCGCGAGGGGAGGTGGATTCAGTGCTCATGGAAAGGGGCGCGCAACTAAGCCGACGCGCGCCGCGACGCAACCAGCAACCACCCGCTCAGCCCGCCGCTCACGAGCAGCAGCGGCAGCAGACTCCAGCGGCTGAGCGGCCAGATGAATTCGCCGACGTTGAAGCTGTTCCAGCGAGTCTCGTGGCTGTGCGGCGGGTAGTGGTGAAACTCCAGCATGCCCTCGTAGTAGCCGATCGGGTTCACGCTCACCGGGCCTTCGATTGCGCCGAGGAGAAAGGGGCTCGCATCGCCGCGGGCCATGCCTTCGCGCAGCTCGCGGCGCATTTCGGCGAGGCGGCGGTCGCGCTCATCGGCCTCGACGCCGGCGTCATCGAGCTTCTTCGCCTCCTTTTCCAAATGCACGTCGAGCAGTTGATCGAGCATCGGCCACGCGCGCCCGTGGGCGAAAAGCGGCCACGCGTAATCGGCGATGAGATTGTTCACAAAATCCTGCCGCCGGTCATTGCGCGCGTGCCCGCCGACGGCCAGCGGATTCTGCCCGTCGGTCGCCGTGAGGAGCGTCTGACTGACCACCGAGACGAGCGCGAGGAGCGCGGTGATGATCGGCAGCCGCGCGAATGCGGCGACGAGCGGCAGCGCGAGAAACGGCAGCCCCGGCACGAGGTAGCGCGGCCCTGCGGAGAAGCCGCCGTGGTAGCCGTTGAAACAGCAGTTCACAAAAAAGAAAAAGCCGAAGACCGCGAGGCACAGCCGCGCCTCGGCGACGTGCTCCTTTTTTCCCATCCACCGCGCGATGCCGTAGAGACCGAGCACGAGCACCGGGCAGAGGAAAAAAATGCCGCGGTACGGCGAGACGCTGATCAGGCCGGCGATGTAGGTGCTCGGCCAATGGAACATGCCGAGGAAGGCGTCGGTGTCCTTGAAAAGCGGGCTTTGGAAATCATTCGCGAGGCGAAACGGGCCGCCGAAATTGACGGCGTTGTAGCCGAGCAGGACGGCCGCCGGCACGATGCCGCCGAGCGAATAATGAATGACCGCGCGCCAATGCCACCCGCCGGGCCGCGTGGCGAGCAGCGCGTAGAGCGCGAGAAAACCGACGGGAACGATGGCGAGATAATTGGTGACGACGGCGAGGCCCGCGCAGAAACCGGCAGCGTGCAGCCGCACCGCCGACGCCCGCCCGCCGGGAAGCGCACCGCTTTTCGCCCGGAGGAAATAAAGCGCCGCGAGCAGCAGCGAGGCGGTGAGCGCGTGGTCGAAAAAAATCGTGGCGAATGGAAAGAAGGTGGTGCCAAACGCGAAGGCGAGCGTGGCCGCGGCGGCGGGCAGCAGCGCGCCGCCGGCCAGCTCGCGGGCGATGCGGAAGAAGAGCACGCAGCCGAGCGCGGAGAGCAGCCCCACCGAGCAGATGGTGGTGAGCCACGCATTGAGCGTGAGCGGCCACCACGCGTCCGGGTTCACGCCGAGCGCGCGCTCGAGGTGGTAGAGGAGGAAGTATGCGGGCAGCGCGATGATCGAGGTGCCGGGCGGTTTGTTCGGATGAAAATGGCCGGTCTGCGGCACGTAGCCGAGATCGCCCGAGGTGCAGACCTCGATCATTGGCTCCAGCTTCACCTCGCCCTCGGCGGGCGTCTTATTGATCGGGTCGAGCGTCCACGCCATATCGACCCACGCCAGCCGGTGCCGCGTGCCGTCGATGGTGTATTCGGCATCGCGCATCGGGATGCGGCGGAGCACGCCGCTCCCGGCATCGCGCTGGTAGATGAGGAAATCGTCGATGGCAAAGCGATGCTCCTCGACCATCGCGCGCACCTCGGCGAAACGGGAATTCTGATTCCACCCGCCGCCCTGGTGAAAGTACGCGAAGGCGAAAAACGTGGCGACGAAGAGGATGAGTTCGAGACGTTGGACGCGGGACATGCGGGGCAATGAGGAATGACTAATGACGAATGACGAAAGAATGACCAAGCTCGAATGAATGGCGCGCGGCTTCGGCATTCGGGCTTCCCTCGTCATTCGTCATTCGTCATTCCTTGATCTGGCCGCAAAACTACGCCCCCCTCAGCAGCCCGCTGCTTTCCACGCTCGTGGCCGCCGCGCCGGTCGTGGTGCTGCTCGGGCTGCTCGGGTTCGCGCACTGGCGGGCGCATTGGGCGGCGCTCGCGGGGCTGGTGAGCGCGCTGGCGGTGGCGGTGTTCGCTTTCAAAATGCCGCCGGTGCTGGCGCTCGCGTCCGCCGGATATGGCGCGGCGTTCGGGCTTTTTCCGATTGGCTGGATCGTGCTGAACGCGCTGTTCATCTACGAGCTGTCGGTCGAGACGGGGCAGTTCGCCGCTTTGAAAATGCAGATCGCCGGGCTGGCCGGCGACCGGCGCATCCAGGCGCTGCTCATCGCGTTTTGTTTCGGCGCTTTCATCGAGGGCTGCGCGGGTTTCGGCGCTCCGGTCGCGATCACGGGCGCGATGCTCGTGGGCCTCGGTTTCAAGCCGCTCGAAGCAGCGAAGCTCGCGCTCATCGGCAACACCGCGCCGGTCGCCTTTGGCTCGCTCGGCATCCCGCTCACGACGCTGAACAGCGTGACCGGCCTGGACCTGCACGCGCTGAGCGCGATGGTCGGACGGCAGTTGCCGGTCTTCTCGCTGCTCGTGCCGTTCTGGCTGGTGGCCGCGCAGGTCGGGTGGCGCGGGATGCGCGAGGTCTGGCCTGCGTGCCTCGTGTGCGGCGCGAGCTTTGCCACCACGCAGTTTCTCGTCAGCAATCTGCACGGCCCGTGGCTCGTCGATCTCGCGAGCAGTGTGGTCGCGATGCTCGCGCTCGTGGCGCTGCTGCGCGTGTGGAGGCCGCGCCGTTCGACGTTGGAAGTTGAGCGTTGGACGTTGGACGTTGAGCCGGCGCAGTCCACGGTCGCCATCCCGCCGACGGCCCATGCCGGGGGCTCAACGCTCAACGTTCAACGTCCAACGTCCAACGTCGAACGATTCACGTTCCGCCCGTGGCTGCCGTGGGTGACGCTCTCGGTGTTTGTGGCGACATGGAGCATCGCGCCGGTAAAGGCGTGGCTCATCGCGCTCGCGCCGTGGAAACATGCCGTGCCGATGCTGCACGCGGCGGTCGTGCGCATGCCGCCGGTGGTGCCGTTGCCGAAACCGGAGGACGCGATTTTCAAATTTGAATTCGCCGCTGCCACGGGCACGGCGCTGCTCCTGGCGGGGATCGCCACCGGCCTGCTGCTCGGCGTGCGCCCGGCGGGACTCGTGCGGACCTACGCGCGCGTCGTCTGGCGGGTGCGCGTGTCGCTGCTCACGATCATGCTCATGCTCGCGATCGGCTACACCACGCGCTACTCGGGCTCGGACACCACCATGGGCCTGGCCTTCGCGCACACCGGCTGGTGGTTCCCGTTTTTCTCCCCGCTGCTCGGCTGGCTCGGCGTCGCGCTCACCGGCAGCGATACCTCGTCGAACGTCCTCTTCGGCAATCTCCAGCAAGTCACCGCGCAGCAGCTCGGCCTTTCACCGATCCTCACCGCCGCGGCGAACAGCTCCGGTGGCGTGATGGGAAAAATGATCGACGCGCAAAGCATCGTCGTCGCCAGCGCCGCGACCGGCGGCTCCGCCGAGCAGCCGCGCGCGAGCGACATCCTGCGCGCGGTTTTCCTCCACAGCCTCGCCCTCGCGCTGCTCGTCGGCGTGGTCGTGCTGCTCCAGGCCTACGTCTTCCCCTGGATGATCCCGCAGTAGAACGGCGGCCGAAAATGGCTTCCGATTCTTCCTCTTCCTCTTCCTCCTAATCTTCCTCCAAAGGCCACGGAGGAAGATTAGGAGGAAGAGGAAGAGATCAAAGCGATTGACCCCACCAAGCCCCGCCCATCTAATCCGCAGCCATGTCCCCTCTCCCAGTCGCCCGCCGCTCCTTCCTCAAATCCCTCGCTGCTACCGCCCTGAGCGCGCCGCTTTTCGCCGCGGAAAACGCCGCGCCGAAAACCACAATCAAGCTCGGCATGGATAACTTCGCCGTGCGCGCGATGGGCTGGAAAGCCGCGCAGTTGCTTGATTACGCGGCTTCGCTCCGCCTCGACGCGATCCTCATTTCCGATCTCGACGCCTACGAATCCTTCGATGACTCCTACCTCCGCGACATCGGCAAAAAGGCGCGCGATCTCGGCATCGACATTTTCGCCGGGAGCTGGAGCATTTGCCCCACCTCGAAGGCTTTCAAAAACAAGTGGGGCACCGCCGAGGAGCACGTCGCGCTCGGCATCCGCGTGGCCCAGGCGCTGGGTGCGCCGGTCTTTCGCTGCGTGCTCGGCACGATGGAAGATCGCAAGACCGAAGGCGGCATCAAGGCGCGCATCGCCGACACCGTGAAGGTGCTCAAGGCGAGCGAGAGCAAGGCGAAGGACGCGGGCGTGAAGATCGCCATCGAGAACCACGCGGGCGACATGCACTCGTGGGAATGCGCCGCGCTCATCGAGGAAGCGGGCCGGGATTTCGTCGGCTGCTGCATCGACTCCGGCAACGCCGCCTGGACGCTCGAAGACCCGCTCGACGTGCTCGAAACCCTCGGCGCGCTGACCATCTGCTCCTCCCTGCGCGACGACATGATCTGGGAAACGCCCGACGGCGCTTCGGTGCAATGGACGGCCTGCGGCGAGGGGCTCATCGACTGGAAAAAATACACCGCGCGCTGGGCCGCGCTCTGCCCCGCGGTGCCGATCATGATCGAGACGATCTCCGGTTTTTCAAAAAACTTCCCGTATAAGAAAGAAGAGTTCTGGCAGCACTACGACAAGCGCCCCGAGCGCGTCGCCGCCTTCGAGGCGCTCGCCAAACGCGGGCATTCGATCCCATCTTTCAAAGCCCCCGACGGCACCGACAAAAAGCTCGCCGAACAGGATTACCAAAAGGGCGAACTCGAACGCTCGATCAAGTATCTCCGCGAGCAGATCGGCCTCGGCGTGAAAGCGTGATTTTTCCAACACCACCAAACTCCCCACCATGAACCGCCGCACCTTCCTCCGCACCACCGCCGCCGCCAGCGCGCTCTCGACTTTCAATTTCCACATCCTCGGCGCGGAGGACAAAGCCGGGACAAAATACCGCACCGCGCTCATCGGCTGCGGCTGGTGGGGAAACAATATCCTGCTCTCGGCGATGGCCAGCGGGGCGTGCGAGATCGTGGCGCTCTGCGACGTGGATGACCGGCAGATCGAGACCACGCTCGCGAGTGTGAAGGCGGGCACGGGCGATTCGCCGAAAATTTACAAGGACTTCCGCGAACTGCTCGCGAAGGAGAAACCCGACATCGCCATCGTCGGCACGCCGGACCACTGGCACGCGCTGATCATGATCGCGGCGGTGAAAGCGGGCGCGCATGTCTATGTCGAGAAGCCGATCTCGCACACGATCATGGAAGGCCGCGCGATGGTGAACGCGGCGAAGGCCAGCGGGCGCGTGGTGCAGGTCGGCACGCATCGGCGCGTGTCACCCCACTGTGTCAGCGGACGCGAGTTCATCCGCTCAGGGAAAGCGGGCGACATCGGCATGGTGCGCTGCTTTGTCCACTACGGCGGCGGCAAAGACAAACCGCTCCCCACCGTCGAAGTGCCGAAGGAACTCGACTGGGACATGTGGTGCGGCCCCGCGCCGCTCCGGCCCTACAACGGCGGCGATCCCCGCGACAAAAGCCAGGCCTGGCGCGGCGGCATCCACCCGCGCGGCTTCCGCAGCTACCTCGACTACGCCAACGGCACGCTCGGCGACTGGGGCATCCACTGGCTCGACCAGGTGCTGTGGATCACCGGCGAAAAATATCCGAAGAAAATCTTCTCCGCCGGCGGCCGTCCCATCAAAGGCCCCGTCATCCTCACGCCCAACGAACAAACCAGCGACTCACCCGACCACCAGCTCGCCACCTTCGAGTTTGAAAAGTTCACCGTGCAGTGGGAGCACCGCCAGTTCGCCGGCAACGCCACGGACAAAGGCGAAAACGTCGGCTGCTATTTCTACGGCACGAAAGGCATCTTTCACCAAGGCTGGGAGAAGGGCTGGACGTTTTATCCGGTCAACGACAAAGACCCCGTGCTCCACGAGGACGCGCAGCTCCACAACCCCGATTCGCAGAACATCCAGGAGCTGTGGGCGGACTTTCTCAACGCCATCAAGACCGGTGCGAAGCCCGTCAGCGACATCGAGGAAATCCACCGCTCCACGAACGTCGCGCTCCTCGGGATGCTCAGCATGAAGCTCGGCCGCAGCATCGAGTGGGACGGCGTGAAAGAAACGGTCATCGGCGACGACGCCGCGAATAAGCTGCTCCGCCGTGACTACCGGGAAGGCTGGGAATATCCGGCCGTCTGAGACGACCTCATTAGATAAGAGACCGCACATTCTTCGGCGCAGCGTTTGATTGAACCCGCAGCCAGTGGCGACCGCTGAGGCGGTCGCGTTACTTTTTCCCTTTCGCCCCGAGCTTGCCGCTCCTATCCAGACTGCTCTTTGAATCGTTCATCCACGCGCCCGGTTTCGGTGCGGGTGAACCCGGCGGAGGCGTTGCCGGCGGCGGGGTGGCGGGCGCGGGCGTGGGAGGGGGCGTGGACACGAGTTTGTCACAAGCCGTGAGACCCAGCGCGAGGACGAGGAGGAGCGGGAGTTTCATGGTCAGCGGTCGGTGGGTTTCAGTTCGATGTAGAAAGGCGTGAGCGGCGGCAGTTCCGCGACGCGCACCATCATCGCCCCATCCTCCGCACCCGCCAGCGCGATCTCGGTCTTCGCCTCCATCAGCCGCTCGACCGGCTTCAGCACAGGTTTCGCGGGCATTTGGAGAAACGCCACCGCCTCGCGCGGCAGCCGCACTTGCACGTCGCGCAGCGTCTCGCTGCGGTGCAGATTCGCGAGCACGAGGAAGCGCTGCCCGCGCTTCACGTCGAAACGCAGATACGCATACAGCCAGTGCCCGCTCGCCGTTTCCCCGCCCAAGCGGCCGAAATGTTCGTTCGCGCCATTCGCGTAGTTCAGCCGGAAACTTTCGCCGTCGCGGAACGCCGGCTCGCCCGCCAGCGCGAGTAGCCGCGCATAAAACTCGCGCAGCTTCTTCTGCTCCGGCGAAAGCCGCGCGCCGTCGTAGCGATGCCCGTTCACCCACTTCGCCAGCTCCGGCATCGACCAGTAATCGAAGATCGTCGTCCGCGCA
>JAYWEP010000296.1:0-3681 GCA_043779205.1 Chthoniobacter sp. | reverse complement strand
CATAATTGGCGGACGATACCGCCTCCGTCTGCACGCTCGAAATGAAGGCGATGATCAGGGTGGAGAGGAGGACGAGAAAGGCGAGGACGATGACGAGAGTGATGCCGCTCCGGGCGCGGCGTGGAGCCGGACGGGAAAGGAGTTTCATGGTGTTACTTGACTTGTTCGCGGCTCCATTTGGCACCCCGGATGGTGACGTTCGTGCTGAAGATGCGGTAGTTGACGCCCTTGCCGATCAGCGCGGCCTCGAGCGAGCTGGGGCCACTGCTTTGGAGCAGGTCTTTGCTGTAGTCGGAACCTTTCGTGAATTTGGTGGAGACGCCGAAGATATCTGCGGAAGCTGGGCCAAAGTTCAGGCGGATGGCGCTGGCCTCGTCGATCGCGACCATCGTGACCTGGAGGATTGGCGGGAGCTGATTGGTCGGATTGAGCCGCCCATCATTGAGACGCGTGGGGTCTGTGGTCGCACCGGGTGCGGAATCGTAGTCGTAGTTGGGAGCGAGCGGTGAGTCGTCCGAAATGGTGCTGCCCTTGACCTCCCTTTCATCCTCCTGGGAAAGTCGCGGCGTGATGATGAGGGCGACAATATTCTCCGCGATGGGGTGGTAGTTAGCCGGCGTATTCGCTGCCGGAACCGCATCGACGAGCGGCTGATACCAATCTTTGCCCTTGTAAGGCACGGGGGGGGGAATCGGTGGAGAGGTGTATTTGTAGATATTGTTCTTTTCCGTTGGTGGCAGAAACTCCATCAACCGGTGCCGGTAACGCAACGGTGCCAACTGGATACCAGATGGGGTATTAAGGAATCCAGGGCGAAACAACGAATCGTCGCCAAACTCCAGGTAGTAACCGCAGGAGCACAGCAGGTTGTCATAGTTCTGGTATTTCTGCGTGGCGGTGTAGCCGAGCGGTGCCTGGAAAAAAACGCAGTGGGTCAGCCGGGTCACGTCCGCCTTGGTCGTGAGCGCGGTTTTTGCCTGGCCGGAGATGAAGCGCAGTTCCGAGCGCCGCTCGTACTTCGTCGGGGTCGTCGGATTGTCGTAGTCCCAGTAGGTATTCAGCGTCGCCTGGCTGAGCCGCGTGGTCATGTTTTCAAACGCGTTTCGTGCGCTCCGAAACTGTTCCACTTTTCCCGTGGTCCTCTGCCACAGCTTGCTCGTCTGGCTCACCATCGTGGCAAACATCACCACGAGGACGGCGAGGATGGCGGTGGCCAGCATGACTTCGATGAGGGTAAAGCCGGGAGCACGCTGCGCGCCGGCCCCATGAAGCTGTGTCTTCATCCGTTATTTTTTCTTCGAGCCGTTTCGGCTGGGGCCGTTGCGGGTGACGACGGCGGATTGTGTGGTGATGGTGACGCCGCGTTTTGTGGCATCCGTCTCTTTCCAAAGCAGCTTGCCATCCTCCTCGAGGGTCAGGTTGGCGGGGTTATTGGCGATTTGGATGGTCAGAAAGGTCGAGTCACGCGGATGAAACCGCCCCCCATCCATTTGCGGCAGGGAGGTGAAATTGGTGCTTCCGCCGTCAGAAGTGACGGAGGGCGGCCCCGGTTGCGAACCGCGCACGCGAACGTGATAGAGAATCCGCAGCAAGTCGGTGGCCGACGGCGTCGTTTGACCTGCCGGTACGACCTCACTGCCCTGGTCGTCGAAATAGCGGGTTTTCAGGACATAAAAATCCGAGTTCGTGACCGTCGCCTGTGCCGAAAGCGCGTCGAAATCCGACTGCTCCGCATCGCTGACGATGTGCTGGACGATCTGCGCGCTGACCGTGGTATCGACGGACTTGCGGAAAGTGGTCAGCCCCGCCGGCAGCATCCCCATCAGCCCGACAAAGGCGAAGGCCACGATGCCGAGCGCGAGGGCGGTCTCGATCAAACTGAAGGCTGCACGCGAGGAATGGGGGCGGCATGCGAAACAAGGAGTCTGCGGGGAAACAGGGTTGGATTTCATGCGATTGGGGGATGCTTCGGGAAAAGCTGAGAGGAAAGTGGACTGTGGAAATGCACTAGTCCAATGATTTGTAAGCACTATGTAACGACATCCGGCACCGTGCCCAGTTTCGTTTTTGGGTGGTTGCACTTTCTGGACGGACGAGGCCAGGTCGGGTGGATGGGGGCTCGCGGGCGCAATGTCTTGGCCGCTTGATGCCATCATTTGGCATCCTATCGGACCCCGGTTCGCGGTTCGGGTGAGATGGACGCGTCGAATGGGTCGCGTCCTTGCTGCGAGCGGCTGTCGCTGGTCACCGCTGCTCACGCGATTGGCGCGGGGATTTTGGCAAAGCGGAATTGGTCGGCGTAGCTTCCGCCATGGTGGCGGCGGCAGCAGGCGAGGCAGGCGGATTTTCCGCGGAGCGGGCGGACGCGCTGGAGTTCCACCGCGCAGTGCGGGCAGCGGTAGAAATGGCGGGCCGTGATTTGCCGGCGGGGGAGCGGGAGGTCGTGGCAGCGCTTTTCACCGGTGAGGCCGAGGTCGCGGCAGGCCTGCTGCCACTCGCGCCCGTGGGGTGAAATGCGGCGGCGTCCGGCGCGGTGGTGGGCGAGGAGGTGGGCGAGTTCGTGCCGCAGCGTGCGGTCGATTTCGGCGTCGCCGAAAGGGCGGAGGCGGGGATTGAGGGTGATGAGGCATTTGCCGGCGTAGGCGGTGCCGGCGGTGCTGCGCATGCGGGCGTTCCAGCGCACGCGGACGCGGGCGGCGAGGTCGTCGCAGCCGAGGGCGCGGAGGAGAGTGCGGGCGGTTTCCTCCAAATCCGGCGCGTTACCTTTCGCGGAGGCGATGACTGGCGCTGAGCTCTGGGGCTGGATCGCCGAGCGGAGGCGGGTGGTGAGCTGGCGGAAAAAATCGAGCTGCATGGCGATCAGTTGCGCCGCCGGCAGCTCCGGGACATCGTGCCGGATGACACCTGCAACCAGGTCTTTGCGCCCATCAATACGTGCCGCCAACGAAGGCCTTCGCCCCGTAGAGATAGTAAGAGGTTTGCCGCTCCCGCCTCCGCCCAAGGGGGTGTCTCGTGGACTCGACTTTCGACTCCGCTCGGGACGACGGGCCGGGGAGGTTTCACGCTGGCGCGGACGCGAGGCGGGCGAAAATTTCCGGCAGGCGGGAGATGGCGGTTTCGATTTCGGCGGCGGTGGTTTCTTTGCCGAGGGAAAAGCGGACGGTGGCGCGAGCGAGTTCGGGCGCGGTGCCCATAGCGAGGAGGACGTGCGAGGCCATGATCGAGCCGACCATGCAGGCGGAGCCGCTGGAGGCGCAGAGCCCGGCGAGGTCGAGGTTGATGAGGAGGCTTTCGCCGTCGAGGCCGGGGAAGCTGACGTTGAGCGTGTTTGCGAGGCAGTTTTCCCCGTCGCCGTTTCGCACCGCGGTCGGGAATGCCGTGTGGAGGCCGTCCCAGAGCCGGTCGCGGAGGGCGGCCTGGCGCGGGCGCTCGGCGTCCATCGAGGCGACGGCGATTTCGGCGGCGCGGGCGAGGCCGACGATGGCGGCGGTGTTTTCGGTGCCGGGGCGACGTTGGTTTTCGTGGGAGCCGCCGTGCTGGAGGCTCTCGATGCTGTGGCCCGCGCCGAGGTAGAGGAGGCCCGCGCCTTTGGGGCCGTGGAATTTGTGGGCGGTGAGCGAGAGGGCGTCGAAGTCGCGCGCGGCGAGCGGCTCTTTGCCGAAGGATTGGATGGCGTCGCTG
>JAYWEP010000295.1:0-14104 GCA_043779205.1 Chthoniobacter sp. | reverse complement strand
GACATCTTCTTCCGCTTCGACATCGTGGAAATCGTCTTCGATGAAGACAGGCCCAAGTTCAATCTGATCAAGGATGCCTTCAAACTGCCCGAGCCGTTCATCTACTAAAGCGGTCATCGGAGAAAACATTCCCGCCTAGGCAAACGTCGAAACTGTGATTACTGCTTCGCGCTTTCCGATGTCCTTCCCGCAAATTTTCACCCGCCTCGGCCTCCTCGCGATGTTCCTTTTCGCCGCCGGATGCGTCACCCCGCCGCCGCCACCGCCGAAGCCACCGACGCCGGAGCCACCGCGGAAACAATCGTATTGGCCCGCCGACGGAGTGACCGGCGAACCTTCCATCGCCATCAGCATCGAGGAACAGCGGGCGCATTTTTTCAAAGGGAAAACGGAGGTGGGACAGGCGGTGATTTCCAGCGGGAAAAAAGGCTTCGAGACTCCGACGGGCGATTTCAAAGTCATCCAGCGCGACAGGAATCACGTCTCGAATCTTTACGGCGAATTCGTGGATGAGACCGGCGTGGTGGTGAAGACCAATGTGGACATCACCAAGGAAAAACCGCCCGAGGGCGCGAGTTTCCAAGGCGCGAAGATGCCCTTCTTTCTCCGCTTTCACGGCGGTGCCGGCATGCACGCGGGCCGCCTGCCGGGCCATCCGGCGTCCCACGGCTGCGTGCGGCTGCCGCGCTTCATGGCGGAGCATTTTTTTGAAAATGCGCCGCTGGGCACGCCGGTCACAGTCAAGCCGTAGATCGCCAGGCCTCGCTGGTCTCCGCTTGTTTAAGCTTGGGCCGTCAGGCGTGCCGAGCAGGCGGATTTCTGCTCTGGGTTCTCTGCGCCTTCGCGTCTCTGCATAAAAAAACGCCCCCTGCTACCCGCGCACCACCCGGTTCTTTCCCGTCATCTCCGCCGGCTGCGGCACACCGAGCAGCGCCAGCAAAGTGGGCGCGACATCCGCGAGGATGCCGCTCTCGATCCGCCCGCCCTGCGGCTGCGGCGAGACGTGGAGGAAATGCACGGGGTTCGTGGTGTGCGCGGTGTTCGGCGAGCCGTCGGGATTGCGCATCAGCTCGCAGTTGCCGTGATCGGCGGTGATGAGCAGTTGCCCGCCGAGCGCCAGCGTTTTCTCCACCACCTGCCGCACGCAATCGTCGATCGTCTCCACCGCCTTGATCCCCGCCTCGACCACGCCGGTGTGCCCGACCATGTCCGGGTTGGCAAAATTCAGGATCACGAGATCGTAATTCGGCAGCGCCTCCACGACCTTCGCCGTCACCTCCGGCGCGCTCATCTGCGGCTTGTAGTCATACGTCGGCACGTCCTTCGGCGACTGCACGATGATCCGGTCCTCACCCTCAAAAGGCGTCTCCACGCCGCCGTTAAAAAAGAACGTCACGTGCGGATATTTTTCCGTCTCCGCGATGCGGAGCTGCTGCAGCCCCGCCGCGCTCACCACTTCACCCAGGATGTTTTTCAGCGACTGCGGGCCAAAGGCCACGGGCACGCCATACGTCTCGTCGTACTCCGTCAGCGTCACGTAATGCACCGCCGGCACGACCTCGCGCGCGAAGCCCGCGAAATCCTTTTGCAAAAACGCCAGCGAGAGCTGCCGCGCGCGGTCGGCGCGGAAATTGAACCACAGCACCACATCGCCATCGCGCACCCGCTGCTCATTGGCGTGGTTGAAAATGATCGGCTGGAGAAACTCATCGCCGCGCGGTTCGGCGGCGTAGGCCGCGCGCACCGCGGCGCTCGGCGCGAGCGTGGAAACCGGCCCGCGTCCGAGCACGATGGCGTCCCACGCCAGCTTGTTGCGCTCCCAGCGCTTGTCGCGATCCATCGCAAAGTAGCGCCCGATGACCGTCGCAATCTGCGCCCCGCTCGGCTGCAAGCCCGCCTCGACGTGCGCGAGGAAATCCGCCCCGCCCGTCGGCGAAGTGTCCCGCCCGTCCGTGATCGCATGCACCATGATGTCCTCCACGCCCGCGCTTTTCGCCGCCGCCGCCAGCGCGATGAGATGCTCCTGATGCGAATGCACCCCGCCATCGCTGACCAGCCCGAGCAGATGCAGCCGCCGCCCCCGCGCCTTCGCAAACGCCGTCTGGAGCACGAGGTTTTTTTCCAGCTCCCCGTCGATGATCGCCTTATTGATCCGCGTTAAATCCTGGTACACCACGCGCCCCGCGCCGAGGTTCAGATGCCCGACCTCCGAGTTGCCCATCTGCCCGGCTGGCAGGCCCACATCCATCCCGCTCGCGCTCAGCGTCGCCAGCGGGTAGGTGGCGTAGAGGTGGTCGTGGAAAGGCGTGCGCGCCAGCAGCGTGGCGTCGCCATTTTCCACCGCGCGCTCGCGCCCGCCGGGATTGATCCCCCAGCCATCGCGAATGATGAGAACGACAGGTTTTTTCGACATGAGGCGCGAAAGAAAGCACCACCATCCCCGCCGGCCAAGCCCCGAATGCGTCCCACAGCCCATGCCTGGGTCAGGGACGCGCTTCGGCCCCAAGCCTCGCATGACGTGAAGGTCAGACTAGACGGCACGGCATCGCGGGGATAGAAAACAGGCACGATTTCACGTTCATGCTAACTCCAGTCACATTGCGCTCAATGGCCCAAGCTCGGCTGGAAGATTCAAAGATTCTTCTGGCGAATGACCGTTATGACGGTGCCGGTTATATCTGCGGTTACGCCGTCGAACTCGCGCTCAAAGCGCGTATTTGCGACACGCTGAGTTGGTCTGGATACCCCGACACCAAAAAGGAGTTTGAGAACTTGCTGAGCTTTAAGACGCACAACCTCGACGTCCTGCTTTCGCTCTCGGGCCGCGAGCCGGCGATTAAACAGAACAATTTTGCCGACTGGTCGATCGTCTGCCTATGGAAGCCGGAATCACGCTATTCCGCTGTCGGACAAGTTTCTCCCGCAGATGCGCAGGCCTTCCTTGAGTCGGTCAATACGCTGCTCCCAATGTTATGAAATCACTTGCTGAAAAAGTCTCGAAGCAGTTGCCAAAGCTCGATGAATTTTCGCCCATTTATCTCTGGGCGTTGTTTGAGCATGAAGAGGCGCCCGACAAGTGGGATGTCGTTCTCTCTTCGCAAGGTTCTGACCACAACGCGGCCTCAGCGATTCGTAAGATTTCCGATCATCTCGTCCCGGAATTGGACAGAAATGAGTTGGCGGCGGTCTCCCGCATTGTGGTTATTCCCTCCGAAGAGCCGAGCGTGCTAGCTTTGGCTTCAGCCGTAGGAGTCCAAGGCGGGATCATGGAGGTTCGCGACTGTAATTTTATGGGGCTGCTGATCAAACGTGCATTTGTTTTCAGAACGCAACGGCCTCCGCGAACGCGCGCTGCGACAAATCAAGTCGGAGCGACTGGTGCCGCTGCTTGAAGCCGGCCAACTTCGAAATCGCCTCCTTCGCCCCTCGTTCTGAAACAGGGTTTCGGAACAAGGGCGTTGTGGGCTAAAGCCCAAGCTACTTTCGCTCCTCCGCCGCATCGAGTTGGCGGGCAAAGGTGGCGAGCATCTCGCGCTCGGCGGTTTCATCGAAAGGGAGGTCATTGATGAGCGCGAGGCTGGCGCTGCGGTGGAGGGCGAGGGCGGCTTCGCGGCGGTAGGCGGTGGCGATGGCGGCGCGAAAGGCGGCGTCGGCGGGCAGGCCCTCGGTGGCGCATTGGCGGAAAAGCTCGGCGGCGATTTCGGCGGCCATCGCGGCGAGGGCGGTGGCGGCGGGCTGGTGCTTGTGGTCGTAACCGGCGCCGCCATCGACCTGGCAGACGGTGCGCGGGTCGAGGTGGCGGAAGACTTCGCAAAGCTGGCCGATCTCGAGGCCGTAGCCGGGCGCGAGGCGGAGGGCGGCGGCGGTCTCGCGGGTCATGGCGGTCTCGCCGGAAAGCGGGTAGCGGAAGCTGAGGAGGAAATCGAGCAGCGGCTGATGCCCGGCGACGCGGAGCAGTGCGTGGAGCAGCGGCGCGAGGAAAAGCCGCGAGACGCGCCCGTAGAGCCGGTCGGTGACGCGCGGGTAATACATCTTGGCAAACGCAAACCCGAGCCGCGGCTCGGCCACGGCGTAGCACAGCCGCGCGAGGTCGCACCGGCGGAAGCTCGCCACATCGCAATCCTGCGTGGCGATGATCGCGCACGTCCCCTCGCCCGTGAGATGCCGCAGCGCCGCGTTCACGTTCCCGCCTTTCCCCGCGAGCCCGCCCGGCGGCGTGCCGGGCCGGTCATTCCACAGAAATGTCTGGCGCGTCGGCAGTGCGGCGAAGAGCTGGCGGACGCGCTCGAACTGCTCCCCGGTGATGCCATTCAGACTGATCACGACTTCGGCGAGAAAGTGCGGCCCTTCCTCCAACTCGCGGACGATGTGCGCGAGCGCGGGCCTTTCCAAATCCGCCCCATGACACGGCAGCACCAGCGCGATGGGCCGCTCGTGCGCGAGCACGGCCAGCTCCCGCTCGATCCTGGGCAGGTGCTCGTCATTGAGCCGCTGGAGCGTGCAGATGAGGCCGGTCTGGGCGAAATCGCTCAAGAGAATTTAGGATTTAACATTGAGGATTTAGCATTTGAAAACCCTTCCGCGAGATGAGGGGAAAATGCTAAATCCTCAATGCCAAATGCTAAATTCCCTCACGGGCTCTCCAGCGGATCATCGTCCTCCACTTCGTCCTCGATCTCCTCCTTCATCTTCCGCGAAAGGAACGGGCGGAGGAAGCCGTAGAGGAGGTAGCTGATGAAGATGACGGCGGGCATCCACTGGTAATTCATGGCCGTGAAAATCATGACGCCGACGATGGCGATGAACTTCGGCAGCGAGCGGGTGGTGCGCAGGTTGAGGGCTTTGAAGCTCGGGTAGCGGAAGCCGGAGAACATCATCCACGAAAGGAAAATCATGAGCGGCGGAAGCACCCATTTGCCCGCGCCGATGTCGCGGTTTTTTTCATCGAACCACAGCATGCAGAGCGTGACGGAGGCGATGACGCCGGCGGCGGCGGGGATCGGGAAGCCTTTGAATTCCTTGTTCGCGGCGGCGGAGTTGGCGGCGGCGAGGCAGTTGAAGCGCGCGAGCCGCAGGGCGCCGCAGACGAGATAGAGCGAGGCGATGAGCCAGCCGGCCTGGGGAAATTCGTGGAGCACGATGCGATAGACCATGAGCGCCGGGGCGACGCCGAAGGAGACGATGTCGGCGAGCGAATCGAACTCGCGTCCGAACGGGCTCTCATTGCCGCCGAGCCGCGCGAGCCGGCCGTCGAGCGCATCGAAAACGCAGGAGAGCAGGATGAGCCAGATGGCGATGTGAAATTTCTCGGCGGCGAGTTTTTCCACGATCTCGGCAGTGGCCGGCGTTTCGGTGGCCTTGACGAGCGCGCCTTCGAGGATCTTGAGCGTGGCGGCGAAACCGCAGAACAGGTTGCCCGCCGTCATCAGATTCGGCAGCAGGTAGATCTTCGGGTTGCCGTCGTCGCTCATCAGAAAAGAGGCGCGGGTTGTTTCGGGAAGCGCGCGATGATCGTCTCCGCGCCGCTCACGCGGTCGCCGACGGCGACTTCCACCTTCGCGTCGAGCGGGAGATAGACCTCGGTACGCGAGCCAAAGCGGATCATGCCGAAGCGATGCCCGCGCGGCACTTCGTCGCCGACCTTCGACCACGGCACGATGCGCCGCGCAATCGCCCCGGTGAGCTGCCGCACCACGAGCGTCGCGCGCTTTCCCTCGAACGCCCAGGTCAGCGCCTCGTTTTTCTCCGAACACTGCGGATCGCGCGCATCGAGGAAGAGGCCGGGGTGATGCTGCACGTAGCTGATTTTTCCGGCGATGGGCGCGCGGTTCACATGCACGTCGAAGACCGAGAGGAAAACGCCCACGCGCCGGCATTTCGTTTTCAAAACCTCGTGCTCCTCGATCTCCACGATGTCCGCGACGACGCCGTCCGCGGCGGAGAGGATGAGCTCCTCGCCCTCGGGCATGGGGCGCTCCGGGTCGCGGAAAAAATTCAGGCAGAAAAGGAGGAGCGCGGTGGCCAGCCACATGAGCCACATCCAATTCACCAGCCAGCCGAGTGCGCCGAGCGCGGCAATGACCGCAAAAATTTTGCGGCCTTCGTAGAGAGTCTGAAATCGCATGAGGCGGCAGACGCTAGCCGCCGCGCGCGGGCGGGTAAAGCCCCGCGGTGCGCGCTTTCCATCCGCCCGCGCGCCGCCTAAAGACGCGGCGCAACGCATGACCCCGCCTCCCACTTTTCTCTGCATCGGCCACCGCGGCGCGCGCGGCCATGAGCCGGAGAATACGCTGCGCTCCGTGCGCCGCGCGCTGGAGCTGGGCGCGCACGGGATCGAGATCGACGTGTGGTTCGCGGATGGCGAACTCGTGGTCATTCACGACGCGAAGCTCGACCGCACCACCAACGGGCGCGGCTACGTTTCGCAGAAAACTTTCGCGCAACTCCGCGCGCTCGACGCCGGCCAGGGCGAGCGCATCCCCACGCTGCGCGAGGTTTTCGAGACGGTGGATCGGCGCGCTTTCATCCATATCGAGCTGAAGGGCCGCCGCACCGCCGGGCCGGTGGGCGCGCTCATTGCGGAATTCGTGGAGCAGCGCGGCTGGCGCTGCGAGGACTTCGTCGTCTCGTCTTTTCATCGCGCCGAACTGCGGGCGATGAGCGACCCGCGCATCCCCATCGCGCTGCTCCTCGCGCGGCCCACGCGGCTCTACGCGCTCAGCGCGCGGCGCGTGCGGGCGAGCGCCGTGAATCCGGCGCTGCGCTTTGTCACGCAGCGCTTCGTCGAGGACGCGCACCGGCGCGGGCTGCGGGTTTTCGTCTATACGGTGAATGACCCCGCCGACCTCGCACGCATGCGGGCGTGGGGCGTGGATGGCGTCTTCACCGACTTCCCCGAGCGCGCGCTCGCGCCCTGATGCCCACGTGCGCAATTTCAAACTCGCCAGCACAAAAACTGCGACTACCCTCCGCGCATGCGCACCCTGACTCCCCGCATTTTCCTCGCCACGCTCGCGATGCTCACCGCCGCCTGCTCCGCGCCGCGTCCGCTGCCGCCTTACCAAAAGCCCATCGCCCGCACCCAGATCCAAAGCGTCCGCACCACGGCCTACACGCACACCGAGGACGACCATGTGCAATACACAAACCACAACGCGCTCGGCGGCTGCCTCAAGTGCGGCGCGATCAACAGCGCCGCCGCCGACTGGTCGCGCTGGCCCGCGGGGACGATTTTTCGCATCCGGGAAACCGGCGAGATTTTCCAGGTCGATGATTACGGCTGGGCGCTCGCGGGCACCAATACCATCGACCTCTACAAACCCTCGCGCGCCGCGATGAACGCGTGGGGCGTGAAGCATGTGACCGTCGAAAACCTCCAATGGGGCGACCCGCACCGCAGCCTCGCCGTCCTCCGCCCGCGCTCCGGCTACCGGCACATCCGCCGGATGATCGACGAAATGGAGGGCCGCATGGCGGAACTGGAAAAACCGGTGGAAACCGCGACGCCCATCGCGATGACCGCGCCGCCGACGCTCGTGCCCATCGCCCGCGCCGAGCCCGGACCCGCGAGCCGGCCCGCGATCACGGGCCAGGCTGGCGTCACCGTCGGCAACGCGCGGCCCGGCGTCGCGAACAATCCCTTTTTCGCCAACACCCCGCCGCGCTAAACCGCAGCCGACGCGCAAAGGAGCGGCGCGCTTCCAGCCGCCGAAAATGCTACCGCGCGCAGCGCCACACTCTGCACGCTGCGCGCGGAAAAAAATTTGGCGCTTCGCGGATGATGGCAACGGCGGCTGGAAGCACGCCGCTCCTTTACACTTTCGAGCGCGTCGCCCGCACCACATTTCCCCCCTTTTCACCCCGCGCGATTTCCTTTCTACTCCCCGCCCCTATGAGTGCCCAATTCGATGTCCGCTACACCGCGCAGCTCGCGCGCCTGCATCTCAGCGAGGAGGAAATCGCGAAGTTCCAGACGCAGATTTCGCAAATCCTCTCCTACGTGGAAAAGCTCGGGCAGGTCGATGTCAGCGGCGTCGAGCCGACCGCGCACGCCAACGCCATTTTCAACGTCTTCCGCGAGGACACGCCGCGCGATTGGTTCACCGCGCAGGACGCGCTCGCCAATGCCCCGCGCTCGGCGAACCAGCTCTTCATCGTGCCGAAGGTCATCGAATAGCGCATGGAACTCCCCGCCCTTTCCCTCACCAGCGTGCAGGCCAAACTGCGCGCCCGCGAAGTCTCGCCCGCCGAGGTGCTGCGCTCCCTCGACGCCCGCATCGCGCAGGTCGATCCGCAGATTCACGGCTACCTCTCGCGCGACTTCGACGCCGCGCTGAAGTGCGCGGAGAGCGCCGACGTTTCGCTCCCGCTCGGCGGCGTGCCCATCGCGATCAAAGACGTCATCAACGTCACCGGCGAACCCTGCACCGCGGCGTCGAAAATTTTGCAGGGATACCGCGCGAACTATGATGCCACGGTCATCCGCAAGCTGCGCGCGGCGGGCGCGATTCCATTCGGGCGGTGCAATCTCGATGAGTTCGCGATGGGCAGCTCGACGGAAAATTCCGCCTTCGGCCACACGCGCAATCCGTGGGACACCTCGCGCATTCCGGGCGGCTCCAGCGGCGGCTCGGCGGCGGTCGTGGCGGCGGATGAAGCCTTCGCCGCGCTCGGCTCGGACACCGGCGGCTCGATCCGCCAGCCCGCGGCGCTGTGCGGCATCGTCGGGCTGAAGCCGACCTATGGCCGCGTCTCGCGTTTCGGCCTGATCGCCTTCGCGTCGTCGCTCGATCAGATCGGCCCTTTCACCAAAACCGTGCGCGACGCCGCGCTCATGCTCAACGCCATCGCCGGTCGCGACCCGCATGATTCCACCAGTCTCGACGAGCCCGTGCCCGACCACACCGCGCTGCTCGGACGCGATTTGCAAGGCGTGCGCCTCGGCATGCCGCGCGAGTATTTCATCGACGGCATCGACCCGCAGGTGGACGCGGCGGTGCGCGCGGCGGTGCGCCATTACGAATCGCTCGGCGCGGAGATCGTCGAGGTCTCGCTGCCCAACACGGAGCACGCCGTCGGCGTCTATTACATCATCGCCACCGCCGAGGCCTCGGCGAATCTGGCGCGCTTCGACGGCGTCCGCTACGGCCACCGCGCCGCCGACGCCACCAGCCTGCTCGACCACTACGGACGCACCCGCGCGGAGGGCTTTGGCCCCGAGGTGAAGCGCCGCATCATCCTCGGCACCTACGTGCTGAGCAGCGGCTACTACGACGCCTTCTATCTCCGCGCACAAAAAGTCCGCACGCTCATCCGGCGCGATTTTTCGGCCGCATTTGAAAAGGTGGACGCGCTCATTTGCCCGACCTCACCCGAGGTCGCCTTCAAGGCCGGCGACCGCAGCGACGACCCGCTGAAAATGTATCTCGCCGACATTTTCACCATCGCCACAAATCTCGCCGGCATCCCCGGGATCTCCATTCCATGCGGCTTCGCGGGCACCGATGGCCGGCAGCTCCCCATCGGCCTGCAGCTCCTCGGCAAGCCCTTTCAGGAATCACAGCTCCTGCAAATCGCCCACGCCTACGAGCAATCCACCGACTGGCACAAGGCGCGTCCCACGCTCGCGTAGCATTTCCGCTTCGCCTAGATTCATGGCACGCCAATGTCCGAAGCCCTTTCCAAAGAAGTCATCCTCGACGCGCTCGCACGGCTCAACGACGCGCTGAAAAACCGGGACGTGCGCGGCGAGCTTTGCCTGTTCGGTGGAGCGGTCATGGTGCTGGCTTTTCAAGCGCGGCCCTCGACGCAGGATGTCGATGCGATCTTTCGCCCGACGGCGGAATTCCGGCAGGCGGCTGAGGAAGTGCGGCAGGAAAAAGGACTGCCCGAGAACTGGCTCAACGACGGCGTGAAGGGCTGGGTTTCCGAGCATGGCGAAACCACCGGCGCGGGGCTGCCGCAGTTTTCCCATCTCCATCTGACGATGCCGACCGCGAGCTACCTGCTCGCCATGAAAGCGCTCGCCGCCCGCGCCGCCGGGCCGGAGGGATCGGGCGATCGCTCGGACATCATCACACTCATCCGCCACCTCGGGCTCACCAGTCCCGACGCCGTTTTTGCAATCATCGGGCGCTACTACCCGAGCCAAAGGGTGCTGCCGAAAACCGAATACCTCATCCGTGAAATTTTCGATGTCCGCCAGACCTCATAGCCTCCGGCAGGTCGCCGAGCTCGCACTCGCCGGAGCTTCGCTGGATCTCGCGCTGCGCAATTTCCTCGACGAATTCCACCTCCACCCGCGCCTCGAAATGCTGCTCGAAGAACCGCCGTCAACGGGCCGTGCGATTGACGACTGCTATCTCGCCGCTGCCGCCGATGAACTCGGCTCCGTTTTTTTTCAGCGCGTGCCCGCCTGGGCGCAATTGCCGGGGCGGCATCTGCCTGAGCCGTGGTTCGGATTCCAGTCGCCGCTGGGCCGCGCCTACGCGCTGATTTTCACGCCGTCCGCCTTTCGCGAGCGCAATCTTTTCGTCGGCGAGGACGCTTTGAAACGGGCCTGAGCGGCAGGACTCTCCCTCGGAAGTGGAAAACCTTACGCCGCCTTTGCCGCCTTCGCAGATTTGTGGCCGAGGATGCGGAGCGTCTGGTTGAGCTGCGCCACTTGCAGCGGCTTTTTCAAAACGGTCACCGGACCATGCTTGAGGATGTTGTCGAGCATCTGGCTGTCCGGGTACCCGGTGATGATGACGATGGGCAGTTCGGGATCGATCTTCTTGGCGTGCTTGTAGATTTCGTCGCCGGTGATGTCGGGGAGTTGCAGATCAAGGAAGCAAAAGTCGAACTTCTGTTTGGCGAGCGCGGCGAGCGCGTCCTTGCCGGTGCCGACGACGAGCCGGCTGAAGCCCGCCTTTTTCAGAAACAGCTTGAACATCGTTTGCAGCGCCTCGTCATCGTCCACCACCAGCACCGTCGGCTGGCCCTGGTCCTCATTGCGCAGCACATCGCGGTCGAGCATGTCGCGCTTCACCCGCCAGCGTCCGCCGATTTGGATCGCCGGAAGCTGTCCGCGCTGGACGAGGTAATAGACCGTCGGCAGCGGGATGCGCAGATACTCCGCGGTCTCTTTGACGGTCATCAGGTTGTGCGTCGATGGCTCCATGGGGTCGGGAATTTTCGTAATTACCACGTTTTTCGCGGGATGCGCGGGAAAATGTCGGTTCCTTGGAAAAGTGTCAACGCCAGAGCGTGAAAAACTTGGCGAGTCCGCGGTGCTGGACAATCCCCGGCCCGCCACTAATAGTGCCGCCTCAATTTTCCTGCGGCACCCTTTTTCCATGAGCGCAATCTTTCTCAAGCGATTCCTGCAACGGCCCTTTCAGGTCGCGTCCATCATCCCGAGTTCCCGCGCGCTGATCCGCCGGGTCGCGGACAAAATGGACCTCAGCCAGCCCCGCGTCATCGTGGAATACGGCCCCGGCGAGGGCTGCCACACGCGCGAGATCGTGCGCCGCATGCATCCGGATTCGCACCTCATCCTCTTCGAGCTCGACCCCGAACTCGCGCAGCATCTCACCGGGCAATTCCGCAACGACCGCCGCGTCACCGTCCTTCATGCCGACTGCGCCACCCTCGCCGCCGAACTCGCGCGGCGCGGGCACCCGCACTGCGACTACATCGTTTCCGGCATCCCGTTCAGCATCCTGGAGCCGGCCAAAAAGCGCGAACTCCTCCGCAGCACCTTCGACTCGCTCGCGCCGCACGCCGCGTCGGCCTTCATCATCTACCAGGTCACCAATGAACTCGTCGGCCACTGCCGCCATTTCTCCCGCGTCGAGAGCCAGTACTGCCTGCAAAACCTCCCGCCCATGTTTGTCACCAAATTTTACAAGATCGCCAACGGCCACAGCCAGCGCCTCGTCAACGGCACCAACGGCCACCACGTAAACGGCAACGGCCGGCACTGAGCGCGGGAAACCCAGCGCGCCTTTTTCGATGAAAGCCGTGCGCGTCATTCTGATCTGCACAGCGTTCCTGTGCATGCCATGCTTTGGCAAAACCAAGGTCCACAAGGAGGCTCCGCAGCAGCCGGGCATTGAGTTTCGCTCCTCCGAAAAGGGCGGCGTCTTCCCCGGCATTTACCGCGACGACTTCGCCGAGACGCTCAAGGAATACCCGCGCGGCCGCTTCGCCCGCGCCTACCACGGCGAGCGCGCGTCGCTGCACCGCTATTTCCTCCGCGCGCAGAATGTTTTTGAAGACGACGCGGACAACGACTCCATGGGCTACGTCCTCCTCAAAATCCTCTTCGGTTGCGGCGACTTCCGCTTTTCCCGCGCGCTGGAGACCGAGGACTTCGCCACCCGCCAGGCCATCGGCCGCCTGCTCAATCCCCTGCTCGAGGAAAACCACCTCTCCTTCCCGCTGACCCGCAGCAACTACCACTTCCGCCGCCGCGCGAAACCTCGCGACGCCGACTGACCGCGCCCACATCGCGCTTCCCATCGCGCGCACCGTTTGTGCAAGCTGCGCGCATGTCCTCCACCCGCACCGAAAAAGATTCCATGGGCTCCATGGAAGTCCCCGCCGACGCCCTCTACGGCGCCTCCACCCAGCGCGCCGTCCTGAATTTCCCCGTCTCCGGCCAGCCCTTCGGACGCGAATTCATCCGCGCCCTCGGCCTCATCAAATGGGCCGCCGCCGAAGCCAACTTCGAGCTCGGCCGCCTCGACGAAAAGCGCACCACCCTCATCGCCCGCGCCGCCCGCGAGGTCATCGACGGCAAACTCGACGCGCATTTCCCGCTCGACATTTACCAGACCGGCTCCGGCACCTCCACGAACATGAACATCAACGAGGTCATCGCCAACCGCTGCTCCCAGCTCGCCGGCGAGGCCATCGGCTCGAAAACCCCCGTGCATCCCAACGACCACGTCAACATGGGCCAGTCGAGCAACGACGTCATCCCCAGCGTCATCCACATCGCCGTCGGCGAACGCATCCGCAAATACCTCATGCCCGCGCTCGAGGGCCTCCACGGCGCGCTGGAAAAGAAGGCGCTCGAATTTTGGAACGTCATCAAAATCGGCCGCACCCACCTCATGGACGCCACGCCCGTGCGGCTCGGCCAGGAGTTCGGCGGCTACGCCAAACAGATCGAGTACGCCCGCCTCCGCGCCGGCAACGCCATCGCCGCCATCGAGGAGCTGCCCCTCGGCGGCACTGCCGTCGGCACCGGGCTCAACTGCCACCCCGACTTCGCCGCCATCGTCATGCGGCATCTTTGGAGCCAGACCGGCATCGCTTTCCGCGAAGCCCGCAACCATTTCGAGGCGCAGGCTGCCAAAGACGGACTCGTCCAGGCCAGCGGGCAGCTCAAAACCATCGCCGTCTCGCTTTTCAAAATTGCCAACGACATCCGCTGGCTGAGCAGCGGCCCGCGCTGCGGCATCGGCGAAATCCTCCTCCCCGAGACCCAGCCCGGCAGCTCCATCATGCCGGGCAAAGTGAACCCCGTGATCTGTGAAAGCGTCATGCAGGTCTGCGCCCGCGTCATCGGCAACGACACCACCATCACCTGGGCCGCCGCCAATGGAAACTTCGAGCTCAACGTGATGATGCCCGTCCTTTCCCACTCCATTCTCGAGTCCCTCCGCCTCCTCGCCAACGTCACCGAAGTCTTCCGCGACAAGTGCATCCTCGGCATTAAAGCCAACACCGCCCGCTGCGCCGAACTCGTCGAGCAGAGCATGGCCATGGTCACCTCCCTCGCCCCCATCATCGGCTACGACAAAGCCGCCGAGATCGCCAAAGAGAGCGCCAAGACCGGCCAGACCGTCCGCGAAATCTGCCGCGAGTGGAAAATCCTCCCCGACGACGAACTCGCCAAAGCCCTCGACCCCATCGCCATGACCCGCCCCGGCGGCGAAGGCGCGGCCGGCGGGTAGGCACGCGCCCGGCGTGCCGCTGTAGGGGAAGCTGCCAGCTTCCCCTACAGCCGCCGCTTTTAGAGTATGTACCGAAAGTCTGAATTCTAGTAATTATAAATGTACTTTTGAGAGCGGTTTTGGCAGAAGCTTGGGATGCAAAATCTGACTTCGCACGC
>JAYWEP010000294.1:0-14373 GCA_043779205.1 Chthoniobacter sp. | reverse complement strand
AAGCGCCGGCCGCTTCGCCTACTTCCACGCCAACGACGCCAACCTCAAAGGCCCCGGCTTTGGCGACATCGACTTCACCCCCATCGCCGCCGCCCTCCGCGACGCGCACTACGACGGCACCGTCTCCGTCGAGGTTTTCAAATTCGACGAAGGCCCCGAAGTCATCGCCACCCAAAGCCGCGAATATCTGCGGCGAATTTTTTCCGAATGACGCAGTTCACGACAAATCGCATCAAAGACATTTTACGCACGACGATTGACGAATTTAACCAAACCGATTAGCTCCTTTTCTTCCATGAAATTCTCCCTCCGCGTCAGCACTCTCGCCCTCCTGTCACTCGCCGCCGCCCACGCGCAGACCGCGCCGCCCGCGGGCTTCACCGCGCTTTTCAATGGCAAGGATCTGACGGGCTGGCGGGGCGGCGACACGTTCGATCATCGCAAGGTGCTCGAAGCGCCACCGGAGATTCGCGCGGGCATTTTGGACAAGTGGACGAAGTCGATGCTGGAGGTGAATGCGACGACGGGGAAGCCGCATTGGACGGCGGAGGACGGCGAGCTGGTGAACGACGGTTTTGGCGCGTATGCGACGACGGAGAAGGACTACGGAGATTTCGAGCTGCTGGTGGAATACAAGACGGTGCCGCTCGCGGACTCGGGCATCTATCTGCGCGGCGTGCCGCAGGTGCAGATTTGGGATTCCACGGAAAAGGCGAAGTTCAGTATCGGTGCGGACAAGGGCTCGGGCGGGCTGTGGAATAACTCGCCCGGCGCGCCGGGCAAAGACCCGCTGGTGCTGGCGGACAAGCCGTTCGGCGAGTGGAATAAGTTCCGCATCGTGACGGTCGGCGCGCGCGTGAGCGTGTGGCTGAATGAGAAGCTGGTGGTGGATCACGCGCTGCTGGAAAACTACTACGACCGCAAGACGGCGGTGCCGCGGCGCGGGCCGGTCGAACTGCAAACACACGGCGGGGAAATCCGCTGGCGGAATATTTTCCTGCGGGAAATCGGCAGCGACGAGGCGGACAAAATCCTCGCAAGCCACGGCGGCGAGGGCTTCAAAGCGGTATGGAATGGGAAGGACTTCGAGGGCTGGGGCGGGCCGGTGGATCAGTATGAAATCAAGGACGGCGCGATCGTCTGCCAGGCGGGAAAAGGCGGGACGATTTATGCGAAGGACGAACTCAGCGATTTCGTGGCGCGCGTGGAATTCAAGCTCCCGCCAGCGGGAAATAACGGCCTCGCCATCCGCTATCCCGGCGAAGGCGACACCGCCTACGAGGGCATGTGCGAAGTGCAGGTGCTCGACGATGATGCGCCCGCCTATGCGAAGCTCGATCCGCGGCAATTCTGCGGTTCGGTCTATGGCCTGAGCGCCGCGCAGCGCGGTTACGCGCGACCGGCGGGTGAGTGGAATTTTTACGAAGTGACCGTTAAAGGGCCGACGATCCGCGTGGAGCTGAATGGCACGGTCATCAACCAAGTGGACGTGAGCAAAGTCACGCCGGAGATGTTCATGGCCGCGCATCCGCACCCAGGCAAGGACCGCCCGAGCGGCTTTTTCGGCTTCGCGGGGCACAACGATCCGGTCGCGTTCCGCAACGTCCTCATCAAGAAACTCTAACCCCAACCCACCATGAACCCACCCACTGACTCCGCACTCAACCGCCGCCTTTTCCTCTCCCGCTCCGCCGCCGCGCTCGCCGCCACTTCGGTCGCGGGCTTCCCCACGATCCTCCGCGCGCAGGCCGCGGATAAGCCGATCAAAATCGCGCTCGTCGGCTGCGGCGGACGCGGCTCCGGCGCGGCGGAGCAGGCGCTGAAGGCCGACAACTACGTGCAGCTCGTCGCCATGGGCGACGCCTTTTCCGACCGCCTCGAGACGGCGCACAAAAACCTCAAGGCCGGTGAAACGGGTGCGCGGGTGCAGGTCGAGGACGCGCAGAAATTCGTGGGCCTCGATGCCATCGACAAAATCTGCGCGATCAAAGATCTCGACGTGGTGCTGCTCACCACGCCGCCCGGTTTCCGCGCCGAACATCTGCAAAAATGCGTGGATGCGGGCAAGCACACCTTTTGCGAAAAACCCTGCGCCACGGACGCGCCGGGCGTGAAGCGTTTCCTCGCCGCGACCGCCGCGGCGAAGGCGAAAAACCTCGGGCTGCTCTCCGGCTTCTGCTACCGCTTTGCCAATGGCGAGCGCGAGTTTTTCAAGCGCGTGCAGGCCGGCGAAATCGGCGATGTGCGCGCGGTCTATGGCTCCTACATGGGCGGCTCGCCGTGGGTCAAAGAGCGCAAGGAGGGCTGGACCGATCTCGAATACCAGCTCCGCAACTGGCTCTATTTCACCTGGCTCTCGGGCGATCACATCGTCGAGCAGGCCATTCATAGCGTGGATAAAATGCTGTGGGCCTTTGACGACGCCACGCCTGTCCGCGCGTGGTCCGTGGCCGGCCGGCAGCAGCGCGTGGAGGATCAGTTCGGGCACATCTTCGATCACTTCGCCGTCGGCTACGAATTCTCCGGCGGGCGCATGGGCACCATCTTCTGCCGCCAGCAGCAAGGCACCTGGAGCAACAGCAACGAGAAAATTTTCGGCACGAAAGGCACCGGCGAGATCATCGCTTTCAAAAGCCAGGGCTACAAACTCATCGACGGCACCGAGTGGAAATACGACGGCCCGCGCCCGGACATGTATCAGAACGAGCACGACGCCTTCTTCGCCTCGATCCGCGCGGGCCAGCCGCTCAATCTCGGCGAGAAACTCGCGCACTCCACGATGGTCGGCATCCTCGGGCGCATGGCCGGCTACACCGGGCAGGTCGTGAGTTGGGATGATGCGGTCGATTCCAAGGAAGACCTCCGCCCCACCGAGCCGCTCGACTGGAAAATGAAACTGCCCACGCCGCCGGTGGCCATGCCGGGCCGGACGAAGTTCATCTAGGTGCGGAAAACCTCTCGCCCCATGACCCGCAAAGCCTTTATCCAAGCGGGCGCAGCGACCATCGCCTCCGCCATGCTCTCCCCCCTCGCCTCCTCCGCCGACGATGCGCCCGCGAAAAAGCGCGCACTCAAAAAGGCCGTCAACCTCGGCATGGTCAACGCCCCCGGAGCCTCCGTCGCCGACCGTTTCAAGATGGTCAAGGACGCGGGTTTCGACGGCATCGAGCTGAACCGGCCCGACGCCATCCCGCTCGATGAACTCATCAAAGCGAGCTCCTCCGCCGGGCTGCCGGTCGCGGGCGTGATCGACACCGTGCATTGGGGCAAGCCGCTCAGCGCGAATGATCCGAAAGTCCGCGAGCAAGGCTTCAACGGCCTCAAGCTCGCGCTCGAAGAATCCGGCGAACTCGGCTGCGAGCGGCTCCTGCTTGTGCCCGCGGTCGTGAGCAAAGAGGTCTCCTACGCCGACGCCTACACCCGCTCGCAGGAACTCATCAAGCAGGCCGTGCCCTTCGCGGAGAAAGCGAAATGCCGCATCGCGATTGAAAACGTCTGGAACCAATTCCTCCTCAGCCCGCTCGAAGCCGCGCGCTTTGTCGATGAAATCGGCAGCCCGTGGGTCGGCTGGCATTTCGACATCGGCAACCTCGTGAACTTCGGCTGGCCCGAGCAGTGGATTCGCATCCTCGGCCCGCGCGTCCTCAATTTGCACATCAAGGAATTCAGCCGCAAAAAACGCGATGAGGAAGGACTGTGGAAAGGCTTCGCCGTCGAACTCGGCGAAGGCGACGTGGACTGGCCCGCCGTCATGCACGCGCTCGACGACATCGCCTACCACGGCTGGGGCATCCTCGAAGTCCCCGGCGGCGACGCCGCCCGCCTGAAATTCCTCGCCGAACGCACGGACAAGCTTTTCCTCGGATAAAAGCCTCTCGCGCACGCGTGGCGCGGACGCCCTCGTCCGCGTTTGTCCGGCGGGCGCCTCGCCCGCCGAAGCTCGGCGAACGGGGCGTTCGCCGGACAGCCGCGGACGAGGGCGTCCGCGCCACGCCACGGATTGCGCGAAATGAACTCGCGTCCACCCTCGCGAAATCGGCCTTTCAAACATAGGTTTTGCCCCTCGTTCCCAAACTCCGTTTGGGAATGCCCTTTCGGGCGAAACTCTGTTTCGCGCGCGTGGGGTGTCTGCGGGCCGGCCTGCCGCCGACTCCGCCCCACAGACACACCCGCCGTGGAAAATGCAATTTCCCTCCTCATTGCATTACCAAACGGAGTTTGGTAACGAGGGTCAACGCGCTGTCTTGAACACAGATTCACGAGTTTTGCTCCTTTTAGAGACGGTTACTTGTGTTGCGATGCTAGAGCGCATGTGAAACGGTTTGCGCATGATTCACTACGTATCTTACAGTAATACCTACACTCATGACGAAAAGCCGCGCGATGAATATGGCATTGAAAACAGAAGTTCGGTGAAAGCATCTTTGGGGGGATGGATTTGGTTTATCTCAGGCACGGCTTCGCCGAATCAGCGGAAGAAGCAGTTTCGACTTTGTTTTACGTTTAATGCTGATCGCATCGAGGCCCGCGAAGACGATAAACGCTGGCAAGGAATCTATGGGGCTACAGGTCGGTGGTTTGATACTCCCGTCTTGCTAGATCAATTGCCGTGGTTCCGCGATCTACACAGGACTCAGTTTTTCAGTCGTAGCGGCCTCGTCGAGATTAAGGCGTCCGAAAAGCTCTCCGAAATCCAAGCGTCTGAAGTTGTTGCTGGGCTGGAGGCTCTTGCCCTATTGGCACCGGAACAGAAGGAGCATGACGATGGGGACAGTGACGTTGTTTTGACCAATCTTGCTGACGTGGACAGGCAGTTGGCGGACGACATAGCTGAGTCTCTGACGTTGTCGGATTCCGAGAGGGCTGCTCGACTTGCGGAAGCGTCATCATTTCCCGAGCGCATTGAGGTCTATACCACTGCCTTTCTTCGGAACGCACATGTCATCGTGGAGGTCTTGAAGCGGGCGAACGGCATTTGTGAGCTGTGCAAGCAGAAAGCGCCGTTTCTCAAGAGGCGTGATGGCACTCCCTATCTCGAGGTTCACCACTGGAAGCGACTCAGTGACGGCGGGGAGGACACAATCGAGAACGCCGCCGCACTCTGTCCTAACTGCCATCGGGAGGCGCATTATGGGCCACGAATGGGCTGACCGTGCGCTCAGTCCGTCACGGCGCCCGGCAAAAGAAAAAACGCCCGCTCCCCGGCGGGAGCGCGCGTTGGTTAAGCCCCTCGTAACGAAGCTGAGGGCTTCGTCACGCACCTTTCCGGGAAAGCTGTGCTTCGCGGCGTGGGAAGGATGACGGCGGAGCGCGCGCTTGAAGGGCGCGGGGAGCGGGCTACTTATCCTGTCTGCCCATGCGCGCGCCCCACCTCTTCCCACTGGCCGCGCTGGGCTGCGCGCTCGCCGTTTCCGCCCTCGCGGAAAACGCCACACCGCCCGCGGATCAAGGCTGGATGCAGTGGCGCGGGCCGCTGGCAAATGGCGTGGCCCCGCACGCGAATCCCCCGACCGAGTGGAGCGAGGAGAAAAATGTGCGCTGGAAAATCCCGCTGCCGGGCAAGGCGCACTCGTCGCCCATCGTCTTTGGCGAGCGCGTTTATCTCACCGCGGCGGTGCCGGTGGGCGAGGATTTGCCGCCGGTCTATGATACCGCGCCGGGCGCGCATGACGGGATGCCGGTCACGCACCGGCATCAGTTCACGGTGCTCGCGGTGGAGCGGCGCGACGGGCGCATCGCGTGGCAGAAAGTGGTGCGCGAGGAATTTCCCCACGAGGGCGGGCACGTCACCGGGAGCCTCGCCTCCAGCTCGCCGAAGCCGTTGATTGGCACGAGCCTGAAAATCCGGCCGCGACGCTGGAGCGCTTCCTTGACGAAATCCACGCGCGGTTTCCGTTAGGCTACGAACTCGCGTTATTGTAATCGTATGCCTGTCGCCACTCGTTCCGACTTTGCCCGTGAATACGCCGACTGGCTGCGTGATCGCGTGACGCTGCTTGAACACGCTGGAACTCAGGTTATCAGCACGCCGTTTCTCGATCCGTTTCACGACGGTATTCGCGTTTTCATCGAACCGCGCGGCGGCGAATTCCTTCTCCACGACGACGGCAACACCCTCGATAACCTGACCGACTTAGGCGTTAAGCCCGAAGCCTCTGAACATCGGAAGAATCTCATCCAAAGAGCCACGGCAGGTTGCGGTGCTCAATTTGCGAATGGGCGGATTGAGTTGATTGCCACTGCTGCCAACCTGCCTCAGCGAATCCATTTTCTTCTTACGGCAATCTTGCGGCTGAATGACCTGTGGATGAGTGCGGTGCCACACCGTTGGGTCGATTTCTTTGAGATGGTCGCCGAGTTCCTCGACCAACAAGGCGTCCTTTACACACCTAATGTGATTCTGCCTGGCCGCACGGTGGAACACACTATTGATTTCGTTATCCCGCTGCCCCGTCGGCGCGAACGACTCATCAAGCTGGTCGGCGATCCCACGCCGCAGACCGCCAAGCTCATTTCGTTCACTTGGATGGAACTGCGTGAAAGCCGCCCGGAGTCAGACCGGGTCGTCCTGATTAACGACGTGCGGACGCCCGACCCGCTCGACGAAGAGAGTGAACAAGAGTTTCTCAGAGTCAGCGAACAGACGATTGCCATTCTGCGCGGTTACAGCACGTCTATCTATCGTTGGAGCGAGCGCGATGCCTCTCAGTTCACACACCTCTGGCAAGCGAATGGGGCGACAACATAGTTCCCACTCCGACACCGTCTTCGACACCTTCCCGTGGCCGCAGACGCCGACGAAGGGGCAGATCGCCGAAGTGGCCGCCGCCGCCGTGGCGCTGCGCGGCTTGCGCCGCGAGATCATGGCCCGGCTCGGCTACTCCCTGCGCGCCCTCTACCGCACCCTCGACACACCCGGCGCCAACCCCCTCCGCACCGCCCACACCCGCCTCGACACCGCCGTCCGCGCCGCCTACGCCATGCCCAAGGACGCCGACCCCCTCGCCTTCCTCCTCACCCTAAACCTCACCCTCGCCACCAAGGAAAAAGCCGGCAACCCCATCACCCCACCCGGCCTTCCCCTCCCGGAAGCCGAACGAGCCGCCTTCATCATGGACGATTGCGTGCGAGTCATCGAACCCGCATGACCTTGTCAGCAACATCGTCGGAGTCATATCCCGGAGGGACATCGGAAATTAGCCGGGGGTTGAGCGCAGCGAACACCCCCGGAACCCCGCACCCACACGGCAGCACCCCGGCAGGGGTGCGGGAAACCCACCGCGCCCGATCTCCCACGCCCCTGCCGGGGCGCATCGCATGAATGCGGTGCGGTTCCGGCGGTGTTACCGCCGGCTAATATCCATGCAGCCCTCCGGGCTGCGCAGCGCTGAAAGGTTCACTCATGGCGAATGAAGAGCATGTCGCGCTTTTGAAGAAGGGCGTAACCGCATGGAACACATGGAGACAAGAGAATCGTCGGATCGCCCCAGATCCAAGAGGGCGTACCGGAAGTCCCGGTTCGCCGTGAGCGCCAAAGGCGCAATTCATCCCAGCCTGGGGCAGCGCCCCAGGGAAACACCACGAGGAGGATACAGGGCTGAAAGCCCGATTCATGCACGAACCCACTCATCCGATGAAACGGGCTTTCAGCCCTGACGCTGCGTGTGCGGATGATTTGGGGCAGTGCCCCAAGCTGGGATGAGGAGGGCCGTTGGCCCGCCGGGAGTTTCGATCCAACCTCGCAGGCGTTGGAGAACCGCGCATCCGCTCGCCAAGCGGCGGCGAACGCCGCTAGCGTCCGCGCATGACTCCACCCACGACCATTGGCGACTACCTCATCGAGCGGCTCGCGGCGCATGGCGTCGGACACGTCTTTGGCATCCCCGGCGATTACGTGCTCGGCTTTTACCAGCAGCTCCAAAACAGCACGCTCAAGACGGTCACGACGTGCGACGAGCAGGGCGCTGGCTTCGCGGCGGATGCCTATGCGCGGGTGCGCGGGCTGGGCGCGGTGTGCATCACGTATTGCGTGGGCGGGTTGAAAATCGTGAATCCGATCGCGGGCGCGTTTGCGGAGAAATCGCCGGTCGTGGTCATCAGCGGTGCGCCGGGGATGAGCGAGCGGGAGCGCAATCCCCTGCTCCATCACAAGGTCCGCGAGTTTGACACGCAGCGGCGCGTTTTCGAGCAGATCACCGTGGCGAGCGCGGCGCTGGAGGATCCCGACACGGCCTTCGCGGAAATCGACCGCGTGCTCCACGCCGCGCTGCGCTACAAGCGGCCCGTCTATCTCGAACTGCCGCGCGATCTTGTCGGCAAGCCGGGCCGCAGCGGACATCGCCCGCCGGAGCTGCACGAGAAAAGCGACGGGCACGTCCTCCACGAGGCGCTCACCGAAGCGGTGGCGATGATCAATGCCGCGCGGCAGCCCGTCGTGCTCGCCGACGTGGAGGTGCATCGCTTCGGCATGCAGGACGAGGTGCTGCGGCTCATCGAAAAGGCGAACGTGCCCTTTGCCGCGACGATCCTCGGCAAGTCCGTGCTCAGCGAGCAGCACCCGCTTTACCTCGGCGTCTATGAAGGCGCGATGGGCCGCGACGAGGTGCGCGCCTACGTGGAATCGAGCGACTGCGTGATCCTGCTCGGCGCGTTTATGACCGACATCAATCTCGGCATCTACACCGCCCAGCTCGACCTCGGCAAAGCCATCTACGCGACGAGCGAAAAGCTCGCGATCCGCCACCACACTTTTGAAAACGTGCGCTTCAAGGACTTCGTGCGGGGGCTGCTCGCGGCGGACTTGCACGCGCACGCCTCCGGCCCACGGCCCGCACCGCCGCAGCCGCGCGAGTTTGTCCCCGCCGTGCCGGACGTGCCGGTGACGATCGCGCGGCTCTTCGAGCGGGTGAATGAATTCCTCACCGAGCGCACCATCGTCATCGCCGATGTCGGCAACGCCCTCTTCGGCGCGAGCGATCTTTTCATCCGGGGCCGCACCGAGTTCCTCGGCCCCGCGTATTACGCCTCGATGGGTTTCGCCGTCCCCGCCGCGCTCGGCGCGCAAATGGCCCGGCCCGAACTGCGCCCGCTCGTCATCGTCGGCGACGGCGCGTTTCAAATGACCGGCGTCGAGCTGAGCACCATCGCGCGCTTCGGCCTGAACCCCGTCGTCATCGTGCTCAACAACGCCGGCTACGGCACCGAGCGCCACATCCACGACGGCCCGTTCAACGACGTGCTCCCCTGGCAGTATCACAAACTCCCCGAGCTGCTCGGCGTCGGCCGCGCCTTCCTCGTCGAGACGGAAAAGCAGCTCGACGCCGCGCTCGACGACGCCGCCCAGCACACCGCCACCTACTGCCTCCTCGACGTGCGCCTCGCCCCCTTCGACAAAAGCGCCGCCCTCGGCCGCCTCGCCGAGCGCCTGGCCGGGAAAATCTAAGTGCGCAAAGCGCACCGCGGTAGGGGAAGCTGCCAGCTTCCCCTACCGCCGTGCGCTTTGAACCGCCGGAAAAATACCGGATTGCCCGACTATCCGGCACCGCGGGAAATCCCCACATTTGCCCCATGACCATGTGGCCGGTAGCCGTTCCCATTTTTGCCCTCGGAGTCCTGGCGATCATCGCCTTCGTGACGACGCGCGAGTAGCGCGCTGGCAGCGGCGGCTTATGAAACGCCGACATCCGTCGCGCCCCCGCAGGGCACGACAGATTCGCGGAGAGCGCGCCCAAGGAGCGGCGTGACAGATGCGCGGTACGAGTGCAAAGGTGGCGCGACAAACGTGCGACTTTCCAGCGACCATCCGAAGACGAACCCTCCATCCGCAAGACGCCCGGTGGCTTTGGTCTGGGTGGGTTTCTGGCTGGCCCTCGTGCTCATCGGCGCCAAGGCCGTGTCGCTCGGCCTGCCGCAATCGTGGAACTGGCCGCTGGAACTCGCTCGGGTTTCGTTGCGCGACGTGCTCTTCGCCCTCGCGCTCGGCATCGTCGGAGAAATTTGCGCGGCGGCTTTCGCCCGCCAGCCGCGGCTCGCGCGGGCGGTGCGCGCGGGCGTGCTGGCCGTGGCGACCGGGTGCGCCCTCTACGGCGTGCTGGCCTACGGCATCTTCGAGTCGCTCGACCGCCCGCTGAGTTTCGATCTCCTGCGGCTGATGCGCGGCGCGGCGGTGAAGTCGTCCATCTCCGACCGTCTGACATGGCCCATCGGCCTCGCGCTCCTCGCCGTGCCGGCGGTGTTTTTCATCGTGGCGCGGCGCGGCTCGCGGCGGCGTGCTTTTTCGCCCGCGCTCTTCGCCGGCTTGGGCGCGTGGGTCGCCGTCGGCGCGATGCAGACGCCCGGCGCGGCGCTCGGTCGAAAGGCGCAGCGCCTCGTCCTCAGCCCGCATGTCGAGCTGCTGCGCTCGACCCTCGCCGGTCTTTCCGGCCGCCCCCATGGCGCGCTGCCGCACGAGTTTCAGCCGGGGGATCAGGACGAATTGCAGCCCTTCGGAAATCGAGCCCCGGCCCCGCGCGCCGGCTTTGTGCTCCCGGAAAAAACCGCGCGCCCGCGCAATGTCATCGTCATCATCCTCGAATCCGTCGGCACGAAATACCTCAGCCTCTACGGCAGCCCCTACGCGACCACGCCGAACTTGCTGGCGGAGTCCGGCCACGCCCTGCTTTTCGACAGCGTGCATGCGCACGCGCCCTACACTTTCTGCACGTTCATGGCGGTGAATTTTTCGATCTATCCCGGCCTCCCCTGGTGCTATGCGCCGGGCTCCCGCTCGCCGGACGGCGGGCCGCACGGACTGCCACCCACCTTTGCCTCCGTCCTCCAGAGCCAGGGCTGGCGCACCGCCTATCTGCACAATGGCGACATGGATTGGGGCGGCGAAAAAGTGCTCCTCGACGGCGCGGGCTACGACACCGTCGAGGACTACCATGATTTCAAAGCGCCCGAACTCACCTCCTGGGGCGCGGAAGACCGCTACCTCATCGACCGGCTCATCCAGTGGATCGATGAAAAACCGGGCCAGCCCTTCCTCGCCTATTGCTGGACCGATCAGACGCACAATCCCTACGTGCGCCGGCCCGGTTCGCCGCGGCTCGACTTCTTCCACGGTCAGCCGCCGCGCGCGCACCCCGAGGCCCTCGCGAAATACCTCAACGTCCTCCACGAAACCGACGCGCACCTCGGACGGCTCTTCGCCGCGCTGCGGGAGCGCGGGCTCGCGGATGACACGCTCGTCGTCGTCACCGGCGATCACGGCGAAGCCTTCGCCGACCCGCACGACCAGCAGGGCCACGGCTTTTCCGTCTGGCAGGAGGAGGTCAATGTTCCCTTCATGGTCTGGAATCCGCGGCTCTTTCCCGAGGGCCGGCGCGCGTCCGCCATCGGCGGCCACGTCGATCTGAATCCCACCGTCGCCGACCTCCTCGGCGTGACGCCGCCCGACGCCTGGCAGGGCCACAGCCTCTTCGCCGCCGACCGCCCCGAGCGCACCTTCTTCGTCGCCAGCGTGGACGACTACCTGCTCGGCATCCGCGAGGGCCAGTGGAAGTACATCTTCGAGGCGACCAGCGGCCACGAATCCCTCTTCGACCTCACCGCCGACCCCGGCGAACAACGCAACCTCCTGACCCTCCAGCCCGAGCGCGTCCGCCGCCTCCGCCAGCGCCTCGCGGCGTGGATCGCCTTCGAGGATCGCTTCCTCGGAGCGCCCCCCGTCGCATCCGCACGGTAGCGCGCCCGGCGGTTACTTCTTTTTGTAGTCGCCCAGATCGACGCCAAATTGCCGCTCGGGCAGGCTGGCTTCGATCTCGCGGTAGCCAACGCGCGCGGACTCGATCCGGTCAGGCTTGGAAATGAGGCGGGGTTGGAAAGCCTCAAAATGCACCCGGCGGGGTTTGAACCCACAACCCTCGGTTTCGAAGACCGATGCTCTATCCAGTTGAGCTACGGGTGCGTGATGGCGCATCGTAGGTCGCGCCGCCCGCCGGTCAATCCGCGGATGACTGCGGCTCCCCATTTTCCCAAAATGAAAATCCTCCTCCTCGCCTGCTCACTCCTGCTCCCGCTCCGCGCTCTCGCCGACGAGGCGGTGCCGGAACTTCCGGCGCGCGAGGCGCTCATCGCGCGCATCGCCACGGGCGTCGGCACGCTGAATCAAACCTACTGGTCGCCGACGCTCGGCATCTGGCTCGACCGCGCGGGCGACGATGTCCGCGCGCATTACGAGGGCCGGCGCAATCCGCCGTGGTGGTCTTCGGCGAACGCGGTGGAGGTGCTCATCGACTTTATGAAAGTGACCGGGCGCACGGACTCCGACGCGGCGCTCGGCACGCTCTACGAACTCAACAAAGACCCGCGCCGCAAAGCCCCGCGCATCATCGCGGAACTCAAGCGCCGCCAGCAATGGAGCGACGCGGACGAGCAGGAGGCGAAGCGCCGCCAGCAAAAGGCGGAGGCGGACGCGAAGGCGCATCCCGCCAAGGCCGGCGAGGCGCCGGCCACGGTGGCGTACACGGATTTCCGCAATGAATATCTCGACGATTCCGGGTGGTGGGGCATCGCGTGGCTGAAGATGTACGACCGCACCCGCGCGCCGAAATATCTGGCGACGGCCCGCGCGATTCACGCGCACATGGCGGCGGGCTGGCGGCCGGAAAAGGAGGGCGGCATCGTGTGGTGCCAGGACGCGGACAAGCAGAAGCCCAACGCGATCACGAACAGTCTCTTCGTCATTTTGTCCGCGCGCCTTTACCAGCGCACCCATGAGCCCGCCGACCTCCAGTGGGCGCAGCGCACGCTCGAATGGGAGCGCGCGAAGGCGCTCTACGACGGCACCGGCGTGGTCGATGCGCCCGGCCACCGCGGGGATTACTGGACTTACAATCAAGGCGCCTACATCGGCGGGCTGACCGCGCTCTATCAGGCCACGGGTGAGGTCCGTTACCTCGATGAAGCGGTGACGGTGGCCGGCACCGTTCTGACCCGCGCGGGGCTGACCACGCCGGGCGGGGTGCTGGTGGAAAAACTCGGCGTCAATGGCTGGGATCCCGGTCTTTTCAAAGGCGTGTGCGTCCGCTACCTCGGCCAGCTCCGCGATGTGCTGACCGCGCGCCGTTTGCACGCGGAAACCGCGCAGCAAATCGATCGCTGCCTCCGCGCGAGTGCCGCGTCGCTCATCCGCATCGGCCCCGGTGCCGACGGCCAGTACCCGATCGAATGGCAGGACGGCGCGAAGGACACGACGACCCGCAACTTCAACACGCAGACCGCGGCGCTCGCGCTGCTCGTGGCGCTGCTCCCGGACGCGCGACCGTAGAGGGCTCGAAAATTAGAGCGGATTACTGATGAAACGCTGGGATAGACGACAACTGTGGGTGTGCTCCGTGCCGGAGGCACCACGGAAATTAGCCGGTGGTGAAGCGAGTCTGCGAGCGGGAACCACCGGATTCCCAGATCATACGAACCCGCCCCGGCAGGGGCGATGGAAGAACCTGCGCGCGCGGAATTCCAGGTAGTGCCCTAATTTGAAATCCGGTGTTTTTTCAGATTTCGGACAATATTCGCTGTTTCTGTGCGTGAAACTCATCCTCCGTTAGCATCCCGGCCCCTAGCATCTTTTGAAGTTCGGCGATTCGCTCCATCGGGGATTTTTGATCGGGTTTCGCCAATGCCTGCTTCTTTCTTGGAATAAGCATCAATAGCAGCAGGCCCGGTAGGTTTAGAAAGCCGAGAATTCCCCAAAGCCAATGCCTCCCTTTGCTCATTGCGTAGTTCGAGCAGCCCCAGATAAAAAATGATACCCCCGTGAGAGCGCATACCATGACCGCCGGAGCGAGGTCTGCGCCTTGGGTTTCAAGTGCTAGTCCTAAGATACAAAAACTGATTCCGATACCCACGCCCCAGTTTGATTTCGAGCGGCGTTGACGAACCCATTCCGGCACTTCGTTGGATGTATTGCTCATAGTTTGGTTGGCGTTTTTCCGGTTCTGTGATAACGGTTAGGCATGAGTGACTCCAAAATAACCTTTGAGGAAATCGCATCTCGCCCGAATGCCATTGTGGTCAATTTCCTTGATTTTCTTCCATCAGGAAACATCGTCGTTCGCGAAGGGTTGGGAGCAAACGAACTGCATAAAAATCGCAACTTGTTTTTCGGTAATTCCATTGTCGCCGAAAGCGCGAACAAGACTCCGCAGCCGGATAATTAAGGGAACCAATTCTTCCCTCATTTCCATTGCTACGTTTTCACCAATCCGAGCGCTGGCTACCAACCATCCTGATTGTGGCCTGCTCCCCAAAAGTTGATCCAGGCGCTATGAGAGATTGGCGGCGCGATAGCGCCGCCGAACTCTCACCATGAAACGCAAACGACACACACCC
>JAYWEP010000293.1:0-11074 GCA_043779205.1 Chthoniobacter sp. | reverse complement strand
GAAGCCTTCATCTTTCTCGCCGCCTCACGCCTCCTTAGCGCTCGTCTCGCAAGACTTTGAGACTTCCGGCACACCCTCTAAGAGACGGTGAAATAAGTCGCGCGATGCAGTAGGGGGAACCCGTTGGGTTCCCTCGTTCCTCGGAGATGAACCGGGGAAGCTGGCAGCTTCCCCTACAGTCGCCGCACTTATTTCACAGTCTCTAAGAGGGCGTCTAAAAAGTCGGCGTGATCGATGGAATCTTACTCTTTCTCCTGCTCCTGCTCCTGCTCTCCCGCGGCGCACGAGAGCAGGAGCAGGAGAAAGAGGGAAGATCGGACGCAGACGACTTTTTAGACGCCCTCTAAGGTGTGGTGCATCTTCGACCGCCCGTTCCTTTGTGGGCCGCTGACAAGCGATACGGACTGAGAATCCGCCCTGCCGCGTGCATCCAATCTACGACGGAAATAACAAACACCGCTGCGCACTCGCAGTGTGCCCGCACGCGACGCTCGTAAAACCAACCCATGAACCCCAAAGACCTCCTCCGCCTTGCTACGCGATGTGGCGGGCGGATAATGCTTCGCAGTGCCTGCAGCGGTATGTGGAGATCGTGAAGGAGCTGTCTTCCGCGTAGGGCCGCGGGCGGCCGCCGATTGACCAATGGCGGGCACGGCCTACGGTGGGCGATTCCCCATGTCCCCCCTTGCCCTGCTCCGCACGCTCGCCGCCACTTTTCTCCTCCTCGCCGCGGCGCGCGGCAATCCGGTCATCACCGAGTTCATGGCCGACAATGTGTCGTTCAGCACGGATGAAGACGGCGCGTATTCGGACTGGATCGAGATTCATAATCCGGGGGCGGCTCCGCTCGATTTGACCAATTGGGCGCTGACGGACGATGCGGCGAATCTGACGAAATGGAAGTTCCCCGCCGTGACCATGCAGCCGGGCGAGTTTCTGGTGGTGTGGGCTTCGGCGAAAAACAAGCGCACGCCGGGGCTGCCGCTGCACACGAATTTCTCGCTCAACAAGAACGGCGAATATCTCGCGCTGGTGCAGCCGGGCGGGACGGTGATCGAACAGCAGTTTGCGCCCGCGTTTCCGCCGATGGCGGCGAATGAAAGCTACGGTTTGCAATTCACGACGACGACCTTTGTGGCGCAGGGGGCGACGGCGCGGTATCTCGTGCCGCCCAACGGGACGCTCGGCACGGCATGGACGGCGGCGGGCTTCAACGCAAACTCGCCGACCAACTGGGGCACGGGCGCGACGGGGATTGGCTTCGGTTTGCTGGTGCCGGGGATCACGGTGCGGCAGGTGCTGGCGGCGGGGGCGTTTGGCGGCGTGAACAGCGTGGCGACATGCGATGCGCTGCTCGCGCTGCCGGCGGGAAATGCGGGCATCGCCAGCCAGACGACGGTGACGGCGGGCGCGGTCAACTATCTCGGCGACGGGGCCGACGGACACTACGGCTTCAATGCGGTGCTGCCGAATGGCGCGGGTGAGCCGTATGGGCTCAAGGCCACGGGCTTCGTGCAGATTTCGACGGCGGGCGTTTACACTTTTGGGCTGAATTCGGACGACGGCGGGCGGATCAAAATCGACGGCGTGGCGGTGATGACCGATGACACGAATCACGGGGCGCAGGATCATGTCGGCTCGGTGACGCTCGCGGCGGGGCTGCATGCTTTCGAGGTCATCATGTGGGAAGCCGGCGGCGGCGATGAAGTGGAATTTTATGCGGGCGCGGGGGCGTTCGCGTCGTGGCAGAGCGCGTTCCGGCTCGTCGGCGATACGGCGAATGGCGGGCTCGCGGCGTTCACGCTGCCGGCGGGCGCGGGGAGCAATGTCATTGCGACGAACATCGCGGGCACGATGCAGAATGTGAATGCGACATGTTATGTCCGCGCGCCTTTCACGGCGGCGGGGCCGGGTGCGCTCACCTCGCTCTCGCTGCGGATGCGCTACAACGACGGCTACACCGCCTACCTGAACGGCACCGTGATCGCGCAGAAAAATGCGCCCGCTTCGCCGGTCTTCAACTCGACGGCGACGGCGGCGCGCAGCGATGCGCAGTCGCTCACCGCCGAGCCGGTGAATGTCACGGCGTTTCTGCCGCAGATCCTCAATGGGAGCAATGTGATCGCGATCCATGGGATGAATACTACGGCGGCGGACGGCACCTTTCTCGTGCTGCCCGAGCTGATCGGCGGCACGCTGAACGCGGGCGCGCAGGCGGTGTTTTTCGACTCGGTGAAAGCGACGCCCGGCTCGGTCAACGGCGCGTATTCACTGCTCGGGAAAATCGTGGACACCGTCTTTAGCGTGAAGCGCGGATTTTTCACCGCGCCGTTTTCCCTGACCATCTCCACGACCACGCCGGGCGCGACGATCCGCTACACGACCGACCGCTCGACGCCGACGGAAACCAACGGCGTGACTTACACCGGCCCGATCACGATCGGCGGCACCGCGGTCGTGCGCGCGGCGGCGTTCGAGACCGACTACCAGCCGTCGAACGTGGACACGCAGACTTTCATTTTCCCAGGCGACGTCATCGCGCAGTCGCCGAATAACGAAGTGCCCGCGGGCTGGCCGGCGGGGCCGGTCAATGGCCAGGTGCTCGACTACGGCATGGACCCGGACATCGTGAACAGCACCGACCCGACCATCGGCGGCGCGACCGTGGTGCAGAATGCGCTCAAGGCGATCTCGACCATTTCCATCGTCACCGACCAGGCGAACCTCACCGATCCAGCAACGGGCATCATTGTGAATCCGTACGGGCGCGGCTTTGCGTGGGAGCGCGCCGCTTCCATGGAGATGATCAATCCGCCGGACGCGCTCCATCCGAACGGCAGCTCGGAATTTCATGTCGGCTGCGGCATCCGCGTGCGCGGCGGCTACTCGCGCTCGCCGGATAATCCGAAGCATGGCTGGCACCTTTTTTTCCGCAGCGAATACGGCGACGGCAAACTCAACTACCCGCTTTTCGGGCGCTTCGGCGCGGCTTCCTTTGACCAGATCGACCTGCGCACCGCGGAGAATTATTCGTGGGCCTTCGGCGGCGATGGCAACAACACCTTCCTCCGCGAGGAGGCCTCGCGCCGCGCGCAGACCGATCTCGGCGATCCCGGCTCGCACGTCCGCTACGTGCATGTCTATGTGAACGGCCAATACTTCGGCCTCTTCGACTTCGACGAGCGCACCGAGGCCAGCTTCGGTGCGACCTATCTGCCGGGCGCGAAGGCCGACTTCGACGTGGTCAAGTGCGAGCAGGACAGCGGCTACATCACCGGCGTGACCGACGGCAATCTCGCGGCGTGGCAGGATCTCTGGACCAAATCGCGCGCGCACTATGCCAGCCCGACCAACGCGAATTATTTCAAAATGCAGGGCCGCGCCGCCGATGGCGTGACGCCGACCGCCGACCCCGTGCTGCTCGATGTGGACAACCTCATCGACTACATGCTCATCACCTTCTGGCACGGCAATCTCGACGGCTCGACCTCCGCCTTTCTCGGCAACGACCGCTCGAACAACTGGTTCGGCCTGCGCAACCGGCTCGGCACCCAGGGCTTCAAATTTTTCGTGCATGATGCGGAGCACACCTTTTTCAGCACCGGCGAAGATCGCACCGGGCCGTTCTCCGATCCGGTGACGGGGAATTGGAACAACTTCACGTATTCGTCGCCGATGTTCCTCGACCAGGATTTGCGCCCGAATGCCGAATACCGGATGCGCTGGGCCGACCGCGTGCAGAAACACCTGTTCAATGGCGGACAGCTCTCCGCCGCGCAATGGACCGCGCGTTTCAACAGCCTCGCCGCCATCGTCGATAGCGCCATCGTCGCCGAGTCCGCGCGCTGGGGAGACTCGAAGGTGGCCACGCCGCTCAACCGCGTGAACTGGCTCGGCGCGCGCGATTACATCCTCAACAACTACGTCTCCACCCGCGGCGACATCGTCCTCGCGCAGCTCCGCGCCGACGGCCTTTATCCCACGCTCGACGCGCCGGTGCTCAACCCCTTCGGCGGCTACGCCGCGAGCGGCTCCGAGGTCGTCATGGCCGCGCCCGGCGGCGGCACCATCTATTATATGGCGGACGGCTCCGACCCGCGGCTCATCGGCGGGGCCATCAAAGCAGGCGCGCTCATTTACACCTCGTCCACGGTCAGCGAAACGCTCGTCCCGCTCGGCGCGATTTGGAAATACAAGGACGACGGCAGCAACCAGGGCACGGCCTGGCGCGTGGGCGGTTTCAATGACACGGCCTGGGCGAGCGGCCCCGCGGAACTCGGCTACGGCGACGGCGATGAAGCGACCACCGTCGGCGGCGGCCCCGTCGGCGCGCGCTACGCCACCACGTATTTCCGCAAAACTTTCACCGTCGCCAACGCCAGCCAGATCACCGCCGCGACCGTCCACCTCCGCTACGACGACGCCGGCATCGTTTACATCAACGGCACGCCGGTCGCCCTCACCGCCGGCCTCACCGCCGATCCCGCCTACGATTTCTACGCCTCCTCGGTGAGCAACGAAAACGCCGAGGCCGATTTCGCCATCAGCCCCTCCGTCCTCGTCAGCGGCACCAACACCATCGCCGTCGAAATCCACCAGCGCGCCCCCGACAGCAGCGATGTGAGTTTCAACCTCAGCCTCGCCGCCACCCGCACCAGCGTCCCCGCGCCCTACTTCGTCTCCGGCAGCGGCGTGAAACCCCTGCGCGTCCGCACCTACAGCGCCGGCGCCTGGAGCGCGCTCGCCGACGCCACCTTCCTCGTCGAGACCGATCCGGCGTCGAGCGCGAACCTCGCGATCAGCGAAATCATGTATCACCCCGGCGACCCCACCCCCGCCGAGATCGCCGCGGGTTTCACGAACTCGGACGATTTTGAATACCTCGAATTCGTCAACATCGGCACCCGGACCATCGACCTTGCCGGCCTTTACTTTTACGGCGCGATCACCTTCGACTTCGCCGGTTCCGCCCTCCGCACCATCGCCCCCGGCGGACGTTTCCTCCTCGTCTCAAACGCGGCCGCCTTCACCTTCCGCTCCGGCGCGGGCAAACCCGTGGCCGGCGAATACCGCGGCCACCTCAACAACGCCGGCGAACACCTCGTCCTGCAAAACGCCGCCGGCGCCGCCGTGAGCGACGTGACCTACGGCACCGCCGGCGCGTGGCCCGCGAGCGCCGACGGCCTCGGCTACAGCCTCGTGCGCGTCAATCCCGACGGCGTTTTCCTCAACGACAACAACCCCGCGCGCTGGCGGCGCAGCACCGCTCCCGGCGGCAATCCCGGCGCGAGCGACGCGCTGAATTTCCCCGCATGGAAAACCGCGAACGGCGTGACCAGCAACACCGCCGACGGCGACGGCGACGGCCTCAGCAACCTCCACGAATACCTCCTCGGCGGCGGCCTCGCCCTCAGCGACACCGCGCGGCTCCCGCGGCTCGGCGTCTCCGGCGGTTACGCCACGCTCACCTTCACGCGCCGCTTCGCCGCGGACGATGCGACCGTCACCGTCGAGACCGCGCCCGCCGTCACCGGCCCGTGGACCGCGAACGGCGTGCTCGTCAGCGCCACCGCCAATGCCGACGGGACCGAGACGCTCGTATGGCGCGCGCCCAATCCGCAGACCGCGAACGGCCCCCGCTTTTTCCTTCGCGCGAAGGGGCTCATCGTCCCGTAAAAAGGGGGGTCACGGCTGGGTGGGCCGGAAACAAGTGCCGCTCCGTCGCGCGTGGCGGAGCGCGCGGTAGGGCTGGCCGGCGTCGGTGACGGTGAGCGCCTCGGCGAGCGGGTGGGTCGCGTCGAGCGGGTTTGTGCCGAGCGCTCACTCGAGCAGATTGCACCAGCCGTCGAATTCGGGATCGGCGAGCGGCCCGGATGTCGCGGCGTACGTGGTCTCGGAGACATTGATCGTCGCCGAGGCAAAATCCCCGTCCGCCGAACTGAACGCGAGCGACTTTCCACCGCCGACCGGCGACGGCACCACCGCCTGGTTGGTGAGGCTCCACCCCGCGAGATTCACCGCGCCCGCGCCCGTGTTTTTGAGTTCGATTCAGTCCGAATTCGCGCCCTCCACATCGGTGAGACCGGAACTGTTCCGTGCGACAAATTCCGCAATCCGCACCTGCGCCCCGGCACGTCCCGTGGCGAGGATGAGGCAGGCAATCGCGATGAGGAATTTTGGGGGCATCGTTGGCAGATGAACGCGCGGCGAGGCGCGGAAACCGCACGGAGAATTAGCCCGCCTCCGCCGCAGCGACAAGCGTTAGCCGCACCACCCTTGCCGCGCTCCCGCGCCGTGTGCATCCTCCTCCGCTCATGCAGACCATCGTTATCGGCCACCGGAATCCCGACATGGATTCCATTTGCTCGGCGCTCGCCTACGCCGAGCTAAAGCGCCTCACCGGGCAGGAAACCGTCCTCGCCGCGCGCGCGGGCAACACCAACGAGCGCATTGATTTTGTCCTGGAAAAATTCGGCGTCGAAGCCCCCGCGCTTGTCAACGACCTCTCGCCGCGCGTGGCCGATGTCATGCAGCGCCGCGTCATTTCCGTGCGCGCGGATTCGCCGGTCTATGACGCCCTCCAGCTCATCGACAAAAAGCAGATGCGCGGCCTGCCCGTGGTCGATGAAAACAACCGCTGCCTCGGTCTGCTCAGCGCCTTCAAAGCCAGCCATCATCTTTTCCCGTCGCGCGAGGAAGCCGCCAGCGCCCGCGTGGTCACCGCGTCGCTCGCCGACATCGTCATCACCTTTGGCGGCGCGCTCGTCACCGGCGCGCTCACGTCCGAGCCGGCCGAGCAGTTCCTCATGGTCGGGGCCATGGCCCAGGACTCCTTTGCCCCTCGGCTCGCGCAGTTGCGCGGAAAAAACGTCGTCCTTTTCGTCGGCGACCGCCCGCACATTCAGGAGCTGGCCATCGCCGCGCGCGTCCACGCCATCGTCGTCACTGGCGACGTGTCGATCGACGAGGAAATCCGCGCCGCCGCCCGCGCGGCGAACGTGACCGTCATCGCCTCGCCGCACGACACCGCCACCAGCGTGCTCCTCGCGCGCGGCGCCGTGCGCGTCGAGCGCATGATCGAAAGCGACTACCAAAGCTTTCATCCCGACACGCTGCTCGACGACGCCCGCCACCTCGCCGCGCAGAGCGCCGCCTTCATTTTCCCCGTCCTCGACGACGACGGCGCGCTCACCGGCATCCTGTCGAAATCCGACTTCCTCAAGGAAATCCCGCGCCAGCTCATCCTCGTGGATCACAACGAACTGACCCAGGCCGTGCGCGGCGCGGACAAGGTGCCGATCGTCGAAATTCTCGATCACCACAAGCTCGGCGGCTTCGCCAGCGACACGCCGATTTTGTTTTGGAACAACCCCGTCGGCTCGACCAGCACCATCGTCTCGCTCTGCTACCAGCAGCTCGGCATCCCTGTGCCCGCGGCCATCGCCGGCCTGCTCATGGCCGGCATCGTGGCCGACACGCTGAACCTCACCTCACCCACGACCACGCCCGTGGATTGCAGCGCGCTCGACCGCCTTTCTAAAATCGCCGGCGTGAATCCCGACGAACTCGCCGCCGAGATTTTCAGCGTCGGCTCCCCGCTGCTCACGATGACGCCCGAGCAGGCCATCACCGCCGATGCCAAACCGTATGCGGAAAACGGTCACCGCTTCAGCGTCGCGCAGATCGAGGAGCTGACCTTTGCGCACTTCGACGAAAAGCGCGACGCCCTCCTCGCCGCGCTCGCCGCCACGCGTGCGCGCGATGGGCTGCTCTTCGCCTGCCTGCTCGTCACCGACATCAATGACCAGGCCTCGCTCCTCCTCGTCGCGGGCGCGGACACTTTTCTGCGCACCATCGACTACCCGCCGCACAGCGGGCACATCTGGAAACTCGCGGGCGTCGTCTCGCGGAAAAAGCAGCTCCTGCCCTACCTCCTCCACTGCCTCGCGCAGATGAGCGCCAGCACGCGCTAGCCGCGGGCATCTGTAGGGGAAGCTGTCAGCTTCCCCTACAGTTGCCCGCGGCTGGCTACCGATAAACGTCCCGCTTCAGCACCTCGTCCACGCCGCCCTGATTTCGCATCAGCGCCTTCATGCTCCAGTGGATGTGCCCCGGCTGCGACGTGCCCTGCCGCGTGAGCGCGATCTGCCGCGCGATCTCCGACGCCGGACGCGCCGCCCCGATCCGCTCCGTCGCGATCCCGGGATAGATGGGCCGCCCCGCGTGACTCTGCGCGCGCCACCACGCGAGCAGCACGGGGAAGCTCTGCTTCGCCGGCTCGCACGACCAGTAGAGCTGCGGCGCGAGGTAGTCGCACCAGCCCTCGGCCAGCCACTTCCGCGAGTCCGCGAAAAGCTGCGCGTAGCTGTCGAGCTGCGCCTCCGTCGTCGCCGGCACGCCCGGCCGCCAGATGCCGAAGGGGCTGATGCCCACACGCACCGAGGACTTCGCGCCTTTCACCGCGCGGTACATGTCCTCGACAAAACGGTTGATGTTTTCCCGCCGCCAATCGCCCCGGTTCATCCCCGCGCCGCGCTGCTGCCAGGTCGCCCCGTCGGGGAAATCCGCGCCGCCTTTCGGGTAGGGGTAAAAGTAATCGTCGATATGCACGCCATCGATGTCGTAGCGCCGCACCACATCGAGGATCACGTCGAGCACATAGCGCCGCGCCGCCGGTTCGCCCGGATCGAGCCAGAGCTGGCCGCCGTATTTCCGCACCCACTCGGGATGCACCCGCGCCACATGGCTCGGCGCGAGCGTGTCCCCCGCGTGGATCGCGGCGCGAAACGGATTGAACCACGCGTGCAATTCAATGCCGCGCGCATGCGCCTCGCTGATCGCAAACTCCAGCGGATCGTAGCCCGGCGACTCGCCCTGCCGCCCGGTGAGAAAGGCCGACCACGGCTCCTGCTTCGCATTGTAGAGCGCATCGCACGCCGGGCGGACTTGGAGCAAAATCGCGTTCAATTTCAGCTCCGCGGCCTTGTTCAAGATCGTCCGCAACTCCGCCTTTTGCGCCGCCGCCGGCAGGCCAGGTTTTGACGGCCAGTCGAGATTATAGACCGTCGCCACCCACGCCCCGCGAAACTCCCGCTCGGCCTGCGCGATGACCGGGAAGGCAAGCAGGCACAGGGAAAGGAGGCGAAGGAGATGATGTTTCATACGAAGTCGAAGCGGCGGAGCCTAGCGCCCGCCCGGTAGTTTTCCATCCCCAAGGCCACCATATTGGGACGGGCTGCATAGCAGCGGTAGGGACGGCACTCCGTGCCGTCCGGGGCGAGCGCAGCGAGGCGGTGGGTGGAATGTGCGTGGCATCCGAATCGCCCCCCGCCTCGCTGACGCTCGCCCGGCGGACGGCACGGAGTGCCGTCCCTACCCGGCTGCGCCGAGCCGCCGGGGCGCTGCTGGGGCTGGCCTTCCTTTGTGGGCGGGCGCTCGCGGGCGGCGGGGATTTTGAAGCGGCCAATCAGGCCTACGACCACGGGAAGTTTTCCGAGGCGAAACCGGGCTACGAAAAGCTGGTGGAGGCGGGCGAGTGGAGCGCGAATCTTTTCTACAATCTGGGCAATGCGGACTACCGGCTCGGGGCGGCAGGGCGGGCGATGCTGGACTACGAGCGGGCGCTGGCGCTCGATCCCGCACACCCGGAGGCGCGGGCGAATCTCGCGGTGCTGCGGAAGCAGACAGGAGCACGACAGCGTGCGGCGATGTGGGAGGATGCGGTGTTTGCGGGAATGTCGGTGGACGTGTGGACAATTGTGACGGCAGCGGCGGCGTGGTTCGCGATTTTTGGACTCGCGCTGATTTTCACGAGCAAGCGCGCGGAGAAATCCGGGCTGTGGCTCACGACGGTCGCCGCGCTGCTGGTCTGCGCCTACGCCTCGGGCGTGCTGTGGTGGCGCAGGCAGGAGAGCGCGCTGGCGATTGTCGTCGCGCAGCAGACCGAGGCGCGGCTCGCGCCGGCGGATAGCGCGGGGCTGGCGGAGGCGCTGCCCGCAGGCAGCCGCGTGGAGGTGCTGAGCGAGCGGGGCGAGTGGATTTACTGCGTGCTGCCGGGCGCGGGACGGGGCTGGATTCCGCAGCAGGCGGTGGAGCGCGTGCGGCTGGGAGGCACATGATGCGCGGGCTCGCCATCGTCTGCTGGATGCTGTGTCTGTCAGCGTTCGCGGAGGACTGGCGGGAGATGCTGACGCCGCCGCAGGCGGGCGGATTTCCACTTCCGCGCCCGCAAAAGGCGACATACAAATTCGGCTGGGGAGCGATCACGGCGGCGCAGGCGGACTTTGATTTTTCCACGACGAAAGACGGGCTGCTGAAGCTGACGGTGAAGGCGAAAACCACGGGCATGGTCCGCTCGCTCTGGCAGATGGACGCGCAGCACACAGCGCTGTGCAATGCCGCGACCTTGCGCCCCGTTTCGCTGCAACAGACGGAAACCTACAAAGCGAAAACGCTGATCGCGAAAGTGAACTTTGCGGCGGATCAGGTGCAGGGCTGGCGGGAGTCGAAGCCGGCGGGCTCCTCGCCGCCGAAGTGGCGGCGGTTCAAATGCGCGGATGTTTTCGACCTGCACACGGCGCTGCTTTTCACCCGCAGCCAGCCGATGAAAACGGGCGACATTTACCGTCTGGTGGTCTATCCGGCGCGCGAAGCGTATCTCGCGGAAATCGAGGTCGCGGGCCGCGAGAAACTGACGGTCGGCGGCAAGGAATACGACGCGATCAAGTGCGCGCTGAGGCTTCAGGGGATTACGCGGGAGCTGGCGCTGGAGCCGCACGCAAAATTCAAGCGCGCCTTCATCTGGGTTTCGGACGACCGCGACCGGATGCTGCTGAAAGTGCAGGCGGAGGTCTTCGTCGGCAGCGTGTGGACGGAGCTGGCGTCGGTGAAATTCGCGGAGCCATGAGCCGCTCAGCGATCCGCGCGGCAAAGGTGGAGAATCTTTCCGTGGCGGTCGGCCCCATCTTCCCAGAAATGGACCGCAAAGCCGGAACGCACATGAACGTCGAGCGAGCGCCCCTCGCTGTCGGGTTCGCTGTAGTCCGAGTAAAGGTGCGGAGGCTCGCGGATTTCG
>JAYWEP010000292.1:0-35286 GCA_043779205.1 Chthoniobacter sp. | reverse complement strand
CCTACCAAATCGTTCCCGGCATCAAGATCGGTGTGAACGGCTCCTACAGCTTCATCAACTTCGACAGCAATGACCGCGGCGACGGGCACGGCCTGCTCGTCGGCCCGTTCATCGAATGGCAGATGTCCGAATACACCAACCTCTACCTCGAAGGGGGATACCAGGAGTTGAAATTTGACAAGGGCGGCGACTTCCACAACGCCGCCATCGACCAGCTCGGCCTGAGCGCCGCGGACGCCGCCGCCGTGCGCGGCATCCTGCGCGACAATCAAGACACCAGCAGCTTCTACATCAAGTTCGAGATCGATAACAAACCATCGGACATCTTCGATCACCGCCTCTCTTTCTCCAAGACGGCCGAGATTGGTTTCTCCTCAAACTCCTACGATCTCTATCACGTGGAATACGATGCCAACTGGAAGGTCTTCCCGCACACCGAAATCGGCCCGGTGCTCTTCTATGAGTATTACACGGCGTCTGGCGACCTTGGGGAAAAGGCCCATCGGGTCGGGGCCGGCCTGGGCGTCCGCTATCATTTTTCAAATTCCCTCACCCTCGGGCTCGATTATCGCTTTATTGCCAAGGACTCAGATTTGGAAAACGCCGACTACCGCCAGAACCTAGCGTTCCTCAGTCTCTACTACAAATTCTAAACACCACCCTCATGGCCTATGCCTAGCTTTCTCATCCGTTTCACACGCTTGGTTGCTGTCCTCGTGGCGGCGCAGTTGACCGGAAGATCGCAGGGCGTGGCACAGCGGGCGGTTCCGGTTGGAACCGGTTATTCGGCACAGCCGGGTTATGCCCCGCAGGAACGGATGCAGGTCATTGATCCCGACAAGAAACTTTCGGCCGGGGACATGGTGACGTTGGAGATCGTGGAAGACAAAGAGGGCGGACTGATCCGCGTCGTCACTGCGCCGGGAGCGATCGAGGTGCCGCCCCTCGGCCGGGTGCAGGTCGCGGGCAAGACGACGACTGAGGCCAGTGCGGACATCAAGCGCCGCTTGGAAGCAGATTACTACTACCACGCCACCGTGAAGCTCAATATCGACCGCATCAGTCCGGTGCAGGTGAAGGCCGGAACGGTGACACTTTCCGGTCAGGTGCGGGCTCCCGGCCCGCAGGATATGCTGGCCGCGGAACCTTTGACCTTGAGCATCGCCATCCAGAAATCCGGGAATTTCACCGAATGGGCCGATCAGAAAAAAGTGAAGCTTACCCGTCAGGTCAACGGTGCCGCGCAGACCTCCGAATACAACGTCGAGAAGATCATCGAGAAGGGCGACTCCAAAGCCGATCCAGTCCTCCAGGACGGCGACCGGATTTACGTTCCCAAGACCTGGTTCCGCATCAAGTGATTTTTCATGGACTCCGCTAATCCCCAAGCCCCCGCCATGCCTCTGCCCGGAGGCCTGGGCATGAAGCTCTATCGTTATCGCAATCTCGTCCGCCGGCACTGGTGGATTCTCATGCTCACGATCGGCATTGGTTTGGTGTTGGAAGGCTACGTCCTGTTCACCACACCACAACTCTTCGAGTCGGTCAGCCAGCTCTTCGTTCGGGAGGAAATGATCAAGGACAACACCGGCAACTTTCAGGACACCACCCCCAATTTTTTCGGCACGGCCGTTGAGCAGTTGAAAAGCCCCATCGTGGCGGGCCGGGCTCGCGAGCGGGTCGCGCTCGAAGCGCCCAATCTCACCGGCACCGTGGAGATCACCTCCTCCGTCGCGCCGAGAACCAACATCTTTACGGTCAGCGGCGCTGGCTCCAATCCGCAATACACCCAGCGCTTCGTCGATACCGTCGTCGATGAGTTTCTGAAATGGCGCTACGAGAACCGCACCGGTCAGGCCGGCCAGGTCAATACCAGCCTTTCGGCGCAAGAGACTCAAACGCGCCAGGAACTCGAACAAAACAAAGCTCGCCTCCAGGCCTTCACGGAAAAGAACAGCATGCAATTTTGGACTGAACGGCAGAACAAGGCGGTCGCCTATCTCCTCGGCCTGAAGAACCAGAAGACGCAGCTCCAGGATGAGTTGCAAAGGTTGCAGAATCTCACGCCTGATGAACTGCTCCACGCGGCCGCGTCCCCGCCACCCATGTCGAAGCAGCCGAACGGAAATCCCGCTCTCTCTGCCAAACAGGAAGCCACCTTTAACAGCGCGCTATACAACGAATACATTCAGGCCAGTCAGCAGCTTTTTCAGCGGCAGGCCGACTACGAGGAGTGGAAAACCGTTTGGAAACCCGCCCATCCGAAGCTCAAGGCCATCGTCGCGGACATGGAAAAGATTCAGCGTCAGATCAATATCATCAAGGATCAGAACGCCAATATGGTCAAAGCCCGCGTCGCGGCGATCAACGCGGAGTTAAAAAGCCTCGAAGGCAGTCTCACCGAATGGGACGCCACGGTCCTTGAAGCCAGCCGCAAGGATGCCGAGTATCAGACCCTCCAGAGCGACGTGGCCCGCACCCAGAGTCAGTTGGAAAAACTCCTCTCCGACATCCGCGGAATCACCGGCGGAGCCAAATCCAGCCTCGACCCGCTTCAGGTCATGCAGAAAGCGACCAGCCCCAAGCCGATTCCCCCCGGCACCTTGAAACATCTCCTCATCGGCCTCATCGGCGGGCTGGTCATCGGCTCCATCATCCTCGTCGTCCTCGACCGCGCCGATGACCGCCTCTCCTCCTCGACCGAAATGATCGAACATTTTTCCGAGTCCATCCTCGGCCAGATTCCGAACGTCGCCGACACCCGCGGCGCCTCCGGCCTCCCGCTTCTGCACGAGGAGGACGAACGCTCCACCTATGCGGAAGCCTTCCGCAGCCTGCGCTCCTCGCTCATCTTCATGCCGAACCAGTCCGAGCTGAAGACCATCCTCATCACCAGCGCCATCCCCAACGAAGGCAAGTCCACCATCGCCAGCAACCTCGCCATCACCATGGCCGCCGCCGGCGCGCGTGTCCTCCTTGTGGATGCCGACCTCCGCCGCGGCGACCTTGCCCAACTCTTCGACATCGACGGAAAAATCGGCCTCACGAACATCCTCCGCGGCGAGCACCCCTGGCAGTCCGCCGTCCTCCAGACGAAATACCCCACCCTCTCCCTCATCCCGCGCGGCCCCGTCACCAACCAGTCCGGCGAACTCCTCCTCCGCCCCATCCTCGTCAGCCTGCTCGACGAATTCAAAGCCGCCTACGATCTCGTCATCTTCAACACCGCACCCATCCTCGCCGCCGACGACACCCCGACCCTCGCCCCGAATTTCGACGGCACCCTCATGGTCGTCCGCGCGCAATTCACCTCCGCGCGGCTGACGAAAAACTCGCTTAACGCCCTCTACCAGCGCCAAGTCAACGTCCTCGGTCTTATACTTAATGCCGTCGATGTCGAGACGCCGGACTACTACTACTACCGCTACAACCAGTACTACGCGGCCTGAATGGGAAATTCCGGGAGGTTGAGTGGGGTTCGGTGGCGCGGCCTACTACGGCACGGTCTTCAAACTGACGTCCATCGGTGTGATCACGATGCTGCAGCGACCTCGCATTTATCGTCGAGGTTGCCTCCGCGCCGGACCAAGCGTGGCAGAGCGACATCACCGAGGAAGTCTCCCCGAAACCGTGCAGGTCCGCAGCACGACGGCGCCGGGCAGCGTGCCGGAGCAGGTCATCCACCTGCCCCTCGTGCCGTCCACGGCCCTCACGCCATCCGCATCGACACCGGCTCCCCGCTAGGAGAGAGAGCGGTAAAAATCCACGTAGCGCTCCACGAGCGCATCCCAGTGGAAGCGCGTCCGAGCCCACTCCGCCAGCGCCGCGCGGGCTTCCGGTGTCCCGCGTTCCGCGAAAAAAAAGCGCGCCAGCTCTCGCCGCACCTCGTCGCTATGCGGGGCGCAGATGAAGCCTCGGCCGCCAGCTAGCTCCTCGGCCCACGGCGTCTCGACGGTCGTCAGCACGGGCGTCCCGACCTGGCAGGCTTCGAGCACCGCGAGGCCGAAGTTTTCCGAATGCGTGGGCAGGCAGAAAAGATCGGCCCCTTGGAAATACTTCCACCGCTCCTCGCCCCACACCCCGCCGACCCAGTCGATACGCGGAAGGACGCGCGCGTTTTCCTCCGCGAAGCGCCGCAACTGCGCGACGTAGCCGGGCTCGCCTTCGCCGACGATGACGAGCCGCACCGGTGCGGGAAACTCCATCGACGCCAGCGCCCGCAGCAGCAGGTCGAGCCCCTTTTTCACATGGATGCGCGAGAGAAAAAGCAGCACGCACTCGCGATTGGCCCAACCCAACTGCCCGCGCGCCCTTTGGTAATCAGGCATCGCGCTGCCCGTCAGGCCGAGCGGCAGCGTCTCGATGCGCTGGGCCGGCAGAAATCCGCGCAGCCGTCCGGCCTCCTGCGCCGCAGTGGCGAGCAGAGCCTTCGCGCGCGTGAGGTGCCGCTTTTCCACGAGGTGAAAATAGGGCCATTTCTTCCACCGTTTGTGCCGCCACGCCCACGGCTCCAGCATCCCGTGGGGAGAAACCACATACGGAATTCCCCGTGCGCGGCATTCCCGCGCGAGGCGCGCGTGGCGCGATTGCCAGAGCCCGTGGAAATGGGCGACGCATGCTTTGCCGCTGGCGGGCAACTCGCCGCCCACCTCGATCCCGCGGCGCTCCAGCGCCCCACGCAGGCCATTGATGGCCGCGTCGAGTCCCCCGATCCGCTGTTCCGCAGGCGGGACAAAAAACAGAACCTTCATGGGCGGGCGGCGAGTGTCTCGCAGTAGAGCGCCTCGTAGCTCTCCGCCATTTTTCCAAACGAAAACTTTTCCTCCGCCAACCGCCGCGCCGCCGCGCCCAGCGACCGCAGCGCCGCATGATCGCGCAGCCGTCCGATCCACGAATCGTCCTCGCCGATGGCGATGGAATTCTCCGCCGTCAGAAACGGCATCTCGCCCAGCAGGTTCGCCGTGATCGCGCAGGGCAGCGCGGCGGACATCGCTTCGAGGATCGCCAGCGGCAGCCCCTCGAACTCCGCGACGTGCAAAAAGACATCCGCCGCGAGCAGCAGCGACTGCACATCATTGTGCCACGGCAGCCGCCGAATCCTTTGCCCAAGCCCCTTCGCGGCCACCCGCGCATCCCACTCGCCGCTCAGCCCGCCATCGCCCACCCACAGAAACTTCGCCTCCGGCAGCGTCCGCAGGATTTGCTCCGCCTTTTGCAAAAAGACCAGCGGCCGCTTTTGCCGCACCATCCGGCCCACCGCGATGAACAGTTGATCCGTCGCCGCGAACCCGAGTTCCGCCCGCTTTGCCGTGCGCACCGCCGCGCGCCGGGCGAGGTCGAAAAGCGGGACGCCATTCGGAATCATGCGAATCCGCGGCGAGTCGCCGAGGAAATCGGCGAGGTCGCGCTGGCGGTTTTCCAGGACCGTGACGAGCAGCCCCGGATACCGCCGCAGCGCCCGGCGCGCAACGAAGTCGCGCGGCGCGGCGACCTTCGCCCGCAGATAGCGCGCGCTTTGCGTCAGGTGGATCGTCGCGAGATTTGGCACCCCGCAGTCCCGCGCCGCGCGCAGGAGGTCGAGCCCGTCCTCGAGATTCTGTTTGTTCAGGTGGATGAAATCGGGGGCCGCCTCCCGCCAGACGGCGGCGATTTTGCGCGCCGCGCCAAAGTTCAGGTAGCTCGCGATTGAGCGCCCGCGCTGGTCGTAGGTGTTTTCATATGCGGAGCGCAGGACTTCGGCGAAACCGGAGAAGGTGTTTGCGAGTTCGTCCATGCGCGGGTGGGACGAGGCCCAGAGCGTCACCGCGTGCCCGCGCTGCGCGAGCGCCCGGCCGAGATAGACGAGGTAAAGCTCGCCGCCCCCGCGCGATCCCGAGCTGCTGCTGGCGAGGAGGATTTTCATGGCGCGAGGACGGTCTGAAAAGCCTCCACCCATTTCCCCGCACCGACCTCCGGCGTCCACTCGCGCGCCTTTCGCCGGGAGGCCGCGCCCCATTCCCCGATGACCGCCGGTTCGCGCACGAAGCGCCCCATTTTCTCCGCCAGCGAATCCGCATCGCCCGCGCGAAACTTCAGCCCGCTCACCCCGTCCTCCACGAGATCATGTCCCGCGCCGACCATGTCCGAGCAGACCACCGGCAGCCCTGCGCCGAGGGCTTGGTTCACGACCACGCCCCACCCATCGTAGCGGCTCGGCAGGACAAAAACATCGGCCTGCGCGAAGAAGCGCGGCAGCTCATCCGGCGGCTGGAAACCCGCATAGACACAGCGTTCGCGGACGGCCGGCGGCAGCGGCGCGAGGAGCGCGGGCAGCTCGGCCTCGCGCCCGACGAGCAGCAGTCGCGCGCTTTCGCCGAGCCGCTGAAACGCCGCCAGCAGCAGATCCACGCCCTTGCGCGCGATCATCTGTCCGCAAAACAAAAACACCACCCGTCCATCATCGCGCACGCGGCGCGGCGTGGCCAGAAACGCGCCGAGATTGCAGTAGTACGGAATGCGAAAGTGCCGCGGCTCGGGAAAGCGCTCGCGGTAATCCCGCGCCGCGAAAGTGCCAATCGCCGCGATGCCCGCCGCCCGGTGCAGCGGCGCGGTGAGCGCCGCGTGCAGCGCGCCGCCGCGGCCCAGCCGCTCGCCCCAGAAAATCCACCGGCGGCCCCGCAGGCTTGTCCGCATCAGCCACTGGCCGGTCAGCGACATCAGCGTGTTCATCACCACCACATCGTAGCCGCGCAGCCGTGGCAGCGGCCAATTCACATGGCAGCGCGCCGGGCCGAGCGGGAGCCAGGTCCCGCGCAGGATGCTTTCATAAGGCGCGAGCGCCTTTTCCGGCCACGGCGAATCCGGCGCCGCCGCTTCGAGATAGAAGACGCTCAACTCCACCTCCGCCCGCGCCGCGAGCGCGCGGAAAAGATCGCGCTGATACGGCGACGGCACCACGGACACAAACGCCACCTTCATCGCCCCGGCCTCCCCGGCGGCCGCGGCGGCGGGCGTTGGAACTTCGCCGGCCGCGCGAGAAGCTTCGCCGCCTGCGCCGCGAGATGTTTCACCGCGAAGGAGCCGATGAGCAGCGCCGCGACCGTGGGCAGCAGCGCTGTGGTGAAAACGAAAAGGCTGCGCATCGAAATGACCGCGGCGAAAAAGCCGGACGCATAAATCAGAATCCCCAGCTCCGAGTTGTGCGAGGAGGCGAGAAAGTTCCACCAGCCCGTGATCGCGCCGAAAAACAAGGCGATGGCGATCACCGCGAACAGGCCGCCCGACATGTAGGCCTCGCCCACAAAGCTCGCCGAAATCGTCAGCCCCTCGACGCCGAGCGCATCCTCGATCGACGTGCTCAGGCCCTCCGGCTTCCCCTTCCACATCGCCCGCGGAATCGGCCGGATCAGCGCCTGGTACGGAATCTCGAATCCGAGGTAGGGCTTCTTGTGCGGGAAGACCTCCACGAGTTTGCAAATGGCATAGAGGTTGTAGTCCACGAAGAGCGTCCGTTCCGCTTTCGGCGGCGGTTCGTAGCGGTCGTGGATGTAGTTGGCAAAGCCGACCGTGCGGAACTGCAGCATGAAGTAAGTCGCAAAAAACATGACCACCGCGCTGCCGGCGCAGAGCATCACCAGCTCCTTCTGCCGCGCCCCGGTGAGCGCAAAGGCGTAGCCGATGAGAAACGTCACCAGATAGGAGCAGAAGACGTTGCGCGTGCCGGTCGTGAAGCCGTAAAAGGCGGTGAAAGCCAGCGCGAGGCAGACGAGGAAAATCTGCGCCGCCGGGTAGCGGTGCCGCCGTGCGATCATGATGCCGGCGAGCGGCGGGATGAGATAGATGAAGAGCCCCAGCTCGACGAGCAGCGCCTTCCAGTCGCCGAATTTTCCCCGCTGCCACGGCTGCGAGAAGCGCGGCTCCATGAAGTAGAAAACCATGTCGCTCACGTTGAAATCCACGGCCACGAGCATGTGCAGGTAGCCGATGAGGAAGCAGGCCCAGAAGATCAGGATCATCCAGAAATGCGGCACCTCGCGCGTCAGCGTTTCGGAAAAAGGCTGGTGCCGGACATGCACGAGATGCCGCCCGACGAGGAGCCCCGCGAAGCCCAGCAGCACCACGAGCAGCGCCTCGTGGGTGGTCCGCACGTCGATCATCTGGTCGAACATCGGCTGCGGAAAAAGGAACTCGAAGAGCGTGAGAAAATAGAACGCGAGGATCGCCATCATGTCCGCGCGGATGAGATTGCGCGGGCCCGCGCGGAAATCCATGAGCACGCTGAGCAGCAGGCTGAGCGCGGTGCCGATGGCCGCCACGCGCCCGAGCGTGGAGGGCAGCGCGCCCGTGAGCATCAGCCCGGTGATGGTGATGCCCGTGAGCGCGGCGAGTGTGCCGTTGAAGTCGGGCTTGGGCCGGTCGCTTGCGCCGGGCGTGAAGGCGGCGGGCACCTGGCGCTGCGGCGGGCGCGGGTCGGGCCGGGGATGTTTCGGGCGCGGAAAAAAGTTCATGCGAGGGCGGACTGGCTGAGGGTGATGAGCGTTCGCGCGGGCCCGCTCCAGCCAAAGTTTCCCGCGACCCGCCGCGGCTGCTCCGCCCACCACGCGAGTTCCGCGGCCAGCGCCGCGGCATCGCGCGCGGGGAAGATCGAGCCGTTTTCACGATGCCGGACGAAATCCTTTCCGCCCACCGCATCGCTCACGATCGCGGGCAGCCCGCAGTTCAGCGCCTGCGGCACCACCAGGCCGAAGCCTTCCTCCAGCGACGGCAGCACCAGCACCGAGCCGGCCCGGAAACCTTCTGCCAGCGCGGCCTGCGAGACGGCGCCGTGAAAAGTGAGCGGCGCTTTTCCGCGATACGCATCGAGATCGTGCCGCGCCTCGCCGAGCACCGCGCCGAAGAAATCCACGCGCCAATCCTCGCGGCCCGCGAGCGTCAGCGCATCGAGCAGCGTCTTGAGTCCTTTGCGCAAACCGACCTGGCCCGCGAAGACGATCCTCAACCCGCGCGGTGCCTGCGCTTTTCCCGGATGAAACACTCGGGCGTCCGCGCCGTAGGGTACGAGCCAGATGCGGTCGGGCGGGATGCCGAGGGTGAGGAGTTGGTCGCGCACCACGGTCGAGGCGGCGCAATGGAAATCCGCGAGTGCGTATTCCTCGTCCTCGCGCGCGAAGTATTCCGCATCGTACGGACAGACATCTTCTAGCTTCAACCCGACGCGCGCGTACTCCGGCTCCATGATGCGCACCCACGTCCGCACCGGGCCAGTGGCGTGATTGAGCACGGTGCGGATGCCGCGCCGGCGCGCGGCGCGAAAGGTGTGGAGGCACTGGCCGGGCAGGCCGTGGATGAAATCGCACGGTTCGAGATGCGCGCCCGTCCAGCGGTCGAAGCCGGTGTCTTGCCAAAGGAACAAACGGCGCGAGCTGGGGCGGAATTTTTCCGGCGCATATTTCAGGAGGCCATAGACGATGTTTGTCCGCAGGCTGTGGGCGCGGACGGGGAGCGCGCGGGCGTCTTCGCCCAGCTTCCATGCCGGGTAGCCGGAGTAGTAACTGCCGAGCGCACCGGCCCGCGCCAGCTCCACGGCGAGCGGAAAGACGTGGCAGGGATTGGTCGCGGCGAGGGAGATTTTCACGCGGCGCGGCCTCCGAATTTTTCCGTCCACGCTGCCTCGTCGCGGATCGGTGCGCGCACCAGCCGCAGCCACGCGAGATAGCCGCGCCACGGCAGCGCGCGGCGCGCGGCCAGGCAGCGCGGCACGCCCGCGAGTGCGGCCAGCCACCAGCGCGGCTCCTGCACCGCCCAGGCGAGTCCGCGCGACCACGCGTAGCCGAACTGCCGCGCCGCGCGGAAGATTCCGACGGCGAAAAGCTGCGGGGCCGGGCAGCGCAGCAGCACGCTCCACAGCTCATTGCGCGCGTGGCGCTGATGGGTGCGCAGCTCATTGCGCTGCGCGGCGGTGAAATGATGACGGATGGTGAGCGAGGTTTCGCGCCGCACCTGCCAGCCGGCGCAGACGCAGCGCAGCGCGAAGTCCGGCTCCTCGTAGGCGTGAAAAAAGAAATCGGGATAGCCGCCGAGTTCATGGAAAGCCGCGCGTCGGATCGCCGAGCCCGAGTTGGCGAAGCTGCCGGTGAACTCCGCCGGGCCGAAATCCACGGCGGTCAGCGTTTCTGGAAACTCGTCGGTGCGCTGGGGAAACGAGGCGACCGCGAGCCGCGGACGCGCGGCGAAAAGCGAGCGCACGCGCGCGATGAAATCGCCGTCGAGCGGATAGCTGTCGTCGTCGAGACTCACGAAAATGTCGCATCCGCAGGCCGCGGCCATGGCATTGCGCGAGGGCACCGAGCCGCGGGCTGCTTCATGCACGATGAGCCGCACGTCCGGATGCGACGCGCGCACCCATTCCGCCGTGCCGTCGGTGCAGCCGTCGGCGGTAACGATGATCTCGTCCGGCACGGGCGCGAGCTGCGCGAGCGCGGCGAGGGTGCGGGTGAGGTCGTCGCGCCGGTTGTGCGTGGCGATGCAGATGCCGACGGTGAGACTCATGCGGGCACCGGCTTCAAAACCCGCGCGGGATTGCCCACGGCGATGACGCCCGGCGGCACCGATTTTGTAACGACGCTCCCCGCGCCGATGACCGCGCCATCGCCGATGCTCACGCCTTTCAAAATGGTGACGTGCGCGCCGATCCAGCAGCGCGCGCCGATGCGCACGGGCGCGGAGACGAGCGGGCCGTCGGCGGGCGCGGCTCCGGCGCGGGCGGTGTGGTCGTGGTCGGTGAGGTAGCAGAACGGGCCGATCATCGTTTGCTCGCCGATTTCGATGAGCGCGTCGGCGTCGATCATCGTGCCGCGGTTGATGTAAGTGCGCGGGCCGACGATGATGCGCGCCGTGTCGCTCGTGGCGAGCAGCACCACGCCGCGATCCAGCGCCGCGGCGTCTTCGAGCGTGATGCAGCGCGCGCGGCGGCGCACCTCGATCTTGCGGAGCGAAACGTGCCCGCGAATGCGCATGCCGAGCGCGCGGTAGAAAATCACGCGCAGCCGCGAGGCGAGTCCTTCGGCGAGTCGGGAGATCAGGTCCATGTGCCGGTGAGTTCTTGCTGCCATCCGGGGCCGCGCTGCCGCAGCACGCTCACGCTCGCGAAGAGCCGGTGGAGCAGCAGCTTGGCCTCGAAGACCGGCCCGTGCAGGCCGAGCACGTCGCGCGCGACGAGGCGCTGGTTGCGGATGCGCATGCGCGCGAGGGCCGTGAGATCGCGCGGACGCGAAACCGCGCCGTCGCGATGCTGGCAGCGCGCGGTTTTGTGAAAGTAGAGTTTGTGCGTGCGGGCGATGCGGGCGGAGAGATGCACGTCTTCCATGAAACTGTAGCCGTCGAAGCGCGGGAAGAGTTCGCGCAAAAAAAGATCGGTGCGGTAGAAGACGCAGCCGGAGTTCAGCCAGTCGGCGGCGATGAGGTCGGTGTCGGATTCGGTGTAGCAGGGGAGGCAATTGATCGCCGGGCCGAAGAGCCGCCCGCCGTAGGTGCGATCCGCGTAGCCAGCCTGGAGCCGGTAGTACCACCACGAGAAACGGCCCGGTTCGGCGCGCTGAATTTCGTCGATGCGCACGGCGACGCCGCCGGTTGCGCGCGCCGTGTCGTCATCGAAGACCGCGCAGACTTTCGCGCAGGTGTCGGGATAAAGGGTGATGTCGTCATCCATGAAGCCGACCAGCGGGCTGGCCGCGGCGTCGAGCAGTTGCGCGCCCTGGTTGCGCTGGAGCGCGGCGCTGGCGGCGGCGGCGCGCTCGTAGCGCACGGGGAGCTGCGCCTGCCAGCGCTCGGCGACGGCGCGGCAGCGGTCGTGCGTGGAGGCGTCGATGATGATGATCGCCGCGGGCGGGCGCGTCTGCGCGGCGACACCGGCGAGGGTGCGGTCGAGTTCGTCGGGCAATTCGTAGGCCGGGATGATGAGACTGTAGGCGAGCGATTTCATCAGCGGCGCGCGGCGGCGATTTTTTCGGCGGCGGTGAAACCGAGCACGCGGTGCGCGAGGCGGTAGCCGGCGGGCGCGGCGGGACCGCCGAGGTGGAGAAGGCCGCGGGCACAGCGTTCGCGGTGATAGGCGGCGGCTTCGGCGAGGTCGTATTTCGCGATGGTGCGCGCCATTTCAAAACACGCCTGGCCGGCGATGCGGCGGTGCGTTTCCGTCCACGCGCCGCGCGCGGCGAGCCACGCGTGGAGTTTGTCGATGAGCGCCGTGCGCTCGCGGATGACGAGGCGCGGGTCGCGGCGGCAGAGCGTCTGCTCGGACCAGATGCGATAGACGGCGTGCGGCGTGGGCGCGCAGGCGAAGCGCAGCCCGGCCTGGAGCGCGCGGAAGTAAAGCTCGTGCTCCTGGCAGCACGGCTGGCCGGGCTTCCAGCCGCCGAGCGCGTCGAGCGCGGTCTTGCGCCAGAGCGCGCCGCCGGTCTGCGGAATCTGCCACGCGATCCATTGCGAGTGGATGTCGCGCGCGGGATTGGTGTCGCTGATTGCGCGGGTCGTGCCGGAGCCGGTCACGGTTTCGATGAGGACGGGGCTGTAGATGACGTCGGCATTTTCACCGCCGTTCGTCTCGGCGAACTGCTGCGCGATCTTTTCCGGTTCGAGGTAGTCGTCGGCATCGAGGAATTGCACCCACTCGCCGCGGGCCTGCGCCAGGGCTTGATTGCGGGCGTGCGGTGCGCCGAGGTGGCCGGTGCGGATGAGGCGGATGGCGTTGCCGAAGTTTTCCAGAATTTCGAGCGAGCCGTCGGTCGAGCCGTCGTCGGTGACGATGATTTCCTTTTCCGGCCACGTCTGCGCGAGCGCGCTTTGCACCGCCTGCGCGATCCAGCGCGCCGCGTTGAAACACGGGATGCCGATGGTGACGAGCGGGGTCATTTGGCGAGGCTGCGCGACCAGATTTCGTAAAGCCAGAGGGCGTAGAGCGTGCGCGCGCCGTCCCATGCGCCGGAGAGAAAATCGTCCCACGCGGTGCGGAGCAGCGCGCGGTCGAGGTGCGCGAGGCAGGCGGCGTTGGGCGCGAAGAGCGCGTCTTCGAGCGGGCCGCGCAGCGGGCCGGCGAACCATTGCGCGAGCGGCACGGGGAAGCCGCGCTTCGGGCGGTTGAGCGGTTCGCGGATCTTGCGCGCGAGCGCGTGGCGGAGGACGAATTTGCCGGGGCCGCCGGGCGGGAGCTTGAGCGCGGAGGGGATGCGCGCGGCGATTTCGGCGACGCGGAGATCGAGGAGCGGCGTGCGCAGTTCGATGGACGCACCCATGCTCATCTTGTCGGCTTTTTGCAGGAGCGATTCGGCGAGCTGCCAGTCGAGGTCGAGCGTGAGCAATTCGGAGAGCGTGTCGCGCTGCGGGCGATAAACCGTTTCCGCAATCTCCGCGGTGCGGAGGCGCAAATGGCGGAGCTGATCCGGCGTCAGGCCGCGCGGGGTGCGGACATCGCCGGGCAGGCCCTCGATGCGGAGCGCGAGCGCTTCGCTGGCGCGCGAATGGTGGGCGCGCATGCCGAAGCGCTGCCAGCGCGAGGGCGCGGACGCGGCATCGGGCGCGGGGAGGAGCGGGGCGAAGCGGCGGAGTTTGTCGGAGCGCGCGAGGGTGGAGAGCATGCCGAGGTAGCGCGTGTCGTAGCCGGCGAAGAGTTCGTCGGAGCCTTCGCCGGAGAGGAGCACTTTCACATGGCCGCGCGCGAGTTCGCAGACTTTGAGCACGGCGAAGGCGGCGGGGTCGCCGACGGGCTCATCGAGATGCCAGGCGATGCGCTCGAGGCTTTGCAAAAAATCGTCGGACGTGAGTTCGAGCGTGTGGTGTTGCGAGCGGATTTCGCGGGCGGTTTCGGCGGCGCCTTTCGTCTCCGAATCCGCGCCGCCGAAGCCGACGGTGAAGGTCTGCATCCCGCCCGGCTGGAGATCCTGCGCGTAGGCGGCGATGGCGCGGCTGTCGAGGCCGCTGCTGAGCAGCACGCCGACGGGCACATCCGCGCGGAGGTGCATCTGCACGGAATCGCGGAGGGTGGCGTCGAGCGCCTCGACGGCGGGATCGAGCGTGGTGAGGTCGGGCTCGGCGGTGAGGGCGTAGCTCCAGTACTGGCGCAGCTCGGCGGTGTGCGCGCCGGCGAGCGGCAGCATGAGGAAGCTGCCGGCGGCGAGTTTATGAATGTGCCGGAAGTGCGTGCGCGGGGAGGGGAGGGAGAGCCAGGAGACGTAGTCGAGAAAGGCGTCGGGGTCGCGCTCGCGGCGGATCCACGGGAGCGCGAGCAGGCACTTCAGCTCGGAGGCGAAGGCGAAGCGCGCGCCGTCGCGGGCGTAGTAGAGCGGCTTTTGTCCGAAGTGGTCGCGCGCGAGGAGCAGGCGGTTTTTGCGCGTGTCGAAAAGGGCGAAGGCGAACATGCCGCGGAGCCGGGCGAACAGGGCGTCGCCGTGCTCTTCGTAGAGATGCACGAGCACCTCGGTGTCGGTCTGCGTGCGAAAGGTGTGGCCGGCGGCGAGGAGGTCGCGGCGGAGTTCGAGGTAGTTGTAGATCTCGCCGTTGAAGACGACGCCGATGGTTTGGTCTTCGTTCCAGATGGGCTGCGAGCCGCCGTCGAGGTCGATGATGCTGAGGCGGCGCATGCCGAGCGCGAGACCGGGCGCGGTGTGGAGGCCCGCGCCATCCGGCCCGCGGTGGGCGATGAGGTCGAGCATCCGCTGCAAGTGGGCGCGCGCCTCCGCGGCGGAGGAGGACGGGTCGATTAGGCCGGCAATGCCACACATGGTTATCGCGCCCTGTTTAGCCAGCCCCGTGCCAGTCGCCTAGGCGGGATTCTTTGGGTAGGGACGGCACTCCGTGCCGTCCGGGGCGAGCGGAGCGAGGTGGTCGGCGCTTCAGAGGCAACGCACATCTCACCCGCCGCCTCGCTGCGCTCGCCCGGCGGACGGCACGGAGTGCCATCCCTACCCGGCTTCGCCGTCGTTATTCCGCCAGCGGCAGCCGCACGGTCGCGGTCGTCAATTTGCCCGGCTCCGAGACGATCTGGATGGTGCCGCGGTGGGCGGTGACGATCCAGCGGCAGATGGCGAGGCCGAGGCCGCTGCCTTCGTTGGTGTGGGCGGTGTCGCCGCGGAAAAAGGGCTCGAAAAGCCGCGCCTGCTGGTCGGGCGGAAGGCCGGGGCCGGTGTTGGCGATGGTCAGTTCGGCGGAGTCGCCGGTGCGGCGGAGGGCGAGGGTCACGGTGCCGCCGGGCTCGTTGTACTTCACGGCGTTGTCGGCGAGATTGAGGAGCACCTGGCGGAGGCGGTGCTGGTCGCCGCGCACGGTCGCGGCTTCGCAGTCCGTGATGGAAAGGTGGATGCCGTGGGGTTGCGCGAGGATTTCGCCGTCGCCGGCGGCGTCGCGGACGAGGTCGTCGAGCGCCACGGGCTCGTCGTTGAGCGCGATGAGGCCGGCGTCGGCTTTGGTGAGCAGGGTGAGGCCATCGACGATCTTCGCGAGGCGGTCGATTTCATCGATCTCGCCGAGCAGGCTTTCGCGCTGCTCGGCGGTGACTGGCTGCTCGCGGAGCGCGGTTTCGAGGCCTCCGCGCATCACGGTGAGCGGGGTTTTCAACTCGTGCGAAGCGCGGAGCGTGAATTCGCGGATGTGCTGGAAGGAGTCGGCGAGGCGCGCGGTCATCTGGTTGAAGACTTCGGTGAGGCGGTCGAGTTCGTCGCCGCTGCCGGTGCGCGGGAGCCGGGTGCGGAGGTTGCCTTCATGCACGCGCTCGGCGGCGGCGGTGAGCGCGGCCACGGGCGCGAGCGCGCGGCGCATCAGCCACCAGCCGCCGGCCAGCCCGAGCAGGGCCGCGGGGATGGCGCTGATGCAAAGGTCTTCCGCCAGATCGCTGAGGGTGCCCTCCTCGGCGGCCACATCGGGGGACGGTGGAGCGGCCGCGTCGCCGTGCCATTCGTGGTAAAGCAGGCCGCTGAAAAGGACGAGCGAGGCGAAAAGCACGCCCGCGTACCAAAGGGTGAGGCGGGCGCGGATGGTCATGGCTCGGCCCGGATGACGAAGCCTTCGCCGCGCACGTTGTGGAGGAGTTTGGCCCCGCCGTCGGCGTCGATCTTTTCGCGCAGCCGTTTGACGCAGACGTCCACGATATTGGTGCCGGGGTCGAAGGTGTAGTCCCACACGCTTTCCAAAATCGCCGCGCGTGAGCGCACGCGGCCGGGCACCCGCATGAGAAACTCGAGCATGCGAAACTCGCGCGGCGTGAGCGGAATGGCCGCGCCGCTGCGGTGCGCCACGCGGGTGAGCGTGTCGAGCGTGAGGTCGGCGACGCTCATTTTCACGGGCACGCGCACCGCCGCGCGCCGCATCAGCGCGCGGAGGCGGGCGATGAGTTCCGCGAGGACAAAGGGTTTGGGCAGGTAGTCGTCGGCGCCGGCGTCGAGGCCGTTCACGCGCTCGTCCACCTCGCCGCGCGCGGAGAGGAGCAGCACGGGGGTGGCGATGCCGTGCGCCCGCAGCAGGCGCAGCGCGGTCACGCCGTCGTGGCCCGGCAGCATGATGTCGAGGACGATGGCGTCGAAGGCGCTGGCCGTGGCGCGGGCGACGGCTTCATCGCCGCGGTGCAGCACCTCCACGGCCATGCCTTCGGCTTCGAGAGCCTTGCGGATGAGCGCGGCGGTTTTCTTTTCGTCTTCGACGACGAGGACATTCATGCGCGGAGGGTAGCGCGTGGTTTGCGAAAAGGCATCACCCGCGGAGCCAAATACCGGACAATGATAGCAACTTCATTCTCTCCGACACGCTTGCCTGTCCCGCGCGCAGCCGCCACCTTTCCCGCATGAGCGAAGAGCCCGCGCCGCCACCGCCGAACGAGCCGCAGACCAAAGTCCCGCCGCGTTTCGACCCGAGCTACGTGAATGCGATGGCGCACTTCTACCGCGGCGAACTCGGCCGCATCATGGCCTGGCGCGCGCGGCTGGACTCGACGACGAACTGGGCGATCACCACCACGTCCACGATTTTCACGGTCGCGTTTTCCATCGAGCGCGTGCCCCACATCATCTTCTTTTTCAATATCGCCATCGTCTGGATCATGCTTTGGATCGAGGCCCGGCGGTACCGGTTCTACGACGCCTTCCGCGCCCGCGTGCGGATGCTGGAGGCGCATTTCCTGGTCCCGATCGTCGCGCAAAACACCAAGCTCCTGCAGGGCGAGTGGCAGAAGCTCGTGTGCGAGGATCTGCTCCTGCCGTCTTTCAAAATCAGCACTTTCGAGGCGGTGGGCCGGCGGCTGCACCGCAATTACATTTTCATCTTCCTCATCATCCTTACCGCGTGGGTGACGAAAATCTTCCTTCACGCCCGCCCGCCCATCGACTCGTTCGCGTCCTTCTACGCGGCGCTCCACATCGGCACGAGCATCCCGAGCTGGCTGGTGGCGGCGGTGTTTGTGAGCACCTTCGTGAGCGTCATCGGCGTGACCATTTACATCGGCAAAAACACCCACGGCGAAATCTCGGAGTTCGGCACGCACCGGGCGCTGTGGCGGATTTGACGGGAATGGGCTGCGGGCTTCCTGATCTTGCTCCTGCTCCTGCTCTTGATCGTGATTCCTCGGGCGTGGAGTGATTAGGATCAAGAGCAAGAGCAAGATTACAAACCAAACCCCATGCCCACCTCCGAACCCGCGCCCACCGTCCTTCCACCCGATGCCGCCCTGCCCGGCATCGACCAGCTCACCGAGATCGTGGCCAAACTGCGCGGCCCCGGCGGCTGCCCGTGGGACCGCGAGCAGACCCACGCCACGCTGCGTGCGGGCTTGCTGGAGGAAGCGCACGAAGTCGTCGCCGCGATCGACAACCGCGACGACGCCAACCTCCGCGAGGAACTCGGCGACCTCCTGCTCCAGTCCGTCTTTCACGCGCAGCTCGCCGCCGAGGAGGGCCGCTTCACCTTCGATGACGTGGCTCGCGAAATCGCCACCAAGCTCGTCCGCCGCCATCCGCACGTCTTCGCGGCGGATCATTGCGCCGACAGCGCCGCCGTGCTCCAGCGCTGGGAGGAAATCAAACGTGCGGAAAAAGGCGGTGCGCCCGCGAGCGCGCTGGACGGCATCCCCGGCGGCCTGCCCGCGCTGATGCTCGCGCAGAAGACGCAGAAAAAAGCCGCGCGCCTCGGCTTCGACTGGCCCGACGCCGCGCCGGTCTTTGACAAGCTCCACGAGGAAATCTCCGAAATCCGCGCGGCCCTCGCCGCGCCCAAGACGCCCACGGACGACATCGAGGACGAACTCGGCGACCTGCTTTTCACGGTCGTGAATCTCGCCCGCAAACTCCACCTCGACGCCGAGACCGCGCTGCACCGCGGCACCCGCAAATTCGCCGCCCGCTTCCGCGCCGTCGAGCAGCTCGCCGCCGCGCGAGGTGTGGTTTTGGAAACGCTCACACTCGCCGAACTCGACCGGCTGTGGGACGAGGTGAAGTGCATGCCCGGCGTGCCGTCGGGCACCGTGGAAAAAATCAGCGCAGCCGGGTAGGGACGGCACTCCGTGCCGTCCGCCGGGCGAGCGGAGCGAGGCGGTGGGCGCTGTGGATGCCGCGCGCATCTCACCCACCGCCTCGCTCCGCTCGCCCCTGACGGCACGGAGTGCCGTCCCTACCGCTGCTGCGCAGCCGCCTACGACGTTTTGCGCCGGGCTACGCGAGGTCGAAGAGCAGCGCTTCGGCATCGGCTGTGCCGTGGAGCGTGAGGGCGCTTTCACTTTCCACCGCGGCTCCATCGCCGGCGGCGAGAGCGTGACCATTGAGGGTCAGGTCGCCGCGCATGACTTGCAGCCACGCGGCGCGCGCGGGTGCGATGGGGTGCGTGACCTCCGCCGCCGCGGCGAGCTTCACGAGATGCAGCCGGGCGTCCTGGTGGATCGCGGCGGACCCGTCGCGCCCGTCGGGCGAGGCGAGCAGGGTGAGCGCGCTGTTTTCACCCGCGCGCGGCGACCACTCGGCATAGCGCGGGGTGTGCCCCTTTTTGTCGGGCAGGAGCCAGATTTGCAGGAGATGCACGGGGTCCGTGCGCGAGGGGTTGAACTCGCTGTGCGTGATGCCGGTCCCCGCGCTCATGGCCTGGAGCTGGCCGGGCGCGATCTCGCGCCCATTGCCCATGCTGTCCTTGTGCGCGAGCCGCCCGGCGAGGATGTAGGTGAGGATTTCCATGTCGCGATGCGGGTGCGTGCCAAAACCCATGCCCGGCGCCACGCGGTCCTCATTGATGACGCGCAGCCCGCGGAAGCCCATGTGCGCGGGGTCGTGGTAGTCGGCGAAAGAGAACGTGTGGAAAGTATCGAGCCAGCCGTGGTCGGCGTGGCCGCGGGCGGCGGACGGGCGCAGGGTGATCATGGCGGAAGGGTAGCGCGACTTGACTGCGCTTCGCAAAGCCGAAGCGTCGTCCAGGACGACGGATTATTTTCGCCGCCGACCCACCACCCCCGGGTCGCGGAGAGGGACGCGGCGCTTTTCCCTCCCCGAAAAACCCATGCAACCACTCCGGCCATTTCCCCGAATCTTTCTCTTGCCGGATGGAGGAAGAGGAAAGAAACAACGGCTCTGCTCCGCTGCTTGCCATGAACATTCATCTCGCGCTCACGCTGGTTTTTCTCCTGCTCGGCGGCGCGGGCGGGGCGGCGGATGCCGAACCGCTCGCGGAGGAGGAGCGGGCGCGGATGATGGCAAAATGGAAGGAGCAGGTCGCGGCGGGCGAGGCCGCGCTGGCAAAGCAGCCGGGCGCGGTTGGCGAGTACTCGGCGCGCGGGGACGCGCATCTGTTTCTCGGGGAGTTCCGCGAGGCGGTGGCGGATTTTGAGAAGATGATCGCGCTGGATGCGGCGCAGGACGCCCCGCATTGGCGGCTGGGGATCGCGTATTATTTCGCGGGGGATTTTGCCAAATCGGCGCGGCAGTTTGAAAAGTACCACGCCTACGACGGGCGCGACCGGGAGAACGGGATTTGGAAATTTCTCGCGCAGGCGAAGGCGGATGGCGTGGAGAAGGCGCGCGCAGAGATGCTGGTCTATGCGCGGTTTGACCGGGAGCCGTTTCCGGCGCTTTACGAGATGTTCGCGGGGAAGAAAACGCCGGACGAGGTGCTCGCGGAGATCGAAAGGAAAGGGCTCGCGGACAACGGGGGCGTGCTCTTTTTCGCGAACTACTACTGCGGGCTCGGCGAGGAGCTGCTCGGCCATCGCGCGCGGGCGCTGGAGCTTTTGCAGAAGGCGGTGGCGAGTCCGCCGGGCCGCGGCGCACCGGGCGGGCCGGGCTACATGTGGCAGGTCGCGCGCCTGCACTGGGAGCGGCTGCGCGCGGAAACGCAGCCCGGACGTTAGCGCGGTTGCTGCATCCGCAGGCCGTTAATTCCGGCAAATTCCGCAGTTCCGTTTTGTTTTTTGGGCTGTGGAATTCCTGAACTGGGAAAAGTGCGCGGCGCGGGCTCCCAGCTCTCGCCCCCGGCCAGCGGGTGACCGGGGGCGACCGGGGTGCGCCTGCTGGTTGACCCGTTCGCTGGTGCTTTTTGCAAGCTTTCGGCTACGATGCCTCACCAAGTCGCAGTCTGAGATGCGGTGCATTTGCCAAATCCGGCATCCAAGCTGCGAATCACCCGTCCCGTTTCCATCTCCCTCCCAATGAATGCCGTCTCTCCCTCCCGCCGTTTCCTCCTGGCAGCCGCCCTGGCCGTGTGCGCGGTGGCGGCGCGCGGGCAGGTCATCATCAACGAGGTCTCCTCGGCCTCGAGTGAGCGCGTGCTCCAGTGGACGGCGGGCGGTGTGCCGCGGCTCGGGTCGGGCATCGCGTGGAATGACAACGCTTTTTCCGAGACCGGCTGGCTGAGCGGGGCGCTGCCCGCCGGCTGGGGCTCGACGGTGGGCACCAATCTCCAGGTGGCGATGCAAAACAAGACGCCGTCGCTTTACCTGCGGAAAAGTTTCGCGGTGTCGGCGGCGCAGGCGGCGGCGGCGAATCCGGTGGTGCTGCAGGTGGAATATGACGATGGGTTTGTGGCCTATCTGAATAGCGTGGAAGTGGCGCGCTACAACTGCGGGGCCGCGGGCCATTTCATGTACGCGTCGCAGCCGGCCTATAATGTGACGACCTCCTCGGGGCTCACGGAAATCACCCTCGGCAACGCCAACGTGCTGCTCCTGACGGGCACCAATGTGCTCTCGATCGAGGCGCGCAATTACGACATGACGTCGAACTTCCGCATCAATGCCGGGATCAAGATCATCACCTCGACCGTGCCGGTGGCGCTGACCAATGCGCTCTACGATTTCAACGGTGCGACCGGCGCGACGCGCACGCACACGAACACGAACGGCACGGCGACCAACACCTTTTCCGGCGTGCCGCAGGCCGGCGGCTGGCTCGCCACGGCGGCCGATCCCGCGAGCGACAATCTCTGGACTTCGCTGCAAATCATCACCGGCGAGCTGGCGGCGGCGGGTGTGGGCGGCACGGGCGGACTGCTCTACACGATCACGCAATCCGGCACGAACCGGACGGCCTCGATGCGCGCGCCGCAGGTGACGATGACCAACTCCTGGTCGCCCAGCGGTGTAACTCCGGCGACCCTGGCCTCGACGACCGTGCGCTTCCGCTACCGGACGACGGGCGACATGCAGTTCGGCTTCCGCTGCGATCCCGGGGTAACACAAGCGGCTAATAGCGTGGATGGGTTCCCGGTCATCGGCGCGCCCTTTGGCGGCACGGCGGATTACGACTGGAATGCCATCACCAACGCCTTGTATGGGGCAACCATCGACGCCAGCGGCGGGCAGTCGATTTCGCTCGGCGGGTCCATCAACCTCGCCAACTACGAACTCAACATCGGCCCCGGCTGCCGCAGCGGCCAGGTGACGCTGACGGAAAACAGCACCGGCGGAGCCAATCCCTTCCTTTCGTGGACTTTCAATAGTTTTCCAACAACCGTCGATTCGCTCGGTTTCGGAGTGAAAGCATTGAAAGTCCCCGAGTGGGTGGCCGGCGCGATCAGCCTCACGGATTTCCAGCGCACCCGGCTGAGCTTTCGCTGGAAAATGCCCGCCGGACGGACCCATGCCTTTTATTTGGAAAGTCACAACGGAGGCACCGCGGCGGAGCGCGCGCAGCTCGGCACCTTGACCGGCACGGGTAACTGGGAGACCTATTCCGCGTCCCTGAGCGCGATCCCCAGTTCCGAAGCGCTGCGCGCCAAGCTGAATGGAAGCTCCGCCACCCAGACAAAGCTGACCGCCTACTGGACCGGCGTGAACTTCAGCAATGGCGAAGCGGTGCAGCTCGATACGCTGAACCTTTACAAGGAAGCCACTGGCTCGCCCGTGGATGAAAACACCCCGAACACCTTTGGCGCAGCGGCGGGCAGTTATCGGACGCGGACGATCACCGCCGGCGGCGGTGTGAGCGATGCGACCACGGGCACGCTCGCGAATAACATCGCGCTGAACAGCGATCCCGGCGCGACGGGCTTTGTCTTCCGCGTGGTGGAGGACAGCACCGCGGGCGTGGGCAATGGCGGCTCGACCGGCTTTCTGCGCTGCGAAGTAACAGACCCCCCGGACATCGGTGCGCCGTGGGGCTTCAGCCTGCCCGGCGTGACCGTGCGCAATTGGACTGCGGGGGCGATCACCACCCAGCAGCTTTCCGATGTCTCGCTCCGCTTCGCGGCCAAGCTGCCCGCCGGCGTGACCTTTACCGTCTATGCCGAACCCACCGGCGGCTCGACCGCGAACCGCGCCAATCTCGGCACCCTCACCGGCAACGGCACCTGGCAGACGGTGACGCGCGAGTTTTCCACCTCCGCGAATGTGGATAACTTCCGCACGGCGCTGAACACCGGGGCGACCACGACTTTCCAACTTACTTTCACCGGCCCGACCAATGCCATCCTCGGCGACCAGCTCTCGCTCGACGACGTGCAGATCCTGCCGTGGCGCACCTATCAGGTTACCCTCAGCCAGGGCACCAATCAGCAGCGCTTCATGGATACGCTGAATGCCGGCGGCACGATTGCGTTCGTGCCGGAGTTTGTGAAAAATACCGCGGCCCCGACGGGCGGCGGCACGCTGGCGATTGATGACTTCGCGGTGGACTACAGCGGCGCCGATCCCAATGCCTTTCAGACGCTCATCGGCACGGGGGCCGCGGGTGGCACTTGGAAATACTTCGTGGGTCTCGCGGAGCCCAGCGGCGGACTGTTCGATCCCGCGCTGCTTACCGGCTTTACCCCGCCGGTCGGCGACGAGGCCGACTTTAGCAACCCGCAGAGTTTCCAGGACTGGGTCGAGTTGAAAAACCTCGGCGCTAGCGCGGTGAGTCTCACGAATTGGAAAATGACCGATGACACCCAGTATCCGGCGAAGTGGACCTTCCCGAGCGGCACGTCGATTCCCGCGGGGGGCTACCTCATCGTGATGTGCGACAACCGCGAAGAGGCCAATGGCGTCGCGACTTACATCCACTCGAACTTTTCGATCTCCTCCGGAAACCCAAAGATCGCGCTCTATAACAACGCGGGAACTTTGCAGGATCAGGTCACCACCGCGCCGAGCCAGGATTCCTTCCACACCTGGGGCCGCCTGCCCGACGGCACGGGGAGTTTCGGATTCCTCGACACCGGCACGCCCGGCGGGGCCAACACCGGCAACTTTTTTTCGGCGCGCGTGAAGCAGCCGGACTTCCGCAAAGCCGACGGCGTCACCACATTCACCGGCGGATTCTACAGCGGGGTGCAAACCCTCGTCATCACGACCACCACGTCCGGCGCGCAAATCCGCTACACCACCGATGGCACCGATCCGACCGAGACGACGGGCACGGTTTACACCGGCCCGATCACGCTCACGCCGCCCGCGGATCATAAGACCGCCCTGGTCTTTATCGCGCGCGCATTCAAGTCCGGGCTGGTCAAGTCGGACCAGCGCGTGAAGAGCTATCTGCTGGACTTGGATCCGCTCTTGAAAGGTGTGCCGGCGCTGCTTTTCAACGGCGATCCGGGGCGCAATTTCTTCACGCCACATGGGATCACGGCGATCGTCGATGGCCGCACGCTGCCGGTGTCCTACGACCTGTGGACGCCCACGGGACCGCAGAGCTATAACATCCCGCAGGGCCACGGCGATGCCTACGAGCGGGCGATCAGTGCGGAGTGGTATTACCCGAGCGGCATCGCCGGCTGGCGCGAAGACGTGGGCATCCGCATTTCCTCGAGCCCGTTTTCGCGTCCGCGCCTGCGCTTGAGGAGCACCGCCAATTCCCCGTGGATCAGCGATCACACGGAAAAGCCGTCGTTCGATCTTTACTGGCGCAGTGAATACGGAAATTCGCTCGTCAAGGATGAGAGCATGATCCCCGGCAATGACGTGAGCGAATACTCGCGGCTGCGGATTCGCGCGGGGAAAAACGACATCCTCAACCCGTACATCATCGACGAATGCGGACGCCGCCTTTACCACGACATGGGCTGGGTCCAGCCCATCGGCACGATCAACACCGCTTACATCAACGGCTCATTCAAAGGCATGTTCAACCTCACCGAGCGCATGCGCTCGCAGACCTTCCAGATCCACTACCGCTCGACGAACGATTTCGACCTGAACTACATCGACCAGTTTGTCGATGGCGACGCGATCTTTTGGAATCAAATGCAGACCGCGCTGAACACGCTTTTTGCGTCGAGTACCCCGGCGACCATCCTGGCAAACTACCAGGCCGCGCAGCAATACATCGACGTGGTCAACGTCGCCGACTGCTTCCTGTTTTGGATCTACGTGAACATGGATGACTGGCCGACGAATAACTGGGCCGCCCAGCACGAGCGTACGCCGGGAGGCGTCTATCGCATGGCGACGTGGGACATGGAGGCGGCATTCGGGCGCTTCGGCAAGCCGGTCAGTTACGACACGATCAACGCCAACATCCTCAACGCCTCAAGCACCTGCGGCGACATTTTCAAGCGGCTCTACAAAAGCCCGGACTTCAAGCTGCTCGTCGCCGATCGCATCCAGAAACATTACTTCAACGGCGGCGGGCTCGACGACCGCGTCAACGGGGGCCACCTCGGGCAGCTCGTGAATACTTTTTCCGCGCAAGTCCAGCCGCTGCTCACCTACCTCGCGAACCAGACCGTCGATCTGAGCTGGTATAATGCGCACACCAATCAAACCACCGGCCGGCGTCCGTTTCTGTTTGGCGGCGGCACCGGCAGCTTCCAGCAGACGCTGCTCTGGCCGGCCACGGTGCCGCCGGTGTTCAGCCAGTTTGGCGGCGTCGTGCCCGCGCACTACCTGCTCACCATGACCATGAGCGCGCCCGCCGGCGCCAAGATTTACTACACGCTCGACGGCTCCGATCCGCGGCTCCCCGGCGGTGCGAAATTACCGGGCGCGATTGAATACACGGGCCCGTTTTATCTCGATTTCCTCGCCACCGTGAACGCGCGCATCCTCCTCGCCGACGGCTCGTGGACCGCGCTCAACAGCGCCTATTTCGAGCCCGCCGCCGCGCAGCCCACGGCGGGCACGCTCGTCATTTCCGAACTCATGTATCATCCGCCGGACCCGACTGCTTCGGAGCAAATCGCCGGCTACACCAATGGCGATGATTTCGAATTCGTGCGCCTGACCAACATCGGCGCGGTGCCGCTCGACCTGCACGGGCTGCGCTTCACCCAAGGCATCACCTATGACTTCACGAACACCGCCGTCGGTGGGATCAATCCCGGCGCATCCGTGCTCGTTGTGCGCAACAAGGACGCCTTCCAATACCGCTATGGCCAGAGCTACAACTCGATGATCGCCGGCGAATACGCGGGCACCTTCAGCAACAGCGGCGAAACCGTAACTCTGCAGCTCGTCAATGGCGGCACGGCCACGCTCGAAACTTTCACCTACGGCAGTCTCGCTCCCTGGCCCGCCGCCGCCGACGGCTACGGCCCTTCGCTCATGCTCATCGCGCCGGCCACCGCGCCGAATCCAAACGTCGCCACCAACTGGACGACCAGCGCCCAGCCCGGCGGCATGCCCGGCGGCACCCCGCGCAGCCTCACCTACGCCGCTTGGAGGCAGCTCTGCTTTAACTCCATCGACGCCACCAACGACGCCATCTCCGGCCGCAACGCCGACCCCGACGGCGACGGCCTCAGCAACCGCGCCGAATACGGCCTCGGTGGTGTCCCGCGCTTCCCCGACCAGCCGGCGCACCAGCCCACCGCGGCCCTCGAAGTCTTTGCCGGCCACACCTATCTGACCTTGCAATACACCGTCCAGGCCGGGGCCAGCGACGCCACCTTCACGCCCGAGGTTTCGAGTGATCTGACTGTTTGGAACAGCGGCGTCGTGAATCTCACCAACCTCACCGGCCCGACCACCAGCCCGACCGGCTTTGTGAGCTGGAAGACCCGCGATAACACCGCCACCGACCAGGGCGCCAAGCGCTTCATCCACCTAAAGATTACGTCACCGTGAAGCCCGGCGGGGTTAAAGCGAGGGTGTGTCGGAAGTCATGCTGGCCTTTGTCACAGACCAACGTGCTTTTTGGTCAGTGCTTTGATGTCGTCCAGGTGATGCTTGGACCCGGTGCGGAGCACTGACCAATAGCGCGCCGCTCCACGGTGTTCATTACCATTGCTGCTGGCGACGGTCCTGTCTTTGGCGACCAGCGTGGCGAAAATCTTCACGCCGCACCGCAGGTTCACCAAGGGGTCTTCCAGGCTTTTCGCACCGGGGTCGAGAGGCTCCAGTTTGCAGGGGACTTCATCCGAGTAGCTGAGTTGCAAGAGACCTATGGAGTCATTGTTGAGCGGCGGCGGCTCGTGGAAAATATTGTGCGGATCCCAGTCCGACTCAAACTTCGACATGGCGATGAGCAGTTCGGCCCAGAACTTGATCTGAAGCGACGCCGACAGCGTGCTGTAGCCGGTGAGGAAGGCCTCGGGATTGCCTTGGTCCAACTGAGTCTTTCGCATGGTGACTGAGTCGGTAAGCTGAAAAGACCAAGTCTTGCGCTTTGGTGCGTCATCCCAACTGAGGCTGAGCGCCGGCAGGGAACCGGGAACGCCCGCCTCGGAGGCGGCTTTGCGTGCGGCACCCACCGGGACTCGCCGGCCCTCGACAAAGACCTCATCGCTGAGAAAGAGAACGGCTGATCCTTTGCCGGTTTTCTCCGCTGCGATGGGATCCAGCGCCTCCGGGGAACTCGCGGTGAAGAGCTCCAGCGGGGCCGGAAGAGCGCTGGTGCGCCCCACCATTTCCACTTCGTTGAATTCCGATTGGTCCGTCGTATTGGTGGTCGCGGTCAGGCTGGTAATCAGGAATCCGCCTTCCTCGAGGAAGCGCAATTGATCCTCAAGGTCCGCAAGTGTCAGCGACTTGTCGATGCTGCGTGTGATGGTCATAGGATGGGAGGTTTGGTTGGCGGGTGTTTGTTCAGGGCCGCCGCCGGGCGGCTTCGGGAGTGGTGATGGTTTCGCCGGGCTTCAGGTGTGCGGGCGGCTTAGTGGAACCGTTAAGTCCGTCAGTGGCAGCGGCCGGAGCCTCGTGCGCCGGGCCGGTGGAAAAAGACTCCTGCCAGCCTTGCAAACCTTCCTTGCTGCGAATCGCGCCGACGGCATTGCCAAGGGTTTCGATAGGATCCTCGTCGGCGACGATCGGGGTCTGGTGGGCGGTGAGAATCGCCCGCGCGCGCTCATGGTCTCCTTTGCCGCGGATCAGCACGACTTGTTCGCTGAGGATACTCCGCCCTTTGCGGACTTCCGGGGCAACGCCCCTGGCCGAATCGGCCGGTGGCGGTGTTATCGTGGTGGTCTTGGGTTTAAGGTGGGCAGGCAGGGCATTCCTCATCGTGCTGATGTTATTCATGGGTTCCGTGCCAGTGGCTTGCGGGGTGGCTCCTCGGGGAGTCATCGGCTCGCTGGCCTGCACGAGGTCTTCCGGCGTGGGAAGATGGCCGTTCAGAACCTTGTCCACCATGTCGGCATTGGCCTGGACGATGTTGGCGAGCGTCCAGCCATTGGGAGTAATGTCGGTTTCGGAGACGTGGTTGAGGTTGAGGGCGACGAAGTCCTTGATCGCCGCGTGAATGCGGACGGCGGCCTCGGAGTAGGCATTGGCGCGACCCTTGGCATCGAAGATATGCTGGAGCTGGACGATGCCGGCGGTGGCCATGCCGAGTCCGGTCACGGTGGAGGCGCTGTAGGCCAGGGTGCCGGCGGCGGCGGTGAAACCGGAGAGCCCGGCCAGCGCGGTGTTGGAGCCCTCGCGGGTATAGCGTGCGCCGGTGGCCCGCGCGCGGAATTCGGACTCCACGAAGTTGGCATAGTTCAAGGCCAGCGCGTCGGTGTAATGCGGCGCGACCGCCGCCGGAACGGCCCCCTGCGGACTGCCGTCGCGATGGGTGAAGGTGGTGAAGGTGGCCGGATCGGAGGCGCAGCCGCCCAGAGCGAGGGTGATGAGGAGGGCGGCGGAGCGGAGGAGTCGTTTCATGTTGTTTCGGGGTTGGTGCGAAAGCCGGGCGGAATCATTCGTTTCCCGGTGGCGAAATCGAGCGAATTCGTCCGCATCGGGGCTTGCGGCGCGGGGCGCGGGGTGTTTGAAACGCGCGCGCACTTTCATGGAACTCACGCCCGATAAACCGCTCGCCGGCCTGCTCGTCCCGCTTTTCGCCCTGCACGGAAAAAGCGACCTCGGGATCGGCGACACGGGCGCGCTGCGGGAGCTGGTGGACTGGGCGGCGGAGCAGGGCTTCGCGATGGTGCAGCTCCTCCCGGTCAATGAGACGGGCAATGACAATTCGCCCTACAATGCGATTTCGTCCGTGGCGCTGGAGCCGGTGACGATCGAGATCACGCCCGCGGCGGTGCCGGACCTGAGCGCGGAGGAAATCGTGGCGGCGGCGCAGGGGATTGATCTCGCGGTGCTGAACGCGGGGCCGGTCGCGTATCCGCTGGTCAAAGGGCTGCGGGAAAAACTGCTCGCGCGCGCGTTTGAAAATTTCCTCGCGCGGACCTGGCGCAGTCATGGGGTGCGGCTGCGGCGCTATCGGAAATTCTGCCGCGAGGAGGCGGCGTGGCTGGAGGACTACGCGCTCTTTCGCGTGCTCATGGAGATGAACGGCGGCAGCGAGCGCTGGGACGCGTGGCCCGAGGAGCAGCGCAGCGGCGCGAGTGCGCGGCGCTGGCTCGCGGCGCAGCCCGCGGCGCGGCAGCGCGAGATCGGGCTGCGGATGCGTTTTCGCCGCTACGTGCAATGGCTGGCGTGGGAGCAGTGGGCGGCGGTGAAAAAATACGCGGAATCGAGGGGCGTGGCGCTCATGGGCGACATCCCGTTTGGCGTCAGCTACTACAGCGCGGACGTGTGGGCGGAGCCGGAGATTTTCGATCACGTCTGGTGCGGCGGCTGTCCGCCGGAGCGGGTTTTTGAAACCGATCCTTTCACCTACAAATGGGGGCAGAACTGGGGCATTCCGCTCTACCGCTGGGCGGCGCTGCGGGCGCGGGATTTCGACTGGTGGCGGCAGCGCGTGCGCAAAGTGCGCGGCTGTTTCCACCTTTTCCGCATCGATCACATCCTTGGTTTTTTCCGCATCTACGGATTCCCGTGGCGTCCGCAGCTCAACGCCGATTTTCTCCCGCTGACCGAGGAGGAGGCCCGCGCGCGCACCGGCGGCGAGCTGCCGCATTTCCTGCCATTCGAGGACGACACCGACGCGCACAAGGCGGCGAATTGCGCGCAGGGCGAGGAGATTTTGCGCGTGCTGCTGGAGGAGTGCGGCGCGTTCCGGCTCATCGGCGAAGACCTCGGCGTGGTGCCCGACTACGTGCGCCCGTGCCTCGCGCGGCTCGGCATCGCCGGTTTCAAAATCCCGTACTGGGAAACCGAAGCGGACGGCGCGATGACGCTTGGCGCGGCCTATCCGCGGCTCTCGGTGACGACCTACGCCACGCACGATTTCGAGCCGCTCCGCGCGATGTGGGAGGGCTGGATGGCAAAGATCGCGGCGGCTGAAAATGGTGGCCCGGAGACGCACCCGGCGCGCGATGCCGCGTGGCGCGAGGTGCGGCGGCTGGCTGGCTGGGCGGGTTTCGAGGTGAAGCAGATCATGCCCTACAACGACGCCGTGCATGAGCGGCTGCTCCGCGCGCTTTTTGCCAGCAAGGCGTGGATGGCCATCTACATGATCACCGATCTCTTTGCCTCCTCGCAGCGCTTCAATGTGCCTGGCGCGATCAGCGAATCGAACTGGAGCCAGCGGCTGAACGATCCCGTGGCCGCGTGGCGCGGCGATGCCTCGCTCGCGGCGAAAATGGAGCGCGTCCGCGAGATCATCCGCGCGACGGGCCGCGGGCGCGCGTGAGAGGGCGTCACAAAAAAACGCCGCCGCTGTAGGGGAAGCTGTCAGCTTCCCCTACAGCGGCGCGTTTTTTTTGTGACACGCACTCGGAGGAAAAAGGTGCGGCGCGCGAAAAGCGGAGGCATGTTTCAAGGCGTGAATGATTCCGAAACATCGCGCGATGAGCCTGGGCTCGAAGTGCGCAGCTACTTTGTCCGCGGTCGCAATGCGCTGCTCACGCGGGCGGACTTTGGCGAACTCTACGTGGACTACTATCTGCACCAGGGCCAGCTCGGCGCGCAGCACGAACCGGCGCACGATGAACTGCTGAAGCAGGCGCTCGCGGCGGTGACGCTGCACGCGGCGGCGCGTCCGTGGAGCGAGTCGGTGGCGTGGACGATCCACCTGCGCGAGCCGCTGCTGAATCTTTTCGTGGCCGGCGACAACCGGCTCGGCACGGTCATCGGCCAGCTTTTCACCGAGGATGTGAAAGACGACGGGCGGCAGCTTTTCGTCGCAGATGTGGTGCGCGAACGCGCGGATTCGCGGCGGAGTGCGGTGGAGTTCACGGGCGGCGATGTCTTCCGCGCGGTGGAGCAGTACTACGTGCAAAGCGAGCAGCGCCCGGCGCGCTTTTTCCAATACGGCCCGGAGGACTTTGTCTTTCTCTCCGCGCAGCCGCAGTGCGACCTGGCGTGGCTGGAAGGCTTGGACGATGCGGCGATGCTGACGCTCGATCACACCGAGGAGCTGAGTCTTTTGGAAACGCGCCGCTACCGCTGGGAATGCGGCTGCACGCAGGTCCGCATGCTTGCGGTGCTCGCGCAGGTCATGCGCGCGGACCCGGAAGGGCTCTTCGGCGCGGAGGCGGCGCTGCGCATGAACTGCCCGCGGTGCGGCGCGCGGCACACCATCACCCGCGAAGCGCTGGAGGCTTACGTGGGTGGGGGAAGCTAGAGTTATGTTTGGCAAATCATTCCCATCTCCCAATTCCGTCATTTGGCAAAATTCCGTAATTCCGTTTTGCCTTTTCCGCGGTCGGAGTGACGGAATTATGGAATTTGACCAAATGACGGAATTGGCGGAGGCGCTGACGCGCTAGGAAAATGGAGGACGATTTTCTTCTACGCTTCGGCGGCCTCGCGCGGCTTTATGGAAACGCCGGGCTGGCGCGGCTGCGGGCCGCGCATGTCGGCGTGATCGGCGTCGGCGGCGTGGGCTCGTGGACAGTCGAGGCGCTGGCGCGCTCGGGGCTGGGTGCGCTGACGATGATCGACCTGGATGACGTGTGCGTGACCAACGTGAACCGCCAACTCCCCGCGCTCGACGGGCAGATCGGACGGGCAAAAGTGAATGTGCTCGCGGAACGCGTGCGGCTCATCAATCCCGCGTGCGCGGTGACGTGCGTGCTGGAATTTTTCACCGCCGCGAGCGCGGTGCGGCTGCTCGCGGTGCGCTACGATTTCGTGATCGATGCGACGGACAAGCTCGCGAACAAATGCGCTATCATCGTCGCCTGCCGCGAGCGCGCCATCCCCGTGCTGACGATGGGCGGGGCCGGCGGCAAGCGCGACGGCACCGCCGTGCGCGTGGCCGACCTCGCGCAGACGGAGCAGGACGAACTGCTGCGCCAGGTGCGGCGGAAACTGCGGCGCGAGTGCGGATTTTCGCGCGATGTGCGGGCGGAGTTTGGCGTGCCGTGCGTGTATTCGCCGGAGCAGCCGGTGTATCCGTGGACGGACGGGACGTGCGCCCGCGAACCGGAGCCCGGCGCGAGCCTGAAGCTCGATTGCGCGACGGGATTTGGGACAGCGACATTCGTGACCGGCGCATTCGGTTTCGCCGCCGCGGGCGAGGTCGTGCGGCGGATCGCGCTCGGCGCGCTGTAGGGGGAAGCTGCCAGCTTCCCCTACAGCCGCGCGCTGCCAAATAGCCGCGCGAAATTCTCCGCGACCTGCGCGGTGAGTTGCGCGACCGAAAGCCCGCGCAACTCCGCGAGCGCGGTGTAGGCGAGCGCGAGATTCGCGGGGTGATTGAGCGGCCCGCCCGTCGCGTCGTGCAGCGGGTGCGCGTTGCGGTCGTCGGGCGGGCGCATGTCGGGGGCATCGGTTTCGACGAGGAGGCGGTCGATGGGGACTTGCTGAAAGACGGCGCGCTGCGCGGCTTTGCGCTCGTGGAGAAAGTAGGCGTTGAACGAAAAATAGGCACCGCGCGCGGCGAACCCGCGGACCATTTCGCCCGGCCCGCCATAGGCGTGCAGCAGGAAGCCGCGCGCGGGCACCGATCCCGTGCGGATCAAGTCCCAGAGCGGCCCCCACGCCCGCAGGCAGTGGATCGTGGCGGGCAGATTGCGCTCCGCCGCGAGCGCGATTTGGGCGGTGAAAACTTCGCGCTGCGCGTCGGGATCGTAACCGGCGATCCAGCGGTCGAGGCCGATCTCACCGATGACGGCACCGGGATTGGCGTTGAGGTTTTCGCGCAACCGCGCCAGCCAGTCCGGCGAGCGCGCGGCGACATGCCAGGGATGCAGGCCGAATGACGGAAGGACAAACGCGTGCGCGCGGGCCAGCGCGGCGACGGCGGGCCAGTCGTCCTCGCGCGTGCCATTGACGACGGCGCGCGTGATGCCGAGCCGCGCGACCTCGGCGAGGATGGCCGGACGGTGCGGGACGAGGCGCGCGTCGTGGAGATGATTGTGCGCGTCGATCATTGGGCGGCGGCGAAGTCGCGGATGGCGCGGCGGATGTGGGCGAGACCGTGCAGGCGCGTGGGGGAAAGCTGGCGGTCGAGGCCGAGCGCTTCGAGGAGGCCGGGCTCCCACGCGAGGATGGCGGCGGGCGTTTCGCCTTCGTAGAGCGCGGTGAGCAGCGCGGCGAGGCCTTTCACCACGGACGATGCGGCGGCGATGCGAAAATGGCAGTGCCCGTTTGCCACCGACCCGGCGAGCCAGACGGCGGAGACGCAGCCGGCGACGCGCCGCGCATCCGTGCGCTCATCGTCCGCGACCTCCGGCCAGCGCTGACCGCTCGCGACGATGGCCGCAAGGCGCTCATGCGCGTCGTCGATGACGGCGAAACGCGCGATGAGCTGGCGCTGTTTTTCGGCGAGCGGCATGGCGTTCCATAAACGAATCCCCAAAGCGTGTCATTCCGAGTCCGCGGCCGGGTAGCGCACGCGCCCCCGCGTGTGGTGGCCGGCGCCCTCGCCGGACACTCTGCGGCGAAATCGGCGAGGGCGCCGATTTCAACAGGCGAGGCGCGTGCGCTACCCATGCGCGTCAGTGCGCGGACTTGAGATACATTTCGAGGCGGCAGTCGAAGCCGCCAAAATCGACGATCTGGCGCGACTGCAATCGGAGTGAGCGTTGCTTGCTCTGGATGCGCACCGGGTTCGCGAAGACGAGCCGCCCGCCGGGCCGCAGCACCGTGGCGGCGACGGAAAAAAGGTCGTCGATCAGCCCGTGAAGATCGGGAATGGGAACCCGCATGCCCATCGGCGGATTGGTGATGATGAGCGTCGCGCTGCCGGGGCGCAGACCCTCGCGGAAATCGCCGCGCGTGAATTCCGCCGGGATGGAATCGAGTTTCGCGGCGGCAAAATTTTTGCGCGCGATGGCGACGGCGTCCGCGCTGAGGTCGGTGCCGTGGATGCGGCCCACGCCGCCGAGCAGCGCCCGCTCGATCAACTCCAAACCGGACCCGCAAAATGGATCCCAGACGATGTCATTTTCCATCCGCCCCGCGAGGCGGGCCATGCAGGCGGCCAAGGGCGGATGCGACGCTGCGGGCACGTCCTGCACGCGAAACCACAGCCGCGGATCGGGCGTCAGGCGCGGGCGCAGCTCCACGGAACTGCCGCGCCCGGCGGGATGAATGTCGATGGCCCAGGGGGCGTTCCGCGCGTCGTTGAGAATCGCGGGGCACAACTCGAAGGCGCGGTTCGCGAGCAGCCGCACCGCGCCGCGCTGGTGGCCTTTGGCCGTGAAGTCGAGGCGATAGCGGATTGACCCTTCCGTGAACGTCTCGAAAACCCGCCGCGCGAGGGGCGAGGTGATCGCCGCCGCCAGCGCCTCGATGGCTTCCGCGCCCTCCGAAATCGTGGTCGTGCCGAGCACAAATCCCACGGTGCCGAAACAGCGCAGCGCATAGATGTCGGCCAAGGTGAACGGAACCACCGGGGTGATCGCGACCAAGCCGCGGCGCACCTCCGCGACGCGGAAAATCCCCCGCGCTTTGAAAGTCTCCTCCACCTCATCACGCACGATATTTTCCAATCCCGCACGACCCCGCAGATGAATCCGCAGCCCGGCGAATTCCGTGAGCGCGCGATCCATGCGCACGGTGCTGGGGCTTTCACTGCGGGCGACATTCGCCTGGACCTTCTGGCGCGTTTGCAAAAGGAAACCGGGAGCGTCTTCCGTCATTCCTTCCAAGGTTGCCGCCCCGCCGATCTTGTCCAAAGCCCGCCCGAGAAATTTCTGCTCACGCTCGTTCGCTGACGTTCGCAGCAAGGAAAGCAGACCGGCTTCCTCGTCTGCACCGGCGCCGATTTTTGGCAGCGCGGTCACGGCGTAGCGGCGGACTTTTTCCTGCGGATCATGGAGCAGAGCGCGGAGCCACACGCGGGCGGCGTCCTTCTGCGCCGCGGTGCCGGATTCGGAAAAGACCACGCCCACCGCGCGAATCACGGCCACCCGCGTCATTCGTTCCGGTGGCGTCGCGCGATCGAACCGCGGGACTTCGTCGTGCCAAAGCTGTTCGCACGAGAGGAGGCGCAATTGCTGGTAGAGCTCCTTGCCGGGATTTTTGTCGCCGGTTTTCATGCGGGTGGTCGGGCGAGGATGGTCATGGGTCGGAAAGTTATTTGGCGGATGATTTCTTAACCACGGATTTCTCGGGTTCAACGTCCGCGACCGCCGCTGCGCGCTGTAGGGGAAGCTGTCAGCTTCCCC
>JAYWEP010000291.1:0-2355 GCA_043779205.1 Chthoniobacter sp. | reverse complement strand
GCTGCGCCCTTCCCGCCCACCGAAACACCACCAACCCAAACCCCGAAAACCAACAGAAACTCTCATAGCGAGTGGATCAAAAACCGGGGGCAGGCCACGCCAAAGGAGCGGCGGGGGATATTTCTTTGATACTCTGATAATGGCGTCGTAAGATTCAATTACGCACTTAGCCTTCCCCTCTCGCGTTGCATGATTTAGTCCTTCAAGGATAAATACACGCGAAGATGATCGCTTTAAGATGGCGAGAAAAAGAAGACTTCGGCTTGTGGCGATGTCCCCTGTTATCATTATCCACCCAAGCTCTCCAATCGCCTTTAACCATACCTCATCCGGCGTCTTATTGTCGGTGAAATGCTCATCGTGCAAAACCACCTTAATGCCCGCTTCCGCGATTAAGTCCCGGAAGGTTCGACCACCGGAGTTTCGATCAATGAACAGCGTTGGCCTATGCGGCAAGTCGATCATGCCACCGGATCGCTTCTACTATTTCCTCGCTAGTGGCACCATAGTCCTCTGCGATGCTTTCGATTTTCTCGTGGGCTTGATAACGTCGAGCCAGCGCATCTGCGCCAACGCCGATCCGCGCGAGACTAATCCGGCCATAATTGATGTTCGGATTAACTACGAAACTTTCCTGATTATAGTCCCCCATTTTTGGAAAAAATTCGTCTGCGTAACCGTCTTTTCCGTATCGGATTTGATGCAGCCCATTTTCCATGATGGTCTTATCGACAAGCTGACCTCGCTCGGAAAGTGACAGCAGACTTTGATCGTGACCTAGATATAGCTCTCGATTGTCATGGTAGAAGTCTTTGTGCGCCAAACAGATCAGGTTCCCTTGAGATTCCGCCAAGTAATCCATTGCCGTCCTAATCTTGCGCATCGGAAAATTATATGCCTTGCGGATCGAAAGTAGAACGTGCGCTTCGATTAGGTCGATAAAAGAAAGCGGTTCCCGCGGCCCGGCATCCGTCGGAAGAACGGGTTTCACGGCGCTTTTGCGAAAGCCTCCTTTCGCGGTGCTTGATGCGGATTTTCCTCTGAACCATCTTTGCAGCGTCGAAGGACTCACCCCGACGTAGCGAGCCGCTTCCGCCACAGTGTAAGCGGGAAGGATTTTGACGGATTCTGGTTCCAGTAGAAGCACGGCGGGAATGTAAGACGGTATTGCGGTCCCTTCAAAGCGCATTCTGCGCCGGAGCGTCAAGGCGGTAGGTTAAATGTGCGCCCATTTAGAGTCAGCTATTCTTCGCTTCGTTCTGATCGCAGACTCCCGGAACTCCGCTCAGAATGACGGCAGGTTTTTGGTTTTGCCGCCGCCGGGCTTGGCCGCTTTCGTCGTCCCGCAACCGCAACCGCTGTCGCACGATTTTCCGCCCGCGCGTTTGCGCAAAAAGCGGATGACGAAATACGCCACCGCGCCGGCGATGATCGCGACGACGGCCAGTTGATCGAGGAGCGGGTTCATTGGAAGCCGAGCAAGCGCCCGCCTTGATAGACGGTGAACGCGCCGATCCACGCGAGCGCGGTCATGTAGGCGATTTGGAAGAGTGGCCAGAACCACGTATTCGTCTCGCGGCGGACGATGGCGACGGTGCTGATGCATTGCATGGCCAGAACGTAGAAGACCATGAGGCCGATGCAAACGAGTGGAGTGAAGGTGGGCGAGCCGTCGCTGCGGCGCTCGGCGCGCATCGTTTCGCGCAACGTCGCGGTGTCCTCTTTGTCCTTGGTTTCGACGTTATAGACGATGGACATGGTGCTGACGAAAACCTCGCGCGCGACGAACGAACCGATGAGGCCGATGCCGATTTTCCAATCGTAACCCAGCGGCGCGATGACCGGCTCCAGCGCGTGACCCATGTGCCCGGCGATGCTGTGGGCAAGCGCCTCGGCAGGCGTCGCGTGCGGATCGGCGGGCTTCGGATAAGTGGCCAGCGCCCACAGCAAAATGGACAGCGCAAGGATGAGGGTGCCGGCGCGGCGGAGGAAAAGGCCGGCCCGTTCCCACATGCGGATGGCGATGGTCTGGAGCGACGGCATCCGGTAGGGCGGCATTTCCAAAAGCAGCATCGGCGTCTCGCCCTTGAAGATTTTCGTTTTGAAAAACCACGCCATGACAAACGCGGCGACGATGCCGACGAGATACATGCAGAGCATGATACCCGCTTTCGCCAGACCGGACGCGACCGGGAGGAGCACGGCGATCATCAGCGCATAAACCGGCAGCCGCGCGGAGCAGCTCATCAGCGGCGCGACGAGGATGGTGACGAGGCGGTCCTTGCGGTTCTCGATGGTGCGCGTGGCCATGATGCCGGGGATGGCGCAGGCGAAGGAGCTGAGCATCGGGATGAA
>JAYWEP010000290.1:0-13083 GCA_043779205.1 Chthoniobacter sp. | reverse complement strand
GCTGCGCCCTTCCCGCCCACCGAAACACCACCAACCCAAACCCCGAAAACCAACAGAAACTCTCATAGCGAGTGGATCAAAAACCGGGGGCAGGCCATTCTGCTTACAATCGACCCCCTTTTTCGCTGTGGCATGATACGAGCACAGACGACACATTCCTTTCAACAAAACGTATCTCTGAGGAACAGACTATAGATATATTGAAGCCTAAATGCCCATTACTAAAAAAACCGCAATGAATCAGATGAAACGCGTCCTCTGTGCGGGGTTATTACTTTGCATCCAGTCCTTGCATGCGGCCTACGATCCAATGGCACGGCTCCCCGACGAGCCTACGATCGAAGATGTGTACCAATGTGTCGGCGATGATACAGGGTGGGTGACAATTGCGCACATCACAACGATTGAACAAAAAACTGCGGTTCTCCGGTTTCTCCACCAAATCGCATTCTCGGAAAAGCTGATAATCAAGGGCTTTGAGCAGAGAAATGACGCCAGAGATCATGCCATCGCGGCATTGGGCCTAATGACCGATGATGAGCCTGCAATGGTCGAGATCGGCAAGGTCATTGATTCGGGCGACACCTATTTGCGAGGACGCGCGGTTTTGGCATATGCGCAGATCGCGGCCCGGCGCGGCGTGGCGGGTGAAGCGGTTCGCAAGCTTAGCCCGCTGCTCGATTCAACACCTCCTCGAGAGTGGGGCGATCTTCGGGACGCGTGGGGCGCATTGAACGATAAATCGGCCGTCGAAGTTGCGGTAGCGAAAATAGCGGCATGTGAGCAGCGACTCCCGGATGATCCAACGCGACGCAATGAGGATGGCACCATCTGGCCCTCGAACGAGGTGTACGATCTCTTTCAAGCCTTGGGCCTTTTACAATGGATGAAAATCCCGGAAGCCAAGAAGGTCGCTACCGCAGCGATCCTGCGGTTGAAAGCCCGTTATGGGAGCCAGACGGTTTGGAATTTGATCGAAAAGCCATTGAAAGATTTTGTCTCGCCAGATGTCTATGCAGTCCTAGAACCAACCCCGGAGCCACCTTGGTCGGCAACTCAATCAGAACCGCGGAAACCACAGCCAGACGGTAATGAGGCGAAAGAAGAACAGGCATCCAGTGTCGGGAATGTGAATCCATCGCCAAGTAACTCCCTGTCCAACTGGACAACGTACGGAGCAATCAGCGGCATTGCCGCGTTGCTGGTGATCGTTGCGCTTAATTTGAAGCGCCGCTCCTAGTGTAGTGCGCTGCATTTAGCGAGGAGTATGGAGTTTGCGGCGAGCGCGCTTGACCTTGGCGAGGATGTCGGAGGCGGTGGCCGTCCAGACGAAGGGCGTCGGGCGGGCGTTATAGTTTTGAAGATATGCGGTGATGGCTTCGATCAACTCGGACAGGCTGCGAAAGACTCCGCGCCGCAGGCGCTGGGTGGTCAGGTCACGAAAGAAACGCTCGACCATGTTGAGCCAGGAGGCGCTCGTCGGGGTGAAGTGCAGATGAAAACGTGGGTGCTTCGCCAGCCATGCTTTGACCTTGGGATGTTTGTGCGTGGCGTAGTTATCCAGGATCAGATGCAGGTCGCGATCCGCCACGGTTTTCTCATCGAGTAACCGCAGGAACTTCAGCCATTCGATGTGGCGGTGGCGCGTCTGGCACTGTCCGATCACCGTGCCGTCGGCGACATTGAGCGCGGCAAAGAGCGTCGTGGTGCCATGGCGCACATAGTCGTGGGTGAAGGTGCTCGCCCGACCTTTCTTCATCGGCAGCCCCGGTTGAGTGCGGTCCAGAGCCTGCACCTGGCTCTTTTCATCGCAGCAGAAGACCAGCGCGTGCTCCGGCGCATTGAGATAGAGTCCGACGATGTCCTCCAGCTTTTCGGCAAAGTATGGATCGTTGGAGACTTTGAAAGTGCGGCTCAGATGGGGCTTGAGTCCATGCTGGCGCCAGATGCGGCCGATGGTCGAAGGACTCAGATCGGTCGCGCGTGGCATGCCCCGGCGGCTCCAGTGCGTCGCCGCCTCCGGCTTCTGGCGAGTGGTCCGGCGCACCACCATCGCCACGACCTCCGGTGGGTAAGTCGGCTTGCGTCCCCGGCCTGGCGCATCCTGCTCAATGCCGGTTCTGCCCTGATCATTAAAGCGACCGCGCCACCGGGCTGCTTTCTCCTCCGTAATCCCCAAGCTCATCCCGATTTCACGATTGGTCTTCCCGTCTGCCGCCAGCAGCACAATGAGAGCGCGCTCCGAAAGCCGAACTACCTCGACCCGACTGCGGCTCACCTTCTCCAGCCAGCCTCTGTCCTCTACGCTCAATTCAACTCTCGGTGCGGTTCGCATTCTTTCATCATCCACATAACTTCCGCTTCTGTCACTCTTACTATTCATTATTTGCGGCGCATTACACTAGAGCCTGGGAAGAAGCGGGGTCAGCTTTAGAAGCTATTCCCCCCTCGTGACCAAGCTCCTGCTTGGTCATGCGCTTGTCTTGGAAGCTCTGCTTCCTCGGGCCGCTATCGTGAAGCGGCACGCAGGGTTTCGGCCACGCCGACGAAGCGGAGCTTCGCAGACAAGAGCGTGCCCAAGCTGGAGCTTGGGCGCGAGAGGGGCGAAGCGCGTGGCTGTGGGGAAGCTGGCAGCTTCCCCTACAGGGATGGCGGGGGGGCGCTGAGCGCGGCGGCGAGGCGGAGGGCGGCGATGATGGAATCGGGGCGGGCGAGGTTTTTCCCGGCGAGGTCGAAGGCGGTGCCGTGGTCGGGGCTGGTGCGGGGGAAGGGGAGGCCGAGGGTGACGTTCACGCCGGTGTCGAAGGCGTGGAGCTTGAGCGGGATGAGGCCCTGGTCGTGATACATGCAGAGCACGCCGTCGAATTCGCCGGCGAGGGCGCGGTTGAAAACGGTGTCGGGGGAGAAGGGGCCGGTGAAGGTGGCGGGGGTGATGGGTGATGGGTGATGGGTGAGGAGGATGAGCGCGGGGTCGATGATCTCGATCTCCTCGCGGCCGAGCGCGCCGGATTCGCCGGCGTGGGGATTGAGGCCGGCGACGGCGATGCGCGGCGCGCGCCCGAGGCGCGCGGTGAGAAAGGCGGCGAGCAGATTTCCAACGCGGATGATTTCGCGGGCGGACAAAAGCCCGGCGACTTCGCGCAGGGGGACGTGGGCGGTGACGAGGGCGACGGTGAGCGCGCCGCCGGTGAGGCACATGGCGAAGTCTTCCACGCCCGCGCGGGCAGCGAAGAATTCCGTCTGCCCCGGAAAGGCAAAGCCCTCGGCCTGCATGCGCGCCTTGTGGACCGGCCCCGTGACCACTGCGGCGATCTCGCCCGCGCGCAGCAGCCGCGCGCTTTCCTCCAGCGCCGCGAGGGCCGCGCGGGCGGTCGCAGGCGTGGGTTCGCCGGGGCGGGCGTCCGCGGTTTCGCCGATGACGCGGTACTCAAACCGCGCGTCCAATTTCCCAGAGCCGAGCGCGGCGGCCACGATCTCCGGCCCGATGCCCGCTGCGTCGCCAAGGGTAATGCCGATGACCGGCATGGCTCAGTCTTCTCTCCGCGAAACCCAGAATTCCGTCATTTGGAAAAATTCCGTAATTCCGTCCTGCATTGGCGGAACGGAGGGGACGGAATTACGGAATTCAACCAAACTACGGAATGGCTGCTCAGACACAGATTTTTGGCGGCATGGCCTAGTACATCTTGATGAAGGCCTTCTTCCGCAGCTTGGCCAGCCACGCGGACTGCATCTTCTGCCGCTCGAGCTGGAGCAGGCCTTTCTCGATCTCGTCATGCACGTCTTTGAGCGGCTTGGTGACCGCCGGTTTTTTGGCCTCGGCGAAGAGCAGGTAGTAGCTGCCGGCGAGTTCGATGACCTTGCTGACTTCGCCCGCCTTGAGCGCAAAGGCGGACTTCGACAGGCTCTCGTTCAGCGTCCTCCGCTCGATCCAACCCCAGTCGCCGTAGGCCTCCTGCTTGTCGTCCTCGGAATACATCCGCGCGAGGTCACCAAACTCCGCGCCGCCGATGATTTTCTCGCGGATTTCCTCGATCATCTTGCGCTTTGAATTGTTCTCCCCAGTCCGCCGGATGGTGATCGTCCGCAGCTTCATTTGCTCGGGCGTCCCGTAATCGTCGGCGTGCAGTTTGTAGTATTCCGCGATCTGCGCGTCGGAGGCCTCGGGCTTGCCCTTGATCGCCTGCCGCCGCATTTCCTGGACGATGATCTTGTCCTTCTCCAGCTCGCGAAAGCGCTCCAGCGTGAAGCCCTGCGCGGCCAGCGTGCGGATGAAAGCGGAGCGGTCGTTGCCAAATTCCTCGCGCACGATGGTCGTCACGCGCTCGTCGATGAAGTAGTCCGGGATCTGAAAGCCCTTCGATTTGAACTCCTGCAAAATGAGCAGCCGGTCGATGAGATCATTGATCGCGGCAAGGCGGATTTCCTTGATCTTCGCCACCAGCTCCTCGCCCTTGTAGGTGTCGCGCGCGGACTTTTCCTTCGAGGCCACCAGCTCCCGGACCTGGGAAAAAGTGACGACCTCATTGTTGACCACGGCGGCGATGCCATCGAGCACCTCCTGCGCGGGCGCGAGCCCCGCGAGGCCGATGAACAGGGCCGCGGCGGCGAGAAGGGGAGTGTGGCGAAAGGGAAGTCGGGACATGGAAGTGAGGGCCGCTCGGGGGCGGGAGGGGGCGAGGGTAAAACGCGCGCCTTTGAAGTCAAGCGGCAGTCATCCGGGGAAAAATGTCCCGGTTTCTTGCTCGAGCGGCGGATCGAAGTATTTCCCCTGCATCCGGGTCTGCGTGCGGATGCTCCGGCATCTGGGCTGCACACCCTGCCCATTGATCTCTGGCACTTCGGCCCGCACGAGGTCACCCCGGCTATGCGCGCCCTGCGAGCTAACGCTCCGGTTGCAGCCGCCCGTTGCGAAGCCCGGTTTCGGAACGGGGAGAAAATGGGGCACGGCAAACTTTCGTGTTGACGCCGGGCCGGTGAATGTTGTTTCGTCCACGCCGCATGAGTCTCCCCGGAATCCACTCCCCAGCGTTGCGGATGTCTGCGCGGAAGTGGAGCGAGCGGACGAGCGGACGAGCGGACGAGCGGACGGGCGGACGGGCGGACGGGCGGACGGGCGGGCGAGCGGATTGCGCGAGGGCGCAAAATTCGGAAAGAGCGAGCTTTTTTGTCATCTTCGCGCACGGTCTGAGGGGCCGGGCGCGCAGCACCAGCGGGGCGACTTCGTCGCGCGGTGCAGTGGACGGGGGGATTCGCGGCGCTTCGGTGCCCATCCCACGCGACCCTGCCGCGAAAACGCAATTTCCCTTACCTGTCACCTGCTCCCAAATCCCAGCCTAGGAGCACAATAAAAATGCACCATGCCCTATAGTCCGAGAGCCGTATCTGCGTCCACAACCTCAAATGGAGGGGGAAACTATCAGCGCATTGAGATTCAACTCAATGACACGGATGACACGACTGACGATCTTGTCCGCCTCAAAGTGGCAATACCTAAGAAGCGATGGTGGATAAACGGCACGGTTCGTTCGGTCAATGCCTCCGAAGACATTGATGTCACATTGAACAGCCCTGACGGACGCCTCATGTTCTCGGTATTGGCAGGAGGACAGCCAAGCGCCACATATGAAATACAAGGACTTCCACAGAACGGCCTGCCAATAGTATTTGCGATTACAGGAGAAAAGAAAAGCAATTCCAAGGGTGATGCCGTAATTCAGGTTCATCATGGCGGTGTATCGGGCCCTGTAATCGGAACTAAAGCGGCGACGGTCTTTTATTTCGATCCATCAGATATTACCATTGGAAGAGGCGGCAGTTATAGATTGGATAACAATGGCCTGTACGCTCCCGACGGAGTTGCCGTTCATTTCTCTGGAGTGGGAATCATTAAACCTTCCGGTGTCGACTGCTCGGTTCCTCAAATCAAGGATATTAGAATTGGATTTGCGCAAAATACCACATCGTCTTACGATCGTGTAGAATTTACATTTCAAAATATGGTTTGGGATAAGGATTCAAATGGCCAGCCATTGAATGGCGCACCGTTTCCGCCCGGAACACAGGCTGCCGCGCCTGCGAAGTTAATAAAAGAAACAACCGTTAGTGGACAGGTTTGTGATTCAGATCCGTCCGCATTGCCAGTTTACGACCAACCAACAGCCACCACCCCGCCGCACGATCCGCTATCACTCACCATTCCGCAGGGATGTAACAACGGACAGCCTGCTGCATCGACGGACACTCCAGATTGCAAATTTACCGATCCAGTGTCTTGGCCTGCACTTCGCGAAGATGGAACGCAAGTAGCAACTGCTTACTACAGGATTTCCCGTGCGCAAATTATCACAACATTCGAGGTGTGGGTTGTTACATATGACAAGAGCGAAACCGACCCGGGAACGTCTGTAATTCCCCTTCGACAAACGACATGGAGCTTGAACGTGGATAGCTCACTGAACAACCAGTATGCGACTGTGCCCGACAAAGACAGAGATCCCACCTTTGCTCCATTGACTGCCCCACCACTGGCAAATGTAGAGTCAAATAAACCGAATAATACAGTAGTTACTCCATCAGCAGAAAACATCGTCGAAACAAAGTAATGAAACGTCTATTAGACAAATATGCGACGGCCTTTTTGATTGGCTATTTCGTTATTGCTGATTGTAGAGGGGCCGACAACTGGACGCCGGAACGAAAGCTACAATGGAGAACTGTGCGTGACATGCAAGATTTTAGCTTTGCTTTAATTGCCGCGTCGCGCCCCGATGTTCATGGCAATACAAGCAGGTGGATTGTTGGTGAGGACAAGACAGGATCGCACAGAACAGAAAATCGGGAACCTTCGTTTACCGGATACTATGCGGAAGGTACACTTGACGTGAAATTCGGCATTGACCGAAAATTTGTTGAGCCTGCAATTAAGTACAAAGTATATGTTCAGACTGTTAATTTTAGAGAAAACGGACAAATCGCTCGGCTCGGGTTTCCGCGCGGCTTGATCTGCGAAGTTGACCCACAGAAAGACGGGAGTAGCAAAATTGTACGGATTTATCTGCTACCTACGGATTGGATTGGCTATGTAAAAGCGGCGTGGGAATACTATATTAGCAACGAAGCGCTTTTTGATCCCTCAAATGCGAAGGACAACTTATCAAAGTTAGATGTTCTCGTTCGCCACGAAAACCCGCTAATAGCGATTGCCAGTTTCAGGGCTTTGCTATATGGACAGGCGGTGAACGCGCAATGGGTTCGGAGGGCGATCTTTTCTGCGAAAGGAATACGGCGGGAAGTTTTTGAAAAACTGGCGGACTCCAGTGTGTATAAGTGGTGAAATAGTAGATACAGGCTCAATGCTATAAGCGCGCATCATGAAAAGGGTGGCATCTAAAGCAGCAAATAGGAAATGTGTGCAATCGAGATTGTTTCTTAACTGTAGTTTAGGTGCGGGAGACGTGGTGTTGCTGACAGCCGCGATTCGTGAGCTTCACAGGGAGTATCCCAGGCGATTTTCCGTTCATCTTCAATCAGAGTTCCCTGAGTTGTATGAGAACAATCCGGACGTAATACCAAGGAAAGCGGGGCAACAGGACGGGTTGGCAGTTGATTGCGTGTACCCATTGATCGATTGCAGCAATAGCTCTCCTCACCATGTCCTTCATGGGTTCATTCAATTTCTGAATGACAAGTTGGAATTACAAATCAAGCCCATCGAATTCAAGGGGCATATCCCCCTTGCTGACGACGAAAAAATATGGGATTCGCAGGTTCAGGAGATTGTCGGAGAAGACATCCCATTCTGGCTTGTCGTGGCTGGTGGAAAACACGACGTAACTATCAAATGGTGGGAAAGGCGCCGTTATCAAAAAGTGGTTGATCACTTTCGAGGGAAGATTCAGTTTGTCCAAGTGGGAGCAATGGAGCATCACCATCCGAAACTCGACGGTGTAATCGACCTGCGCGGACAGACGAACCTACGGCAACTGATTCGACTGATGTATCATGCGCAGGGAGTGCTTTGCCCGGTGACGCTGACGATGCATCTGGCTGCGGCGGTTGAGGTGAAGGGTGGCAGGCCGAAGAACCGCCCATGCGTAGTGATTGCAGGCGGGCGCGAACCGTCTCAGTGGGAGGCGTACCCGCACCATCAATACATTCACACCAACGGGGCTCTGCTTTGCTGCGACAACGGAGGCTGCTGGAAATCAAGGACCGTCTCGCTTGGGGACGGCGACGAGCGCGACAGGCCTGAGAATCTATGTATTGATGTCGTTCGTGGGGAGACGCCACTTCCACGTTGCATGGACATGATTACGTCGGCGGAAGTGATCCGGCGTATCGAGTGGTATTTCGCGGGAGGTGCCGTCTCCTACTTGACCGCTACGCAGGCGCGCAGTGCTGAACGAGCGGTGGCTGACGGGGAGCGCCGGAAATGGGATGTACGGGCAATGGATGCCCATATTTTCCGTCAACATTCTGAGAGGTTCATTAAATCCACTCCGAGGTACCCGAAGGGGCGCTTTGTCGGGCGTGGTGTGGTGATCTGTGCGGGCGGCAGCAAGTATTTTCCTTGTGCTTGGGTTGCGGTGCAAATGCTGCGGCTGTTAGGATGTCACCTTCCGGTGGAGTTTTGGCACTTGGGCGCTGCGGAGATTTCCAGCGAGATGAAGGCTCTGGTCGCGCCGCTGGGCGTCGAATGTGTGGATTGCCACGAAGTTATGAAACAATTTCCAGCCCGAATTGTGAACGGCTGGCCGCTTAAGGCTTACGCGCTCCTCCATAGCTCCTTCGAGGAAGTCCTGTTTTTAGACGCCGATAATACGCCGGTCGTGAATCCCGAGTACCTTTTCGCGACCCCGGAATATCGAAAGCACGGGGCGATTTTCTGGCCCGATCCGGTCTGTATGTCGAAGGATCGTGCCATTTGGGAAATCACGGGTGTGCCTTACCGCAAAGAGAGGGAGTTTGAGAGCGGGCAAATGATGGTCGATAAGGCGCGGTGTTGGAAGGCGCTGAATCTGGCGATGCACTACAACGAGCACGCCGACTTTTACTACCACCACGTCTATGGCGACAAGGACACGTTCCATTTCGCCTTTCGCAAAGTGCGTAAGAGGTATGCGATGCCAGAACTGAATGCACAATTCCTCGATGGAACCATGTGTCAGCATGATTTCGAAGGGCGGCGGATTTTCCAGCATCGGATCAAGAAGTGGAAGCTGGAGGGGAATTCGCGGACGCCGGGGTTTCTTTTTGAGGAGGAGTGCATTGGGTACTTGGATGAGTTGCGTGGGTTGATGGCACCGAAGGGGGATGGGGTGGACAGGATTAACAGAATTAACAGGATTAAGGGCATGAAGCGGAATGGGATTGTGCCGAATCCTGCGCCGCCGACGGTGGAGATAGTCAAAGTGAAGAAGGGGGATGCGCGGGTGGGGAAGTATCGGGAGATGCTGCAGGCGGTGGGGAAGCGGAAGTTTCCGTATCCCGCGAAGCGCTTTGCCGGACGGGGGATTGTGATTTGCGGAGGTGGCGCGAAATATTTTCCCTGCGCGTATGTGCTGGTAAGGTTGCTGCGGCATCTGGGTTGCACGCTACCGGTCGAGGTGTGGCATCTGGGGGCGAAGGAGATGACGCCGGTGATGCGCGGTTTGCTGGAGCCGCATGGGGTGCGGTGTGTGGATGGGCTGGCGATGCGGCGGAGGCATCCGGCACGGCGGCTGGGTGGGTGGGAGCTGAAGTGCTATGCCATCCTGCATTCGCGGTTTGCGGAGGTGCTGCTGCTGGATGCGGACAACTGTCCGGTGCGTGATCCGGGGTTTCTTTTCGACTCGGCGCAATATCGCAAGCTGGGCGCGGTTTTCTGGCCGGATTTCGGGCGGTTTGCGAAGGGGCAGGCGGTGTGGGCGGCGTCGGGGGTGAAGTATCGCGATGAGCCGGAGTTTGAGAGCGGGCAGATGGTCATTGATAAGGCGCGGTGCTGGCGGGCGCTGAATGTGGCGATGCACCTGAATGAGCATAGCGAGTGGTGGTACCGGCTGGTGCATGGGGACAAGGACACCTTCCATCTGGCGTGGCGGAAGATCGGGCAGGACTACGCGATGCCGGGGCATCCGGTGCGGGCGCTGGATGGAGTGATGCTGCAGTACGATTTCGGCGGGAAGCTGCTTTTCCAGCATCGCAATTTCGGCAAATGGACATTGGAGAAGAACCGGCGCATTCCGGGTTTCCGGCTGGAAAAAGAGTGCCTGGGGTTTGTCGGGGAATTGCGGGCCGCGTGGAAAGAATTGCCGGTGGGCGTGCGGCGCTATGCGGCGCGGGGGAAGACGAAGGGCGAGCGGGCGGCGGCGGAGCGGCTGTGCGCGGTGGGCTGGGAGTATCGGCGCGTGGGGCATGACCGGCGGGCGATGCGCTTCCTGCCGGATGGCCGGGTGGGGGAGGGGGCGGCGGGGTGCGAGGTGTATTGGGACGTCCGCGCGGTGCAGGGGCGGCTGCGGCTGGAGGTGTTTTCGCCGGAATGGCGGACGTTTTCGGCGTGGGAGGATGAGGCGGGCGGTTGGGTGGGGAGGTGGGAGCGGTTTGAGGGGATGGGGGTGGAGCTGGGGGCAAAGGCGGAGGGCGGAAGGCGGAAGGCGGAAGAGGAGGGGACGATTTTTTCGGGGTTGATGGTGGAAGAGGAGGCGGTGGCGTGAAAACGGCGCAAATAGCTGATGGGAAGATGGTTGGGAGTGTCGTGGAGGGCGAAATGGGCGTTTGGAAGATGGGTCAGAGTGTTTTGCAGAGCGGGCGATGCAAGGCGGACACAGGGCGGGATGCTGGAAAGAGGGCGCGGAATAGGGTGGATGCGGGTGGGGATGTGGCGGGTGGTGGGAGGCGGATTTGGTCAGGAACTTCGGATGTCGGGAATGGTGGCGGGGGTGTTTCAGGTGGGGTTTGGGATGTCCGGGAGGGTGGGCGAGGTGTTTCAGAGGGCGTCCAGAGTATTCCAGACCGCAGCCGGAATGTGCCGGATGGGTTTTTTCATACAGCAAAACTAATACGGAATGATATGGATATAAGTTTTGATGTCCTAAGCCGCGCCGGGGCTGAGCGGGGCGGCGCTCACATTTTCTGCGAATCCTAAAAACCCAACTCCTAAACTCCACCTACTCCTATGGCCGACTCGATCATGACTCACGCAATCCTGCAGGGCGAACTCGTCCTGATGGTCAATGGCACGCGCAGCCCGTATGACCTGCACCGGGTGAATGACCCGTTTTTGACGCAGTTCACGAATGCGCTCAATGATGCGAAGCAGGGCAATAGTGCGGCGATTTTCGCGTCGGGCGATCAGGTGGGGGCGCAGCAGCGGGTGGAGCTGGCGAGGGGGAAGATCGTGGGGCTCTTGCGCAATGGGTATTACTTCATCCTGGGGGTGCCGGAGGACGATCTGCCGGCGGCGGACCGGGCGGATGCGCTGGAAAGCTATGGCTGGGAGCAGGGGCAGCTCGGGGATTTGGCGGCGGTGGAGCGGATCGAGGCGCTGGCGGGGCTGGCGGTGAGTGCGGGGCCGCAGGTGGTGGTGGCGGCGCGGTATCCGGCCATGGTGGTGAGCCGGATCAACAACTGGCTGGGGGTGCTGCTGGCGAACAAATCCATCGCCGGCGGGGGCACGCGGATGACGGTGATCGACGCGAAGGACGCGCAGCGGGACACGCTGCTGACGAAGCTCGCGCGGGTGCGCTATCTGTATTGCTTCGCGAGCGATGCCGGGGAGGGCAATCCGGAGCTGGCGCGGATCGGTTTCCAGCCGAAGCGCGCGGCGGGCGATGCGCAGGCGGAGCCGCTGCCGGATGCGCCGGGCGCGGCGGTGTGGGATGCGGCGGCGCGGACACTAACGGTGCCGGACCTGCCGGCGCACGCGAGTTTCCTGGTGGCCTGGCGGCAGGTGGTGGGCGGGCAGGCGGAGGAGGCGGGGGTGAGCACGACGGGGACGGTCTCGGTGTCGCAGTTTGCGCCCTTTGTGCCGGGTGCCGTCTATGACGTGTGGGCGACGGGGCGGAACTCGCGCGGGGATGGGGTGGCGAGCAACAAGATCCGCTGGACGGCGGTGTAGCCGGGAGGCCAGGCCTGTGTTAAAAATCGGCGTGCCGGTGCTGAATCGCGGCGATCTGGTGACGCGGCTGGTGGAAAGCATCGATCTGGCCGCCGAGGTGCTGATTGTGGTCAACCGGATCGGGCCGGTGGATGAAAGCGTGGCGGCGGCGGTGGCCGGGCTGGAGCAAAGGTCGCCGGGGCATCTGCGGGTGGAGGTGCAGCGGGTGGAGGGGAATCTCGGGGTGGCGGGGAGCTGGAACCGGATGATGGAGCATTTCGGCGGGGACTGCTGGATCGTGAACAGCGACATCGCCTTTACGCCGGGGGTGCTGGCGGAGGCGATGGCGCGGGTGGCGGCGGCACCGGAGATCGTGCAGCACCATCTGTGGGCGACGGCGTGTTTCTATGTGACGGCGGATTTCACACGGACGCTGGGCTGGTTTGACGAGAACTTTTACCCGGCCTACTGCGAGGATCAGGAAATGGATCTGCGGAGCGTGCAGCTCGGGATGCAGGGGAGAATCCGCACCGGCCTCGACGCGGAGCGGGTGGCGCACGCCGGGAGCCAGACGCTGCGGAGTGCGGCGACTCCGCTGCGGCGGTTCATCGAGGAGGGGCACGCCTGCGCGGGGCGCTATCTGGAGCGGCGCTGGGGAGCGTTCCCGCCGCCGGGAGAGCGGACGGCGAGGCGGCATCCTTTTGATGACCCCGCGCTGCATGGGGCGGACTGGACGCTGGACTTGGCAGCGCGGGCGGAACTGGCGCGGCGGTGCGAGGCGATTACGGGTTTTGACTGCCCGCTGGTGTTTCACCGCGCGCGAGGGGGGCTGGGATGAGGTCTCTGGCCACCCGCGGGCGGGCGGCGGAAAGAAGACGATGGGAGGAGCGCACCCGGATGTGCTGCTGTTGGCCTGCCCCCGAACCTTGATCCACTCGCTATGAGAGTTTTTGTTGGTTTTCGGGGTTTGGGTTGGTGGTGATGTGGCGGGTGGGAAGGGCGCAGCC
>JAYWEP010000289.1:0-10058 GCA_043779205.1 Chthoniobacter sp. | reverse complement strand
AGCGCGAGGCGATGGCGGAGTCGCGCGTCTCGGTGGTGTACAACGGCGTGGACGTGGAGCGCTTCACGCCCGCGAAGCCTGATGGACACAGGATTGCGGGCGCACCGCTCGTCGCGGGTGTGGGGCGCTTGGTGGCGCAAAAGGACTTCGCGCTTTTCCTCGAAGTGGCGGCGGAGCTGGCGCGGCGAAACGCGGGCGTGCGCTTCGTCATCGCGGGCACCGGGCCGGAGGAGGCGGAGCTAAAGGCGCGCGCCGCCGCGCTCGGGATCGCCGGGCGCGTGCGCTTCGCCGGGCACGTCGCCGATCCGCGTGAAATCTACGCGGCAGCCGACGTGCTGCTGCTGACCTCGCGCTACGAGGGCACGCCGCTGACGGTGCTCGAAGCGATGGCGAGCGGTGTGCCGGTGGTCGCACCGAAGCTGGATGGTCTCGCGGAGATTCTCGCCGATGGCGCGGACAGCTTTCTGGTGCGGCCGGGCGCACGCCAGCAGTTCGCGGATCGTGTCGCCGAGTTACTCGCCAGCCCGGAGCTGCGCGCGCGGTTTTCGGCGGCGGCGCGGGCGAAAGTGGCGGCGTCTTTTTCCGCCAAAACGATGGCGGCGCAGGTCGAGGCGATCTACCTCAGACATCTCACACCCGACAAATGAATGGCATTTTTCAAGACTGGGACGCGAACCGCGGAAATCCGAAAGGGCAGCTCGTGATGACGCTCTTCCGCCTCGCGCAGCAGGTGCGCGCGTGGGGTGACCCGTGGTGGCTGCTGGGTGCGCCGTATCTGGCGTTTTACCGCGTGGGCGTGGAGTGGGTGCTGGGCATCGAGCTGCGGTTCAAGACGCGCGTGGGGCCGGGGCTGCGGCTCTTTCACGGGCAGGGCTTGGTGGTGCATGAGGGCACGGTCATCGGCGCGGACTGCGCGCTGCGGCAATGCACAACCATCGGCAACAAGACGCTCGCCGACGGCACGGCGAGCGCGTGCCCGGTGCTCGGCGATGGCGTGGACGTGGGCGCGAATGCGGTCATCATCGGTGCGATCAAGATAGGCGACCGGGCGGTCATCGGTGCGGGTTCGGTGGTGGTGAAGGACGTGCCGCCGGGCGCAGTGGTGGCGGGGAATCCGGCGCGGGTGATCGGGCAGCGGTAGCGGTTCCCGCTCCGCGCCGCTGTAGGGGAAGCTGACAGCGTCCCCTACAGCGGCGCGGCAGCCGAGAGGGTGAGCGGGACGGAATCGAAGATGCGGATCGGCTCGCCTTTCGCGGTGTCGAAAAGATGGATGCGGCCATCGTAGCCGGCGGTCGCGACGCGCGTGCTGTCGGGGGAAAAGGCGACGGCGAAGGCCGCGCCTTCGTGGCCCTTGAGACTGGCGAGGCGCTTGCCGTCCGCCGCTTTGAAAAGGCGCACTTCGCCGGTCGCGCAGGCCGCGCAGATCAAGTTGCCATCGGCACTCCAGGCCAGCCCATGCACGGGGCCGGGCATTCGCTCGCACTCGCGGACGAAGCTGTTTTCCTTGTCGTCGCCTTCGGCCAGCCGCCCGCCGCGCGGCTCCATTTTGTGGATGCGGATGCCGCCTTTGTCGTCGCCGAAAACGACGAGGTCTTCACGCGGATGCCGCGCGAGGCATTGCACGCAGTCGCGCGCGCGGTTCACGTCGTCGATGAGGTGGCCGCTGGCGACGTCGATGAGCTTGACCGCGCGGTCGCGGCTGGCGCTGACGAGGTGCGCGCCGTCGTTGCTGAAGGCGGTGCCGAAAACCCAGTCAATGTGGTTGTCGCACTTCATCACCTCGCTGCCGTCGGCGACGGCGAAGACGCGCACGAGCTTGTCCGCGCAACCGACGGCGACGCGGGTGCCATCGGGCGAAAACGACACGCCGAAGACGGTGTCATTGCTCGTGCGGATCGAGCGAAGGAGTTTCTGCGCGACCACGTCCCAGAGCTGGATCTCGCCATACTCCGAAGTCGCGCCGCCCGCGGTGGCGAGCAGCTTGCCATCGGGCGAAAAGGCGAGCGCGGAGATGCTGGGGGAATAGCCGACGAGCCGCCCGACGATGCGCTCGCCATCCGCGCTGTGGAGGAGCACTTCATGGTAGCCTGAGACGGCAATCACGCTGCCATCCGGCGACCAGGCGAGCGCGGAAACCGAGGGGAGAGCGCCATACACCGGCGGGCCGGAGAGCTTGTTAATACCGGCATCGGCGGGCGTATCGTCCTTCGCGCCCTGGACGATCCAGCGCTCGATGATCGCGACTTCCTCCCGGCTCAGCGGGTCGCCTTCGTTCGGCATCTCGGGTTCGTCGCCGGTGATGTTTTTCCAAAGTCGGCTGCCCTGCGCATCGCCCGCTTTTACCGCGTCTCCATGCTTCCCGCCTTTCGTCAGTGCGGTGAAAGACGTGAGATCGAGCAGGCTCTTGGTCTTGCCGGGACGGTGGCAGCCGTTGCAGTTGCGCTTAAAGACCGGCACCACGTCGTGGTAGTAGCTGACGGGCTGATCCTCCGCGAACGCTGACAGCGACAGGGCGAGCAGGCAGAATACGAAACGCGCGAGCGACGATTCCGGGGAGCGCACTCGTCCCGAGTGCTGGTCTTGGCGTCCCGCCAAGACGAACTTCCAAAACCGCGCGACTAGCGACTGCGCATGATTTCCAGGGAGGCCACGCTCAGGAAAGTTCGCGAAGGCGGGACGCCTTCGCCAGCACGCGGGACGCGCGCGCTCCCCGGAATCTTTGCGCTCGCCGGTCGTCATGGCGTTTCCTTCACGGTGAGTTCGTAGCCGTGCCAGGCGCTGCCGCGGTCGTGGGCGTCTTGCACGATGAGGAAATAGCGGCCGTCGGCGGGAAGGGTGAGTGTGAGTTGGGAGTCGTGCGTGAGGCTGTCGTCGGCGCACGCGAGCTGGTGGCCGTGGGCGTCGAGGAGCGTGAGCACGGAATCGAGCAGGGACGCACCGCGCGCGGCGAAAATTTCGGCGGCGATGCGCTGGCCGGCTTTGCCGGCGAATTGAAACACATCCACATCCTTGTCCTCTTTAATTGTGCCCCGCACGGTCTTGCCGAGTTCGATGGTTTGCGCTTCGCGGAAGCTGCCGTTGGGTTCCTTTTCGTCCACGCAATTCGCGGCGTCGAGGACGCGCAATTCGCGCGGGGCGGTGGTGCCGTCGGGCGTGACGACGCTGAGCGCGAGCGGGCCGGCGGGGAGGTCGGTGGGGACGGTGAGCTTCACTTCGAGCTGGGTGTCGCCCACGTCTTTCGCGTCGAGGCCGTTGGGAATGTCGGCGGCTTTCTTCTCCTTGATCTCTGCTTTGAGCGTGCCTGGGAAGCGCACTTCGGTCGCGTTGCTGAGTTTCACGCCGCGAATCTTGAGCGTCGTTTCCTGGCCGGGAATGAGATCGAGCGGCGCGATGGCGGTGATGCGGGGGGCGTCCTGTTTTTGGTCCTCGGCGTGAACCGGAACCGCCACGAGCAACGCGGCGGCGAGCAGCCAGCGGGGCGCGGTAGGGATGGCACTCCGTGCCGTCCGGAGCGAGCGCAGCGCGGCGGCGGGTGGGATGCGCGCGGCATCCGCAGCGCCCACCGCCTCGCTGGCGCTCGCCCGGCGGACGGCACGGAGTGCCGTCCCTACCCGGCCGCGCCGATCTGTTTCATAGTTTCTCAGGCGTAGAGTTCTTTGATCGTCCCACCCTCGGCGAGGATCGAGACGGGGCGGCCTTCGGGGGTGCGCAGTTCCTTGGCGGGGTCGATGCCGAGCGCTTCGTAAATCGTCCAGCAAACGTCGGCGGGACGCACGGGCCGGTCGGTGACGAAGGCGCCGTTCTTGTCCGTCGCGCCGATGACGCGGCCACGCTGCACGCCAGCACCCGCGAAGATGAGTGAACCGGCGCGGCCCCAGTGGTCGCGGCCCGCGTCTTTGTTCAGCTTGGGCGTGCGGCCAAACTCGCCCATCGCGACGACGAGCGTTTCTGCGAGCAGGCCGCGCTGATCGAGGTCGCGGATGAGCGCGGAGAAGCCCTGATCGAAGGTCGGCACCTTCTTGTCGAGGCTCTCGAAAATCTTTTTGTGATGGTCCCAGCCGCCGTTGTTCACCGTCACGAAACGCACGCCGCTTTCAACGAGCCGACGCGCCATGAGGCAGCTCTGGCCGAACTCGCTGCGCCCGTATTCGTCGCGCAGTTTCGCGTCCTCCTGCGCGATGTCGAAGGCGACTTGGGCCTTCGGCGAGAGTACCATCTCGGCGGCTTTTTGCTCGAACTCGTCGTAGGTCGCAATCTGATCGTTGCCCTTCACGCGCGCGGAAAGCTGATCGACCGCTTCAAGCAGCGAGCGGCGGCGTTCCAGCACTTGCGGGGTGATTTCGGCGGATTTGGAAAGATCGCGCACTTTGAAATTGGCCTCGTTCGGATCGCCGCATTTGAAGGACTCGTAGCGCCCGCCGAGCCACGCGCTTTTGCCGAGTTCCCAAGTGAACGAGGGGTTCTTCGGAACGGCGACGTACGGCGGGACGATGCCGGAAAATCCCGTCTCATGCGCGACCACTGCACCCATCGCGGGGAAGTCGCCAAAGGGCGAGCCGAAGCGCCCGGAGAGCACCCAGTTCGTCGCCGTCTCGTGATGATCGTTTTCGTGCGTGCCGGAGCGGATGAGCGCGACCTTGTCCATGACCTTCGCCATTTGCGGCAGCAGTTCGCTGACGTGCAGGCCGGTGACATTGGTCGGGATGGTTTTGTATTTGCCGCGGATTTCCTCCACGGCGTCGGGCTTCGGATCGAAGGTGTCGTGATGCGAAAGGCCGCCGCCGAGATAGACGAGGATCACCGACTTCGCCCGCGACTGCGCGACCGCGCCGGCCATCGCCTTTTCAAACGAGAGCAGATTGGCAAGCGAAAGGCCGAGCGGGGCGAGCGCGCCGACGCGGAGAAAATCGCGGCGGGAAGTGCCGTTGCAAAGGCGGGAGCGGGCGGAGCCGGGTGAGATGTCGAGCATGGCGGGCGGGTGGGTTCAGTGATTGAAGGCGAATTCCTTCGAGTTGAGGAGCGCCCAGTAGAGGTCGCGGAAAACGGCGGCGCGTTCGGCACCGGCGAGCGCGGCGTCGAGGGCGGCGCGCTCCTTTTCATCGGGGTGATGATTGACGGTGGTGAGGAAAATTTCGTCGGCGACTTTGGCGTTGTCGGGTTCTTTGAGGAGCGCGGTGAGACGGCCATCGGCGGCGGCGATCTGGCGCTGGAGATCGTCGCTGTTGTGGAGGTGCAGGAGCTGCGGGAGCGTGACGGCTCCGGCGCGCTCGCAGGCGCAGGCGGTGACGCGATCGCTGCGGCCAAAAAGCGTGAGGAAGTAGCTGCTCACGCCCGGCTCGGGGAGCTGGATGGCGCGGAGGCCGAGCGGGTAGCCGTCGTATTTTTGCGGCACGTCGGTGGCGGCAGCGATGGCGTCCTGGAGGACTTCGGCGGGCAGGCGGCGCGCGAAGTAGTGGGAGTAAAAGCGGGTGTCGGTTTCGTTGGCGGGCTGCGTGTCAGAGGCGAGCTGATAGGTGCGCGAATTGAGGATGAGCCGCATGACGTGCCGGAGGTCGAAGCCGCTGCCGGCGAACTCGCGATTGAGCACGGCCCACAGTTCGCTGTTCGAGGGTGGGTTGCTGGCGCGCAGGTCATCGACGGGCTCGACGAGGCCGACGCTGAAAAAGTGTTTCCACAAACGGTTGACCATGGCGCCGCTGAAGTTGTCGCTTTTCAGCATCCACGCGACGAACTGCTCGCGCGGGTCACCGCCCGGTTCGCCGCTCCACGGCACGCGGTCGAGCGTCTGCGGCTGCATCTGCTTGCCGGTGCGCGGCTGGTTCACGGCGGGCATTTTGTTGCGCATCTCCACGACGCGCTTCGCCGCTTCGTCGAGCTGGCGGCGGAGGTCGGCGGCGATCTTTTTCGGCTCCTCGCCGCCGGGCTCCTCGCCGAAGGTCTGCGCGAGCGCGAGCGCCGTTTCGTATTTCGCCTTGGTCTCGTCGAGCCGCTGCTGGGCCTCGTCTTCCTCGCGCGAAGCGGTGCGCATCATGGTCGCGCCTTTCGCCGGTTCGGTGCGCTTGAGGGAGACTTTCGAGAAGTAGGCGGCGAAGTGGTAGAAGTCGTCCTGCGTGTATTTTTCGAGCGGATGATTGTGGCAGCGGGCGCAGCCGATGCGCGTGCCGAGGAAGGATTGCGCGACGCTGTCCGGCAGCTCGCTTTCCTCCACATGCTGCTTCTCGCCGACGACGGTGATGAAATAACCGATCTCGGGATGCGCGACGCTGTCGCCGCCGGCGAGCAGCACGGCGCGGGCGATTTCATTCCACGGGCGGTTCGCGGCGACCTGCGCGCGGAGCCACGCGTGGAAGGCGCGGACGCCTTTGATGCCGCGCACGTCGTGGTCGCGCTCCTTGCGATTTTGCAGGAGGTCGGCGAGCTGGAGCGTCCAGTAATCCGTCCACTCGGGGCGCGTGAGCAGATCATCGACCAGCCGCGCGCGCTTGTCGGGGCGGGCCTCGGCGAGGAAGGCGCGGACTTCCTCCGCGGTCGGCAGCGTGCCGGTGGCATCGAGCGTGGCGCGGCGGAGGAAGGTCGCGTCGTCGCACGGCGCGGCGGGCGGGAGATGCAGGGCGGCGAGCTTTTTGAAGACGGGTTCGTCGAGCGCGTTTTGCCGCTGCGCGAAAAGCTCGGGCGCGACTTCGTTCGCATACGGCATGGTGAAGCGCGCGACTTCGACCTGCCCCTGGAAATGCACGCGCACCGAAGTCTCGCCGCAGCGCAGCGCCTTCACGAGGCCGTCGGGCTTCACGCCGAGCGTGGCTTCGTCATTCGAGAAAAATTGCGCGAGCCAGGTCACATCGCGCACGCGGCCATCGGCGTAGTGGGCGCGGACGAGGAGCTGCTGCGTCTCGCCAAGGCGCAGCTCGCGGTCGCCGGGCAGGATTTCGAGGCGCGCGGCTTCGGGCTCGTCGGCGACGGGGCCGGGCGCGCGCGCGGCGACCCAGGCGACGAGCGTTTGGTAATAACGCGAGCCTTCCTTGAACCGCACACCGCCCTCGTGCGCCACGCCGCCGACGGGCTTTTGCACGAGCAGACTCTGCTCGGGGAAGGCGAGATTCACGCGGCGCGCGCTGACCTCCTTCGTCACGTAGTCGTGATCCCAATCCGGCGCGTAGCCGCGCAGCGAGAGGCGGAAGCCGTTTTGCCCCGCGAGCTTGCCGTGGCAACTGCCGGCGTTGCAGCCGGTCTTGGTGAAAATGGGGATGATGTCCTGTTTGAACGAAGGCCGGTGCGCCGCGCCGAAGCCGCTCGCGACCACCGGCACCACCGCGCTCTGCCCGTCAAAGGTGACGGTAATTTCCGCCGCCCCATCGGCCAGCGCGCCGCAGTGGCCGGCGGCCTCCACTTTCACGCACGGCGCGGCACTGCTGGAAAACTGCGCCTTCGCGGTGACATCCGTTTTGCGCCCATCGGCGGCGACGAGCGTGACCAGCAGACCGTGCTCCGCATCGGCCCCCGTCAGCACCAGCCGCTCCGGCTGCACGAGCAACCGCGCGCCGCTTTCTGCATGCGCGCACGCGGCAGCGAAAAGCAGTGCGAGCAGGAGCGGAAAGATGAGGCGCGGCGGCATGGGGAAAGGTCGCGATGATGAGCCGGTCGCCGCCGGATTTCTTAGCCGGGGCGGTGCGATTCCGCGCGGCTTGCGCGACCGTGGCGCGACGGCATAGCGTGCGGCTCGCATGGACATTCCCCCACAGTCGCGTTCGCTTTTTCTGATCGGCCTTGGCGGGGTGCTCGTGGGCGCGGCTCTCGGCTACATGGTGCGGGGAGATGCGCCGGCGGCGCGCGGCGCGAACCCGCCCGAGGAGGGTCGGAAAAAAGTCGCGATGACGGCGGAGGTCTCTGGGGCCGCGCCGGTTCGCGTGGAGTCGAAGGCGGGAGAAAAAAATGCGGCGGACGGCGGCGACGGCACCGTGGATTTCGTGGCGGAGATGCGCGGGGCGATGAAGGAAGTGGTGGACTGGGATCGGCTGCGCCGGTTGCACGCGGTGATCGATCAACTCGATCCGGCAGACCTCGAACTGGCGGCGTCGCAGGTGCGGTTGCTGCCGCCGGGGCAGCGCTATCAGGTGGCGTGGATTCTCGGGGAGCGCTGGGCGAGTTTCGACCCCGCGGCAGCGATGGCGTTCGCGAGAAAGCTGGGGCGCGATCAAGGCGGGAACGGAATGATGACCGGGGTTTTTCAAAAATGGGCGGGAGTCGCGCCGGACGCCGCGCGGGCCTGGCTGGAGGCGCTGCCGCTCGGGCAGGAGCGCAGCGGTTTCACGCAGACGCTGCTTTCGGCGGTGGCGAAGAGCGATCCGGCGACGGCTTTGCAAATGGCGATGCGTCTGAATGTCGGCGGACGAGACAGCTACGTGATTGGAAACATCTTCAGCCAGTGGGCGGCGGACGATCCCGCCGCTGCGGCCACGGCGGCACTCGCCCTGCCCGTGGGGCGGAATCGCGAGAACGTGTTCAGCAACATCGCCAGCAGTTGGGCGGCCAAAGATCCGGCGGCGGCGCTGGCATGGGCGGGCCAGCTCTCCGAGCCGCGCGCCCGCCGCAACGCGCTCTCCTCGGTCGCTGGCTCGTGGGCGCAGAATGATCCGGCAGCGGCGTTTGCATGGGCGCAGTCGGCCGGTGTGGACGTCGCGACTCGCCGGAACCTCGTCGCACAAACGCTAAACGTCTGGATGGGCAGCGACCCGGCGGCGGCGCAGGCGCAAATCCTCGCGCTGCCGCCCGGCGCGGAGCGCAATGCGGCGCTCTCCTCGGCCATCCAAAATCTCGGGCGGCAGGATCTTGCCACGGCGCTGCAACTGCTCGGCCAACTGCCGGACGGTCGCCTCCGGACCGACGCCACGCGCAACCTCATCTACAATTCCGCCGCCGCCTACGATCCGCAGGTTGCTACTCAGCTCTACGAGATGCTCCCCGTTTCGCAGCGCAGCAATGTGGCGGCGAACATTGCCACCAACATGGCGCAAAATGATGTGGCCGGCGCGTTGCAATGGGCGGCGGCGCTGCCTGCGGGTCGTGCGCGGCAGGAGGCGCTCCGCAATGTCACGCAGACCTGGGCGGAAAACGACCCGCGCGCAGCGGTCGAGTGGGTTTTGCAAAATGATCCACCGACGAAAAACGAGAACACCTTGGGCAGCGCCTTTAGCGCGTGGGTCGGTGCGGCACCGGACGACGCGCTCAAGTGGGCCGCGGCGCTGCCTGCGGGCGAAATTCGGGATCGGCTGAGCGCAAACTTCGCCTCCCAACTGGTGGACAGCGATCCCCAGCGCGCGATCGCCATTTTCTCGTCCAAGCTGTCCCCGGAAGCGCAGGCGAAAGCCGCCTCCGGTTTGGCCGCCACATGGGCGAACACCGACCCGGCTGCAGCGACGGCTTGGGTCGCGCAATTGCCCGCTGGAGAGGGACGGAGCAACGCGCTGTCGCAGGTTGTATATCAATGGGCTGCGGCCGACCCAACCGCCACGGCCGCGTGGTTGGATCATCTGCCGACCGGTGACGAACGCGATGGCGCGATTCGCTCTTTTTCCTCCCAAGCGCTGGATACCGATCCCGAGGGCGCGCTCGCCTGGGCGGCAACCATCGCGAACCAAAATCAGCGGACAAACCAGATCGAGAGTCTCGCGGTAACATGGCTGCGCAATGATTCCGCCGCTGCGCGGAAATGGATCAGCAGAACCGACCAACTCACGCCGGAGCGGAAGGCGCAGCTTTTGAAACGGGAGTAGCGCTGGGCGACTGCGGAAGAAATCGCGCAGGCTTCTGGGAGGGCCGAAGGCCCGCAAACATCCTCTCGTGACCAAGCTCCTGCTTGGTCATGCCGCTGTCTGCGAAGCTCTGCTTCGTCGGCGTGGAGCACGCGCGGGCGTTCCCGCCGGATGTCGGCGCGGGGAAGCAGAGCTTCCAAGACAAGTGCGTTCCCAAGCTGGAGCCAGTAGTGTTCGGCAGCCTTCGTGCTGTGGGCGAGGAGCGGAGGCGGTTTCTGGTCTGGGAGGGGAGGTTGGGCCGGTGCTGGG
>JAYWEP010000288.1:0-16283 GCA_043779205.1 Chthoniobacter sp. | reverse complement strand
CGGGCTTCCAGACGTAATCGGCGAAGCTGGTGCCGCCGCCGTCCTCGGTGGCTTGGCGGATGCGGAACTCGGGCTCGCCGCCGACATCGAGCGAGCCGCCGTGGCCGAAGGCCTGCATGAGGCGGTCGAGGAAGATTTGCGCCTGGCCTTTTTCGTCGCCGGTGATGTGGGCGGCGGCCCAGGCGGTGAAGGCGGCGAGTTTTTCCGTGCGGGAGTCGGGCATCTTGCGCGAAGGATGGGCAGCGGCTCTCAGCGTGGCAAGGCTTCCCCCCCGCGTCCCTGCGACAAACAGGTGGGGCGATTGCCGGCTACGCCAGCACGCCCTTCACCACCCTGCCTTCCACGTCGGTGAGGCGGTAGCGGCGGCCTTGGAATTGGTAGGTGAGGCGCTCGTGGCCGATGCCGAGCAGGTGCAGGAGGGTGGCGTGGAAGTCATGCACATGGACGCCGTCGCGGACGACGTTGTAGCCGAATTCATCGGTCTCGCCGAAGACCGTGCCGGGCCGGATGCCGCCGCCCGCCATCCATGCGGTGAAGCAGCGCGGATGATGATCGCGGCCAAAGTTCGGCTGGATTTTTCCCTGGCAGTAATTGGTGCGCCCAAACTCGCCGCCCCACACGACGAGGGTGTCGTCGAGCAGCCCGCGCTTTTTCAAATCCGTGATGAGCGCGGCGGCGGGCTGATCGGTTTCTTTGCAAATCGCAGGCAGCGCGCCGGGCAGGCCGCCGTGGTGATCCCAGTCCTGATGATAGAGCTGGATGAAGCGCACGCCTTTCTCCGCGAGGCGGCGCGCTTGCAGGCAGTTGGCGGCAAAGGTGCCGGGCGTGCTCACATCGGGGCCGTAGGAGGCGAGCGTTTCGGGCGATTCGCCGGAGAGGTCGGCGACCTCGGGGATGCTCGTCTGCATGCGGAAGGCCAGCTCGTACTGGTCGATGCGCGTCTGGATTTCCGCGTCGGGCGTGCCTTCGAGCTGGTGCTCGTGCAGCTCGCGCAGGCGGTCGAGCATGAGGCGGCGGCTGTCGGCGCTGACGCCCGCCGGATTGCCGAGGTAAAGCACGGGATCTTTCGCCGCGCGGAACTGCACGCCCTGATGCCGCGCGGGCAGGAAGCCGCTGCCCCAAAGGTGCGAGCCGAGCGGCTGCCCGCCTTTGCCTTTGGTGACGAGCACGACAAACGAGGGCAGGTTCGCATTCTCCTGGCCGAGCCCGTAGCTCAGCCACGCGCCCATGCTCGGGCGTCCGGCGATTTGCGAGCCGGTCTGGAAAAAGGTGACGCCCGGCCCATGGTTGATCGCCTCGGTGAACATGGAGCGCACCACGCAGAGGTCGTCGGCGATGGCCGCGGTGTGCGGCAGCAGCTCGCTGCACCACGCGCCGGACTGGCCGTGCTGCGCGAACTTGAACGGCGAGCCGACGAGCGGAATGGACGACTGATTTCCCGACATGCCCGTGAGCCGCTGCCCACCGCGGATGGAGTCGGGAAGCTGCTCGCCGTGCCGCTGGTTGAGCACGGGCTTGTAGTCGAAAAGGTCGAGCTGCGACGGGCCGCCGGACATGAAGAGGTAGATGATTCGCCTGGCCTTCGGCGCAAAATGCGGCTGCCCCAATATGCCGCGATCCTCGGCGGCGACCGCTGATGGATGAAGAAGCTCCGACAGCGCGATGCCGCCCAGACCCATGCCCATCTGGGTCAACCACTCACGGCGGGTTTTTAACCACTGACCTGCACTTATGGACACTAATGGGGAGGGAACAGAGGAGCCATTGTGGGTGAAGGATCTGTGAGCGAAGGAATTTTCCCCCTCATTCCTATTTCTTTCATTAGTGTCCATAAGTGCAGGTTAGTGGTTGAAAATCTCAGTGGTCAAATCACAAACCGCTTCCATTCCACGCCTTTGATTGGCCCGAAATTGATGAGGTATCCGACACGCTTCTTCGCAATTCGCATGTAGTTGATGAGCTGCGCCTCATGCTCGGGCGTCAGCGCCGAGACAGATTTCAACTCCACCACCATCCCGTCATGCACATACAAGTCCGGGATGTAGCGTTTCTTCAATTGCCGCCCCTTGTAATAAATTAGCAGTTCGCTTTTCGGAACAAACGGAAGGCCACGATCCGCGAGTTCCAATTCCAGACTCTCCTGGTAAATATCCTCAAGCAAACCACCGCCGAGTTCATTATGGACTTCAAACGCCGCCGCCATCAGCGCGTAACCTTCTTTCGAGAGCAGGGCGTCATCGTTTTGCATGGATCATTTTCCTCCGTGATTAGTTCCGGTCAGTGTCCATTAGTGGTTCACCTCTTCACCACGCAAGCATGGTGGTTCAGCAGCGCTTGTGCGAGGATCGTCGCCGCCGCAATCTCAGGCGGCGACACTTCCTTTCCAACTATCGTGTTCCCCGTCTTCAGCAGTTCCGCGGCTTCCGCTGGCCGGGCCTGAAAGTAAGCCAACTGTTCCTTGTAGAGCTGAGTGGTTATCTCCCGCTCGCGCGCATCGGGCTCCCCGGCACCAGCTTGTTCTCGCCTTTGAGCGTCGCGGGCTGCGCGGGGTCGATCCAGTTCGCGAGCTTGTCTTTGTCGAGCCACTCGAAGCCGAACCCGCCGAGTTCGCCGGGGAGCTTTACTTCGGTGGGACGGGATGGGAGCCATGCGACGAACGCGTCCCGCTTCGCTTCGCGCAATGTTGCGAGCTGCTTTTCCGCATCGGTCGCCGCTTGCTGGAGCGCGGCGAGCCGCTGCTTCGCGGGCGCATCCGCGGGCGCGTGCGCGGGCGTGGGCGGCGACTCGGTGAAGTAGGAGTAGAGCCCCGCCTCGTCGATGTTTTGGAAGAGCGAGAAGAGCTGGTAGTAGTCCTTGTGGGTGATGGGGTCGAACTTGTGATCGTGGCAGCGCGCGCACTCAAAGGTCAGTCCGAGGAACACGGTCGAGAAGGTCTGCACGCGGTCGGCCACATACTCCACGCGGTATTCCTCCTCCACGCTGCCGCCCTCGGCCTCCTGCTGGTGCAGGCGGTTGAAAGCGGTCGCCAAAATCTGGTCGTCGGTCGGATTGGGAAGGAGGTCGCCGGCGAGCTGCCAGGTGATGAATTTGTCGAACGAAAGATTGTCGTTGAAAGCGCGGATGACCCAGTCGCGCCACGGCCAGACCTCGCGTTCGCGATCCACCTGAAAGCCGTAACTGTCGGCGTAACGCGACACATCGAGCCAGTCCACCGCCATGCGTTCGCCGTAGCGCGGCGAGGCGAGCAGCCGGTCCACCAGTTTCTCGTAGGCATTGGGTGCCGCGTCTTTCACAAAGGTCTCAATCTCCGCCGGTGTCGGCGGCAGCCCTGTTAGGTCAAAGCTCACGCGGCGGATAAGCGTGTGGCGATCCGCCTCGGGCTGCGGCTTGAGCCCGCGCGCGGCGAGCCCTTTGGCCACCAGCGGATCGATCCCCGGCGCTTCCGCCGGCGGCATGTGCTCCTTCGGCGTCGTGCTGAGAATGCGCGCGATCATTTCGCTCTCGTCCGGCTTGCCCGGCACGATGGCGTCGGCCTCGACCGCGACCTCGCGCACATCGAGCCGCAGATCAGCCTCGCGCTTTTTCGAGTCCGGGCCGTGGCAGAAAAAACATTTGTCCGAGAGGATCGGCCGGATGTCGCGGTTGAACTTCAGCGCGTCCGCCGCCGATGTAGAGAAAGGCCGCGCCAGCGCAGCGGCGAGCAGCAGGAGATGCGGTGATTTCATCGGCGGCGGAAAATATGAACGCAGGCGCGCGGGCGTCCATCCCTTGAATGCAGGAAGATTAGGTCATGCCCCGCGCGCCCGCGCTCCCGCCGCAAGCTTCGCAACGGTTCCCGCCGGCGGGCTTAGTGACTTTGAGTGTGCGGGATCGTGAGGGTCTGGCCCGCGCGGAGCTTGCGCTCATCCTGGATCTGATTGGTCGTTTTCAAAGCCGCGACGGTGACGCCGCACCGACCCGCAATGGAACCAAGCGTCTCGCCTTTGGCGACCACATGAGTCGTGCCTGGTGTCTTCTTTTTTGCCATCACAAGTTTCGCGTTCTTCTGCGGTGCTGGCGGCACGCTGCCGGATGCCCGCGTTTTCACGTAGGTCTTAAGCGCGGGATCAATCTGCACAATCTTCCCTTCCAAGCGCTGATCGGCATCCTCATAAGCAGCCCGAACCTTGGGGTCGCGCAGAGCGATTTTTCGGACCTGCTGATATTCCTGCTCCTGGCTATTGGAGGGTGCCGCGGAAAGCGAGAGCGGAAGGGCGAGGAAGGCGATGGGGAGCAGGAGAAAGTGTTTGCACATGCGCTACGGATTATCGCCCGTGCGAGCCAGCGCAAGCGCGATCTGACCCATGCGCCGCGCGTATCGCCTGGGCGGTGATCTCCCGGCTTGAACCAAAACGCACTGCTGATACACACCCGGCTCCAAGGTTCACCATGTCTCCAACCCAGTTCCTCCGGACACTCACAAAATCGAAGTCAGACGCCTGCCTCGTTCTGTGGATCTGCCTGCCCGCCGAGCAGCCGGCCAAGCCCGAGGCCCTGCCATGAGCATGCGCTGCCTGACTCCGCTCGCGAAAGTTCTCGCGCCACTGATCTTCATGGCCTGCCTTGCGGCGTGCAGAAAAGCGCCCGAGTCTGAAAGTGCGGAACCCATCGAGCCCGCCGCACCGGCACGGAGTTTGGAGGAACCCCTAAGCGACGTTGAGCTGGCTAAGCAGGCGCGGGCGACCGCCCTTGCGGGAAAGGAAGCGACGAAGAGAGCGATCGAATTTGCCCAAAGCGCCTCGGCGGCGGCCAGGAATGCCGCCGCCGCCGCCGAGCGTGCCGCCGCCGCGGCCGATGCCGCCGTGGAAGCTATCCGGAAAATTCCGCCGGCCCCGGCGACACCGAAGCCGGCGAAGTAATCACAAGACTCCGCGTCAACGCGGAATCATCGGCCTGACGAAGCGCGGTTCGCTAGTGACCGCCGCGATCCATAAACGAGCCGTAGAAAAAAGACCGTTCGGAAGAATCAACATCCGCCTGATACCAGGCACGACGGGGAATTTTCCAAGGCTTCTGTTCAGCGGCGCATCCCGCCAAGACGACCAGCGCACCCAGTCCGGACACCACCATCATGGCGTGCCGGACCGGGCGATGGGTGGCGCGTGCTACTTCTTCGCGTTCGCCCACCGCTTCTTTGCTGCTGCCGCCATCTTGGCGCGGGCTTCGGGGCTGATAACTCTCTTGGCCTTCGTCTTTGGGGCAGCGGCCGGTTTCTGAGCTTTCGCGGTCGGCGCGGGAGCGCCTTTCTTGCGGGCATCCCAGCGGGCCTTCATGGCGGCGGCCAGCTTCGCCCGGCCTTCGGGAGTCAGTCCTCCCTTCCGCTTGGCGGGCTTGGCCGCCGGGGCCACCGGGGCCGCCGGGGCGGCTCCTTCATTCTTCTTAGCCCAGCGGGCGCGCTGGCCTGCCGCCATTTTGGCGCGAGCTTCGGGCGAGACGGTGCGCTTCTTTCGGCCAGTCTTCGTGACCGCGGCAGCGGGAGCCGGAGCCGGCGTGCTGCCGCCGAGAATGGAAGCGAGTTGTGATTGCAGCGATTCAATCTGCTCGGAGATCGTAATAGCGCGTTTCAGTTGTGCGAGGGACGGTGTGTTGTTGGACATAGGACAGAGCTACAATGGCTCGGGCGGATACGTCAATAGCATTTAACAAAGCTTTTTTGCATTGTGGTCACGGGCTTATCCCTAGCCTCGCGCCATGCCTGTTCCAGGGCACCCCGCCGGCAAAGCCCCTGCCAGGCGCCAACCCCAACGCCGCGCCGATGAAGCCGGTGCCGCCCGACGAGGCGCTGTCCGCCATTGTCGGCTCGACGCCGCGGCCCCGCGGTGCGCTGATCAGAAAGCTTTGGGACTACCTCAAAGAGAACAAACTCCAGGATGGGAAAAAGAGGACCAACATCAATGCCGGCGCTGCCCTCAAGGTTGTCTTCAACGGCAGGAAGACCGTGACGATCTTCGAGATGACCAAGCTCGTCTCGGGACACGTCAGGCAGCGGTCGCCGCCCTTGCGGTTATGACCGCCCGCCTGTGCTTAGCCGTATCCATGCAGTTGAAAGAGAACCCTCTCCCGCGGGATCGTTCCGGCTAAGAACAGTCGGAAGGGAAGGGGGTAAAGATCAGCCATTCGCTGACGCAATGAGAGTCCCGTGACAAGGATCCGCGCGCGCCGCCCCGGACACCCACCCCGGCTCAGTCCTTCATGTCCCACGCCACCACGATCCCGTCATCGGGCGTCACCTTGAGCCCGAAACGGTTCTTTCCCGAGGGCCGGTATTTCCACACTTCCTTGCTCTTGGTCTTGAGGATTTTTTGATCGATGTCCTCCGGGGTTCCGAGCGCTTCGAGGAGTTGCTCCTGCGTTTCCCCCTGCCAGAGCACCCTCTTCATGATGCGGCGCGCAATTTCAGGAGCGCCGTATTTTTCGGTCAGTTGTTTGCGCCGCTGGCGATAGCCCCAGACACCGACGATGGCCGCGAGGACGAGGGCTCCGAGAAGGAGGGCGAGGATCGAGGAGAAAGGCCTGGCGTCCCTCATGCCTAGCAGCCTGCCGGACTTAGTGGAAGCGGGTGGTTGAAAAAGTCCGCCGGCGTCTCCGGCTTTGCGCAAAGGCTCGTCGATCGTCCGCACCAGGGCGCCCCGGCGGTGTCTTGAAAAACCTGCCAATCCCGAGGCTCTTGTCTTCTTCGTGTTTCTTCGTCTTTCTCTCCTTCTGAATTGAGGAAGATTAAGATTAAGAGGAAGCGGGAGAGGAAGGGGCGGAAACTGTTTTTGGCAGGTGCCACAGACAAATCCCCGCCCCACCCGCGTCCTTCCCCTAAACCGGCAATGCCCCCCGACCTCCGCCAGCTCTACGACGACCACGCCGCCGCGCTCTACGCCTTTCTGCTCAACGTCACCCGCAGCGAAGCCGACACCCGCGACGCCATCCAGGAGCTGTTTCTGAAACTCGCCGCGCGCCCCGCGCTGCTCGACGGCGTCCACACGCCCCGCTCATTTCTCCTCCGCCTCGCGCACCGCCTGGCCATCGACAGCCACCGCCGCCGCATCACCCGCGCGCACACCCTGGAACGCGCCGCCGCCGAGCCACCCGCGCTTTTCGCCCCGTCCGCCGAGCCCGATGAACACAGCTTCCGCGAGGCGCTCGCCGCCGCGCTCGCCGGGCTGCCCGAGGAGCAGCGCGCCGTCGTGCATCTCAAGCTCTGGGAGCACCTGACCTTCTCCGAAATCGCCACTGCCATCGGCATCCCCGCCAACACCGCCGCCAGCCGCTACCGCTACGCCATAGACAAACTCCAGACGCACCTGCGTCCTCTCTACGAAGAACTCCGATGAACGACTTCGAGCAAAAACTCGCCCGCCAAAATTTCCGCGAACCGCCCGCCGGACTCCGCGCCGAAATCCTCCGCGCCTGCGCCGCCGCCGCGCCCGCCGCATGGACGTGGCGCGACTGGCTCTGGCCCGCGCCGCCAGCGTGGGCGGCCCTCGCCGCGCTCTGGCTCATCTTTGCCGCCGTGCAGCTCGGCGACCGCTCAGCCTCACATGCCAGCGCCTTCGCCGCGCAGCCCGTGCCGGACAGCGCCGCGCCCACGACCCTCCTCACCGTCCAGACCGCCCGCGATTTCCGCCATGTCCTCGACCTCGCCAACTGACCCACCCGCCAAACCCCCGCGCCTCCGACGCTACGTCGTTCGCGCGCTCTTTGCCGTGGCATGTCTCGCTACGCTCATCGTCGCGTTTTTCATCGAGGAAAAAATCCGCGGACGCGCCGCCTGGCGGGGCTACGAGACCGAGGCGAAAGCGCGCGGCGTGAAGCTCGACTTTGCCGACTACCTCCCGCCGCAAATCCCCGACGCCGAAAACTTCGCCAGCATCCCGCTCTTCGACGAGGCCTTCCGCGCCTCGGACGCGAATCAGTCCATCCAAACTTTTGCAAAGTTCGAGCCCTACTATTACCAGAGGCTCCCAAAATCCAATGACCCGGTGAAGCAGGAGCGCATCGACCTCGCGACGCGGCAGAAGTTCTTCGTCGAAGCCAAACTGCTGCCCGCCGCAGGCGACAATGCCGCCGCAGACGTGCTCAAGGCACTCGACAGTTTCGCCGCTCAACTCGCCCAGCTCCGTGAAGCAGGCACCCGTCCGCACTGCCATTTCCCGATCCATTGGGAGAAGGGCTACGACGCCATGCTGCCGCACACACAGATTCTCCACACCAGCGCGACGTTCTTCGCGCTCAGCCTGTCCGCACACCTCGCCCTCGGCGACAGCGCCGCGGCGTATGCGGATTTCCAAGACGGACTGCGACTCACCACCGCCACCTTCGAGGAGCCGGGCCTCATAACCAGCCTAGTGCGCTTGGGCATCGCCACGGCGATGGAAAACGCCGTCTGGGGCGGACTCGCAGGCCGCCAGTGGGCCGAGCCGGAACTGCAAAAAATCGAGACCGATCTCGCCGCGCTCGACTGGTTCAAAGACTACCGCTTTGCTATGTGCAGCGAGCGCGGCCTGATGAATCTGGTGACCGACATGCTCATTGCACACCCCGGCAGCCTTCACGTTCTTGGCCGGGATAACTTCCCGGAGAAGTACGAATTTCGGTCTTATCCAGCGGGCTGGCTTTACCGGGACAAGGTGCGCGCGAATCATTTCTTCGACGAGATGTTGACGCGGATCGAACCGGAGCAACGCAGTTACTTTGGGGCGCGCTCTTTCCCCTCGTCACCGGGAGACAGCATGACCTTGCCGAAGAGGCTGTGTGACGTGCTCTTCCCGCTATTGTCTCCGGTCAATGTTGCGGCGCTGAAAGACGTTGAAAAAAGGTACATCCAGGCCGCGACCGTGACCGACCTGGCCCGCCTCGCCTGCGCGCTGGAGCGCTGCCGCCTCGCCCGCGGAGCCTTTCCCCAGGCTCTTTCCGAGCTGACGCCCGACTTTCTCGCGAGCCTCCCCGCCGAGATCGTGAACGGCGAACCCTACCGCTACCGCCGCACCGGCGACGGCCGCTTTGTCCTCTACTCCGTCGGCCCTGATCTGCGCGACGACGGCGGAGTCATCGACCCGCGGCATCGCTTCTCGAAACAACACGACTGGGTCTGGTGCTACCCCGCGCCGTGAGGCGGGGACGGCGCTCCGTGCCGCGCGGAGCGCGGGCACTTTTGGAGTGCGGTGGCAGAGCGAAAGCGAGCCTCCGGCGAGCTTTAGCGGCGACACCGCTTTCCGACGGGCGGACCCTGGCGGCGGTGGAAAAGCGTGATTCCGCTCCGCCCCGCCGCCTGCGCCCGCCCATCCGAAAGCGGTGTCGCCGCTCGTCCCTCGCTCTGCCACCGCACTCCAAAGCGCTCGCCGCCCGCGCACCCACCCCGCTAACCTCGCCCGATGCGCCATGTCTCCGCCTGGTTCCGCTCGCACCCGCTGACCACGATCTTCCTCGTGCTCATCGGCTTCGCCGTGGGCACGCACCTTTTCGCCAACTGGCGCGCGGAAGTCCGCTGGCAGCGCTACTGCGCCGCCGCCCGCGCCCGCGGCGTGAAGCTGACCCTCGCCGAATTCGCCCCGCCGGAAATCCCCGACGCGGAAAACTTCGCGAAGATCCCGATGCTCCGCGCGATCTTCACCGGCGGCGTGCAGCGCCCGATGGAACTGCCGGTCGTGAATGGCAAGCGACCCGATTTTGGCAATGCGCTGAAAGGTGAACCGCTCGACTGGAAGGCGTGGCAGAAATTTTGCAATGACGCGGGCTGGATTGCGGAAGCCACGGACGAACCAACGCGGGATGTCTTGCGCGGCCTCGAACACTACGCGCCGCAATTCACGGAATGGAGCGAGTGGCGGACTCGTCCCAAGTGCCGGTTCACGCTCGAATTCGACAAAGGGTTTGCCATGCCGCTGCCCCATCTCTCGACGTTCATGGATGCGTCGAAGCTCTTTGCGCTGCGAATGCGCGCCCATCTGGCGCTGCGCGATTCGGTGGCGGCCTACGCGGATTTTCGCGAGGGCTTGCAGGCTTATCGGGGGCTCGCGGAGGAACCGACTTTGATTTCGGGACTCGTGCGGATAAACGCGCTGTTCACCATCCTGTTGGCAGTTGGCGATGGCTTGCGCGATGGCTCATGGGAGGAGACGGAGTTGAAACAGATCGACGCGGATTTGTCGGTGCTGACCGTCTGGCAGGATTACCTCCATGCTTTCGCCAGCGAGCATGCCGCCGGTAACTGGATGTACGACCAAATAGTCCCTTCCACGCCGTGGGCACAGGCCGATTTTTTCGCCAAGCTCGGCAGGGTCTCGGGACTGACTTATCCGGCACCTGTTATGGCGCTGATTCCGAAGCGCGTCATCCGGGACAATCAGCTTCGGGCCAACCAATATTTCGATGAACTGTCGGCGAGGGTAAGCGGTGACGGCGGGCACTACGATCCCGACCTGCCAACGCCATCCGATGTCGAGCACCTGACCGGCTATCTCGATCCCCATTACTTCTTTCTCTGCCGGCTTGCGCTCCCGGTCTTTTCGGAAGTGATCGTTCGCTACGTGCATTTGCAGACGCAGGTAGATGAGACGCGCGTGGCCATCGCCCTCCAGCGATTTCGGCTGGTTCGCGGCTCCTATCCCGAAACGCTCGCGGAGCTTGTGCCAGACTTCATCGCGGGCGTGCCGGTGGACACGTACTCGCGCGAACCGCTGATCTATCGCCGGAAGGGGGATGGAACTTTTCTCCTCTACGGTGTGGGGATAAACCGCATGGACGACAGTGGCGCGCGTGATGCGAAAAAGAGTGAGCACAAGCAACCCGACGACCTCTGGCACTACGCCCCGCCACTGTCGAAATAACCCACGGCCATGCCGTTCCGCATTCATCCCATCCGTCGCCTCTGTCCCATACTGGCGCTGGCCGCGCTCGCGGCGCGCGGCTTTTCCGCGGAGGCCGCACCCGCGCCATTCGCGCAGGCCGGCGTCGCGTTTGTGGAGGAGCACTGCACCGCGTGCCACGGGGAAAAAAAGCAGAAGGCCGGCCTCGCGCTGCACAAGGAGCGCGATGATCTCGCGCTGTTGCGCGCGCGCAAGCAGTGGCGGGAGGTGGTGCGGATGGTCGAGTCCGGCGACATGCCGCCGGAGGACGAGCCGCAGCCGACGGCGGAGGAGCGGCGCGCTTTCGTGGCCTCGGTGAACGCCGTTTTTTCCACCGCGAACAGCGCGAAGCCCGATCCCGGACGGATGACGGTGCGGCGGCTGAACCGCACGGAATACAACAACACCATCCGCGATTTGCTCCACGTCGAGTTCAAGCCCGCGGAGGATTTCCCGAGCGATGACGTGGGCTTCGGTTTCGACAATATCGCCGACGTGCTCTCGGTTTCGCCGGTGCTCATGGAGCGCTATCTCGACGCGGCGGAGCGGATCGCGGAGGAGGCCATCCCGCTCAATCCCGCGCGCCCGCCGAAGCGCACGATGGCGGGCAAATACTGCGAGCCGGCGAATCCGCATGTGCCGCCCGACCGCTTCCGCCCGGTCAATGCGGCGGAGCGCGAGGCGATCCTCTCCGGGCCGCTGAACACGCCGGTGCGGATCACGCCGGACAATGAATTCTGGGTGCGCGCGAAGCTTTACGCCGAAGGCCCGGCGGACGTGCCGGTGCGCGTGGCGCTGCTCGTCAGCGGGCCGAAGATCGCGCATCCCTCGCCCGCCGCGGAGCTGGCGAAACTCGACGGCGTGGCGCTCGGTGCGGTCACGCCGGCGGTGATTTTGAAGGTGGTGGAAATCAAGGCGCACGATGAGAAAAGCGCGCAGCTCATCGAGGTGAAAATCACGGGCACGGCGGGGATGGAGCGCATCGCGCTCGCGGCGTTCAAACCCGCGCCGGGCCAGCGTCCGCCGACGCTGCGGGTGGAGTATCTCGAAACCGAGGGGCCGCTCGACACGCGCACGCCGTCGAACAAGGCGCTGATGGTTTTCACCGGCGACAAGCCCGAGCGCGAGCAGGTGCGCGAGGTGCTCACGCGCTTCGTCTCGCGGGCGTGGCGGCGGCCCGGCACGGCGGAGGAAATCGGGCGGCTGTGCGCGATGGTGGACTACGCCGTGGGGCACAACGAGGGCTGGGAAGGCGGGCTGCGGCGCGCGATCACGGCGGTGCTGGCGTCGCCGAAATTCATCTTCCGGCTGGAGCCCGACGCGCAGCCGGAAAACCCCGAGCCGCATCCGCTCGACGAGTTCCAGCTCGCCACGCGGCTCGCGTATTTCCTGTGGAGTTCCGCGCCCGACGAGACGCTGCTCCAGCTCGCGTGGGAGAAAAAGCTGAGCGCCAATCTCGACGCGCAGGTGCGCCGGATGTTGCGCGACCCGCGCTCCGCGGCGCTCGTGGATAACTTCGCGCTGCAATGGCTCCAGCTCGGGCGCATCGCCGGGCACAGCGCGGATGCGAAGGTCTTTGCGAAGTGGGAGCCGAAACTCGCGGGCGCGATGATCGAGGAGACGCGCCGCTTTTGCGCCGAGATCCTGCGCGACGACCGCAGCGTGCTCGACCTGCTCGACGCCGACTTCACCTGGGTCGATCGGCGGCTCGCGGAGCTTTACGGGCTCAAGGTTCCCGGCGGTTTTGACGCGGGCGAGTGGAAGCGCGTCTCGCTCGCCGGCACGCCGCGCGGCGGGCTGCTCACGCAGGCGAGCGTGCTCACCGTGACCTCCAATCCCACGCGCACCTCGCCGGTGAAGCGCGGCAAGTGGGTGCTCGAACAACTGCTCGGCAATCCGCCGCCGCCCGCGCTGCCGAACGTGCCGTCGCTCGATGACAGCGGGCGCAAGGAACTCACCGGCACCTTTCGCCAGAAGCTCGAGCAGCATCGCGCCGACCCAAAGTGCGCCGGCTGCCACGCGAAAATGGACGCGTTCGGCTTCGCGCTGGAAAACTTCGACGGCATCGGCCAATGGCGCGACCGCGACGAAACCGGCGCGGCGGTCGATGCCAGCGGCAAACTCGGCACCGGCCGCAAACTCAATGGCGTGGCCGACCTCCGGGCGATGCTCCGCGGGCGCAAGGACGCCTTCACCCGCTGCCTCAGCGAAAAGCTGCTCATCTACGCGCTGGGCCGCGGGCTCGATTACTACGACGAGCCGACGCTCGACCGCCTCCAGTCCGCACTCGCCCGCGACGGCTACAAATTCTCCACGCTGCTCGCCGGGATCGTGAAGAGCGATCCCTTCCGCCTGCGCCGCGGCAAGGGACAGGAAACCGCCGGCGCCGCCACGCCCGCGCCGAAATGATTGCCGCCGCCGGGCGCGGCGGGGCATAGACTCGCGCGCATGCCGCCACCCACCGACCCCCTCACGCGCGCCCGCCCGGCGTGGTTTGGCGCGGCGGTGCTTTTCCTTTTTGCCGTCGCGTGGCGGCTGCCGTACGCGGTCACGCGGGCTTTCACCGACGCGGATGAGATCTGGTATGCGCTGCCCACGGCGGAGCGGATGGCGCGGGGCGAATGGCTTTTCTACGTCTCGGGCACGAACTACGGGGCGCCGGTGCAGGAGTTTTTCGCCAGTCTGCTCATTCGCTTTTTCGGCACGTCGGTCGCGACGCTGCGGCTGCCGGTCGTGGTCATCGGCGCGCTGGCCGTGGTCGTCGCGTATCTCAGCCTGCGCACCGTCGTGCGCGAGCGGGTGGCTTTCGCGCTGGCTCTGCTGCTGGCGTGCGCGGACTCGGCGGTGGCGAATTACACCGCCTACGCGCATCCGTGCTATGCCACGATTTTTCTGCTCGGGGGCGTGATTCAGCTCCTCACTTTCCGTCTCGCGCGGGAGCGCACGGCGGCGGGCTGGCTGGCGCTGGCGGTGGCGATGGGCGCGGCGTTGTACGTTTTCAAACTCTCGCTGCTCCAGTCCGTGGTCTCGCTCGCGTGGCTGTGGTGGCGCTCGGAAAATGCCGCGCGGCTGCGTGAGCGCGCGGGCACGGCGGCGGGCGCGCGGCGGCTGCGGCGCGCGGGCGGGGTGCTCGCGGCGGGTGGGGTGTTGCTCGCGCCGGTGGCTTACCATTACCTCACGCGGAGGAAGACTTTTGTCATCGTGCCGTGGGAAAACGGGCTGCTCCTCGCGGCGCTCGCAGTGCTGCTCGGCGGCGCGGTGCTGGCGGTGCGCGCGATGGTGCGGCCCGCGTGGCGCGAGGTCTGGCCGGGGCTCGCCTGCGCGCTGGGGCTCGCGCTCATCCCGCTGCCTGCGGCGGTCTGGTGGGCGCGCGTGGAGGCTCCTCGCGTGGCTGCGCGCCACGGCAAGCTTTACGCCGAAGCCTCCTACGAATGGAAACACGTCCAGGCTTTTCCCCATCAGGCGCGGCTCGTCATCCAGGGCATCATTCCCGCGCTGGTCATCGGGCGCTTCGATGAGCTGGTGGGTGAGCCGACCGAGACCGAACCGCTCGACTGGCGCGCGGGGTTCAGCGTCGCGCTGCTCGGCGCGCTCGGGTGGTTCGGTGGAAAAAGGGTGCGCGCGCTCGGCTGGCGCGTGCCGCTCAGTGCGGGCGATACCGTGGTCATCGCGCCGTTCCTGCTCACCGCCGCGGTCATGTTTCCGTCGTGGGCGCTGCATAGTGAATGCTGCTTCCGCTACCTCGTGCCGTTTCTTCCCGGCGGGCTGCTGCTCGCGTACCGCGCGCTGGAGGAGCCGGTCACGCGGTATCCGCGCGCGGCCTGCGGAGTGGTCGCGGCGCTCGTTTTGCAAAACGCCTATGACTGCTTCCTGCATCTGAACTGACGATGCCCGCCCGCCGGCGCGCTCCGCTTGCCGATTAAAAACCGCGCTTCCGGTCCGCCCCTCTCACAGCCGGATGCCGAGCTTCGCGTAGGCCGAGCGGATTTGCTTCATGAGGTCCGCCTCGCTCCGGCCATCGAGCAGGATTTGCAGCGTCTTTTTCTGGAAAGCCGCGCGCGCCTCGGGCGTCTCGGTGGCCGCCGGCGGCTTTGGCAGCACGAGGTCGCGGCGATAGGTGAAGCTGCCGTCGGGATGCACGTCCACGCCGGGCTGTTTCTTGAAAGCCTCCATCGCCTTGCCGTATTTTTCCGACTCCTTGCGCACGTCGCCGACCTCCCGGAAATAGCGCGCGAGGAGCTGCCCGTCGCCTTTGTTGTCGAGGTGCATGAAGTAGTACACGAGCAGGTAGGACGTGAAATAGAGCTGGTGCGCGGCGCGCGGATTTTGCGCCAGGACTTCGTTCCATTCCTCGTTGGTGATCGGGAAAAGTTTCTCCAGCGGAAACGGCTCCGGCACGCCGTTGACCGTGCGCTTTTTCAAAAAGTCGATGTAGTCCTTCAGCCCGTTCTTCGCCGCGGAGACGCGAAAGTGGCCGGTCTTCAGCGGCAGCGTGCCGGTGTATTCCGCAGTGCCTTCCACGATCCACTGCGGCAGCAGCTCCATCCAGAAATGCATCATCTGATGGGTCAGCTCATGGACCATGGTGTGGGTCTCGAAGTTGTCGTCCTTCGCGTAGCTCTTGCCCACGAGCTTCACGCCGATGCTCGCGAAGGGCACCATGAACATCTGCTCGCGCGACGAGTACACGCCGCCGCTGCCCGGCAGGCCGCCGCCCGCCATGTAGGCCTCCTCGCTTTTGAAAAGCCGCGCGTGGAAATACTCGCCCGACGCCGGCTTGGGTTCGATGTCCCAAGGCAGCACCTTGAGCAGCTCAAAGGTCGCCTCGAAATTCCGCGCCACCTCGCGCAGCAGCGCCTGGCCGAACTTCCCCTGCGACTCGAATTCGAAGTGGGTGGTGCGGTACACGTATTTTTCCTCTTTCGCGTCCTCGCTCACCACCTCCGCTTTGATCTGCGCGGGCTCCACGCCCACGGACTCCGGCATCGCCACTTTGATCGGCTGCTTTTTCTGCCACTCCACGAGGTAGGCCTGATCCTCCGCGCTGAGCTTCGCCGCCGCCGCCTGCACGCGTGCGCCGGTCGGCATCCGCAGCGTCACCGTCGTGCCGTCATATTCGAGCACCGAGGCTTGGAAAGGCTGGCCCTCCGCGGTCTTCCACCCGCGCGGCGGAGCGAGCGCGGGCAATTGCGCCGCCGCCAGCGAAACCGAAACGAACCACGAGACGAGGGGGAGGAGCACATTTTTCATCCGCGCGGTCTAGCACAGCGGCGTCCCCGCCGGCAAGGCCGCACGCGTGTCGCGACTTGGGCGTGGAGCTGGCGATCGTCGTCGGAGGGGGCAACTTCATCCGCGGCGCGACCTTCGCCGAGGACGGCAACATTCCCCGCGCCACGGCCGATTACA